>PSLH01000128.1:0-5083 GCA_040289505.1 Thermoleophilia bacterium | reverse complement strand
ACCGCCCGCACGGCCCGGCCGATGAGGCGCTGGATCTCTACCGTCCGCCCGTGCTGGCGACCCGCGCTTGCCTCCCGGGGCGTGCGCTCCCCGGTCGAGGCGGGGAGGAGCGAGTACTCGGCGGTGATCCACCCCTGTCCCTGGCCGGCGAGCCAGCGGGGCACGCCCTCCACCACCGAGGCCGTGCAGAGAACGCGCGTCTTGCCGAGGATGACGAGCGCGCAGCCGTGAGGGAGCTCCAGGTAGTCAGGGACGATCTGGAGCGGGCGGAGCTCGTCCGGCCGCCGTCCGTCGGCCCGGGTCATGCCGCGGCCCGGGCGAGCTCGTCCAACGAGACGCGCTCCACCCCGTCGATAGGAAGCTGGAGGAAGCGAGCGCCCATAGCTCGGAAGCGATCGGGATCGCCGGTGGTGAGGAAACGGTAGCGCCCCTCTCGCCCGGCTGCGTTCTCCATCCGCTTACGCGCCAGCGTCTCGGCCACCTCTCTAGCCGTCTCCTCGGCCGAGAACACGAGAGTGACGCCGCGGCCGAACACGCGCTGGAACACCGGCCGGATGAGGGGGTAGTGGGTGCAGCCGAGGATGACCGTGTCCACGCCTGCCTCCTTCAAGGGCCGGGCGTACTCGCGGGCGGCGGAGAGGATCTCGCCAGCGCTGGCGTCGGCCTCGATGAGCGGGACGAGGCGAGGGCAGGCGACCGAGACGAGCTGTGCGCCCGCGTCAAGCGTTCGCACGAGCTCGGCGTAGCGGCCGGCGGCCACGGTGGCCTGGGTGGCGAGCAGGCCGATGCGCCGGTTGCGGGTGGCCTGGACGGCAGCGTGGGCCTCGGGCGTGATCACCCCTACCACCGGCACCGACAACGTGCTTTGCAGCTCGGCCAGAGCGGCCGAGGTGGCGGCGTTACACGCAGCCACTATGAGCTTCACTCCCTGGCGCTCGAGGTAGCTCGCGATCTCGCGGGCGAAGCGGCGGCCCGTAAGGGAGGCGGGCCCCATCGCCAAGGTAGACGAAGTCCTCGTGGGGGAGCGTGACCAGGCACTCGTGGAGGACGGTCAGCCCGCCCACGCCCGAGTCGAACACCCCCACCGGCCGCGGATCCACCAGGCGATTGTACGGCGCCCTCCTGTCGGCGACCCCGCCCTCCCCCTCCTCGGCCCCGCTCTCTATGCTCGAGGCGTGTCCGCCGTCCGCATCGGCATCTGCAGCTTCGCCGACGAGGGCCTGCTCAAGCGCTGGTACCCGCCCTCCGTTCGCACCCCGGCTCAGCGCCTGGCCTACTACGCGCAGCGGTTCGACGTGGTCGAGGTCGACTCGCCCTTCTACCGGCTGCCCTCGCCGGAGACCGCGCGCAAGTGGGCCGAGCGCACGCCCCCTGGGTTCGTGTTCCACGTCAAGGCCTCGGCCGAGATGACCGGCCACAAGGAGGGAGATCGTGAGCTCGCCTTCCGCGCCTTCCGAGAGGCCCTAGCCCCGCTCGAGCAGGGCGGGAAGCTCCGCGGCGTCCTCCTTCAGTATCACCCCCGGGTAGTGAAGTCGCGTCAGGCGATGACCGAGCTGGCCAGGGCAGGCGAGCTCCTGCGGCCTCTCGTCCCTTTAGTCGAGTTCCGACACCGCTCCTGGATGGAGGAGGAGGAGCGGCAAGACACGCTCTCCTTCCTCGAGCGCCACGGCCTCGCCTACGTCAGCGTGGACGCCCCCCGCACGCGGGCGGCGAACGTGCTCCCCCCGGTGGCTGCGGCCACCCACCCCGTGGCCTACGTCCGCTTCCACGGCCGAAACTGGCGGACGTGGAATATCCGCGGCGCCCGCACCGCCGCCGAGCGGTTCGACTGGATGTACTCGGAGGAGGAGCTAGCGGAGTGGGTAGAGCCGCTGCGCGCCCTCGCCGCCCAGGCTGAGGAGGTCTACGCCCTCTTCAACAACAACCGCTACGACTACGCCCCGCGCAGCGCCGCGCTCTTGCGCGGCCTCCTCGACCGGGCCGGGGTACCGGCCACGGGCGGAGTGGAACCGGAGGGCCAAGTCCGGTTACAGTTCCAGGCGTGAACGTGCTCGCGCTCGTCCACGGCGCCAACGTCCCGCCGGGGATCTTCGGCGAGGAGGTGGAGGAGCGGGGGCACAGGCTCGACGTCTGGAGCTTGGCCTGGGGTACGCCGCCGCCCCGGCCCATCGACGACTACGCGGCCGTGCTCGTTTTGGGAGGCGCCATGCACGCCGACCAAGACGACCGCCACCCCTGGCTCCGCGACGAGACCTTCTTCTTGGAGCGCCTGCTCGACCTCCACGTGCCTCTCCTCGGCGTCTGCCTGGGGGCTCAGCTGATCGCCCGGGCAGCCCACGCTCCCGTCCGCCGCTGCTCCCCGCCCGAGGTGGGATGGGTGGAGGTGCAGCTGACCGCCGAGGCCGCCGACGATCCCGTCTTCTCTCGCCTTCCCCCCCGCTTCCTCGCCTTCCAGTGGCACTTCTACGAGCACGAGGTGCCCCCGGGCGGTCGGGAGCTCGCGCGTAGCAGCGTATGCACGCAGGCCTTCCGGCTGGGGAACTGCGTCTGGGGCGTCCAGTTCCACCCCGAGGTAACCGAGGAGGTGATCGAGTGCTGGATCGCCGAGTCGCCAGAGGAGGTCCCCTGCCCCCCGGAGCACCTGCGCGCGGAGACGGCCAGGAACCTGGAGGAGTGGCAGGAGATCGGACGCACCCTGTGTAGCTCCTTCCTCGAGGTGGCCGAGCACGCAGGCGTCCCCGCCTGACTCAGCGGGCAGCAGGAAGCTCGAGGTGGCGCGACCACTCGTGCCACGACCCCACGTAGTTCCGGCAGCGGTAGCCGGCAGCGCGGAGGGCGATGGTAGCCAGGGCCGAGCGAGAGCCCGAGTGGCAGTAGGCGACGAGCTCGGCCCCATCGGGGAGGCCGACCAGGCCGCGTAGCTCGGAAGCCGGGCGGGGCTGGCCTGGGCCAGCAAAGAGCGTGGACACCTCGAGCGAGCGAGCGCCGGGGATATGGCCCTGCCGGGGATCGCAGGGGTAGCCCGCCTTGCCAGCGTACTCCTCGGGGCGGCGGACGTCGACGAGGACGAGCGCTGGATCGTCCAGACGAGCAGCGATCTCCTCTCGGGTCGGTACCACCTCGAGCCGAGGGGAGAGCTCAAGGCGCGTCTTGGCGAGCTCGACAGGGCCAGTCTCCAGCGCCCCTGGCCACGCCGCCAGGCCGCCAGCGAGGACGGCCACCCGGGGATGGCCGGCCAGCTCGGCTACCTGGGCCGCCGCCGCGGCAGCGACGCAGTCGCCGCCGTCGTAGAGCACGAGCCGCTCCTCGCCCGTGATCCCATGGCGGCGGAGGCGGATTCCCACTTCCTCGGCGAAGGCACGAATCCGCTCGGGGTCGGTGTCGGGAGGAGGCGCCCCCAGCACGAGCGGGATCGAGCGGGGAAGGTGTCCCCGTTGGTAGGCGTTGGGGCCGCGGACGTCGGCGAGGAGGAGATCCTCGTCGCTGAGGTGAGCGAGCACCCAGGAGGCATCGACTACCGGGGGAAGATCAGGCACCGGCGATCTCCTCCAGGAAGTCGCGCAGGATGGAATTGAAGACGTCGGGGCGGTCGAGGCTGACGTAGTGACCGGCCCCGGGCACGACCTCGAGGCGCCCCCTGGGCGCGAGCTCTGCCAGGGCGCGGGCGGACTCGACCGAGATCATCTCGTCGCGGTCGCCCACCACGACCAGGAACGGCCCCCGGAAGGAGCGGACGACGGCTCGGTCGTCGGGCCGGTCGCGAAGGGCCTCGACCACCTGGGCCTTCTCCTCGTCACCCTGGGCACGAAGGTCAGCGATCATCTGCTCACGAGCGGGCCGTCGCTCCGGAGGGTCGGGCCCGGCGTGGGCGCCCACGAGAGCGATCGCCCGCAGGAATCCGGGCGCGTGTCGCTCCAAGGCAAGGGCGCAACCTCCCCCCATGGAGGCCCCTACAGCCAGGTCGAAGGGGCCGGAGAGCTCGGCAAGAAGCGACTCCGCCCAGGCGTCCATGCTCGCGCCACGCCCGTAGAGGGAGGGGGAGACGACCTCGTGACCAGCCAGAACCTCGCGCTGGGCATCCCACATGGAGGGATCCAGGGGGAAGGCGTGGAGCAGGAGCACCTTCATGCAGCCAGGGAGGAGACGAGGTCGAGCTCGGCGGCGATGGCCGGGCGCCGGGCCAGCCGCTCGAGCCAGGAGGCGATGCTGGGGTAGGGGCCAAAGTCGATCCCGAAGTAGCGCTGAGCCCGCGGAAGCCACGGAAACCAGGCGATGTCGGCCAGGCTGTAGGAAGAGCCAGCGAGGAAGGGACGCTCCCGGAGGCGGGCCTCGAGCGCGCTCAGGGAGCGGTCAAGCGCCTCCCGGGCGCCCTCCGCGCCCCGTCGGAGGGCGTAGTAGGCAGAGCCGAGCTCCTCTTCGAAGCGCCACACGGCCAAGCGGGCGAGCGCCCGCTCGCCGGCGTGGAGGGGAAGGAGGGGCGGCTCTGGGTAGCGCTCGTTGAGGTACTCCATGATCACCGCCGACTCGTCCAGGCAAAGAGTGTCCTCCTCGAGCACGGGCACCTTGCCCAGAGGGTTCTTGGCGTAGAGAAAGGCGGGGCGGCGGGCGAGATCGATCGTCACCGTCTCGTAGGCAAGCCCCTTCTCGGCCAGGACGATCCGCGCCCGAGCGCAGTAGGGGCAGCGCTCGGCGTCGTAGAGGACGATGCTCACGCCGCGATCCTACCCCCGCCCTCCCCTCTGTCGCGTCAGCCCGGCCCGGTCTCCTTGTGTTGCATCGTCACGAGGCTTGCCTTGTGTTGCGTCGTCACCAGGCTCGTCTTGTGTTGCGCCGCCACGAGCGTCGCCCTTGTGTCGCGCCGTCACGAGATTGCCTCGGGGCACGCCGGTCCGAGGAGCAAGGCTCGCCCTCGTGCTACCTCGTCACGAGCCGAGCGTCGTCACGACACAACACAAACACCCCTCGGCCTCAGCCACGAGCGCCCCCTCAGCCTCGGTCCCCGGCCGGGGGGGAGACGCCGAGCGCGGCGGCGAGCTCGGCGTAGAGCTCCTCTGGCGGCGGCAGCTCGCCGGCCCGAGAGGCA
>PSLH01000008.1:41079-41288 GCA_040289505.1 Thermoleophilia bacterium | reverse complement strand
GGCCTGCGGCTGATCGAGGAGCGGGCGGGGGAGCTTGGGGCCGAGGTCCGAGCCGAGCTCCTCCACGCAGTCGCCAGCCACCATGACATCCGCGCCGCTAAGACAGCCGAGGCGGCGTGCCTCTACCACGCGAACCAGCTGGACGCGGTGGCGGCCACCCGCCCGGTCGGAGACGACGAGACGCCGGGCAGGGAAGCGTAGCGGCGGGG
>PSLH01000008.1:23115-41014 GCA_040289505.1 Thermoleophilia bacterium | reverse complement strand
TCGTGGGGAGGCTGGTCGTCCTCGAGCCGCTGGCCCGGGAGCACGAGCAAGACCTGTACCGCGCTGCTCAGGACATGGACTGGGCGTACATGCCGTACGACCCTTCCTGGAGTCCCCAGGCCTTCCGGGGCTGGCTCGAGGAGGCGCTCGAGCGGTCGCAGCGGGGCGAGCAGGCCGCCTTCGCCATCCTCCAGGCCGCCTCGGGGCAGGCTGTCGGTAGCACCCGCTACATGGCTTTGCGCCCCGAGCACCGCGGCCTGGAGATCGGCTGGACGTGGCTTCGCCGCTCGCTTTGGGGCACGGGCGCCAACGCCGAGGCCAAGCTCCTCCTGCTCGAGCACGCCTTCGAGCGGCTTGCCTGCATGCGGGTGGAGCTGAAGACGGACGCTCGCAACGCCCGCTCCCGGGCGGCGTTGGAGGCGCTCCCGGCCCGCTTCGAGGGCATCTTCCGCAAGCACATGCTGGTCGGACACGACCGCTCCCAGGTGCGCGACTCGGCCTGGTACGCGATCACCGACGAGGAATGGCCGGCCGTGAAGGCCCGTCTCCTCGCCCGCCTGGCTCGGACTCTCCCTGGGAGTCGGAGCAGTCCGGGCTCTAGGGCGCTAGCCAGCGAGCCCAGGCCCGCTCGTAGTACGAGCGCGGCCGCGCCCCGACCACCGTGACCTGGGGCTGCCCGCTCTCGAAGAGGATGGCGGTAGGGATAGAGAGGACGCCGTAGCGGGAGGCGGTGGCGATGTTCTGGTCGATGTCGAGGGAGGCGAAGAGCACCCGATCTTGCTCGGCGGCAAGCTGCTCGAAGATCGGGGCGACCGCTCGGCAGGGCCCGCACCAGGGCGCCCAGAAGTCGACCACGATGGGCTTCTCCGCCCGGAGTACGACCTCCTCAAAGGTGGTGTCGGTGACCTCGATCACGGCTGGGCATGGTAGCGACCTCACTGATCCCTTGGAGACCGAATTCTCCCCGTGGTCAGGCGACGCGAGCCACGCCTTGAGTGGCGTGAAACGACAGCGCCCGACGCGCCGGCCCTCATAGCCAGCCGCGGATGGCTGCCAGCCTGAGGGCGGGTACCTTCCAGATCGCTTCTGCCACGATGGCTCGGCTCATCTTGGAGCGGCCTGCTACCCGCTCGGTGAAGGTGATCGGGATCTCGGTTACGCGGAAGCCGGCCCGGATCGCCCGGTAGGTGAGCTCGATCTGGAAGGCGTACCCCCGGGAGGAGATCGAGTCGAGGTCGATCGCCTCCAGCACCTCGCGCCGGAAGCACTTGAAGCCGCCCGTGAGGTCGCGGACGGGGACGCCCAGGATGGCCCGCGCGTACAGCGACCCGCCGGCCGAGATGGCCCGCCTGGCCAGGCTCCAGTTCTCCACCCGGCCGCCGGCCACGTAGCGGGAGCCGAGGACGAGGTCGGCCTCCGCGGCGGCGGCGATCAGTCGGGGGACGTCGAGGGGGTCGTGGGAGAAGTCGCAGTCCATCTCGAGCACGAGCTCCGCTCCCCCGGCCAGCGCGCGCCGGAATCCGGCGATGTAGGCCGGGCCCAGGCCCTCCTTGCGGGGGCGGTGGAGGACGTCCACGAAGGGAAGCTCACGTGCCAGCCGGTCGGCCACCGCCCCTGTCCCGTCTGGCGAGCCATCGTCGATAACGAGCACCCGCCCTCCGGGGGGGAGAACGCGGCCCAGGGCGCGCAGCATCGGCTCCAGGTTGTCCCGCTCGTCGTAGGTGGGAAGGCAGATGGTGGCGCGCACGACTGCCCGTATCATCGCCGTGGTGGCCGACCAGCTTCCCTCCAATGCCGAGGTGGCCTCCCAGCTTGAGCTTCTCGCCGACATTCTCGAGCTTTTGGGAGAGGATCCCTTCCGCGTCCTTGCCTACCGACGGGCTGCAGCCCGCATCCGCGAGACCGGAGCCTCTGTCGCCCAGCTCGCCCTGGAGGGCAAGGCTAAGGAGCTTCAGGGAATCGGCAAGACGCTGGAGGGGAAGATCCTGGAGATCGTGAGGGAGGGCGAGGTAGGAGCCCTGACCAAGTACAAAGCCCTCGTGCCCCCCGGGGTGGTGGAGCTCATGCGCCTTCCAGGCCTTGGGCCCAAGACCGCTCGCCGTATCTGGCAGGAGCTGGGAGTGACGACTCTGGAGGAGCTCCGGGAGGCTGCCCAAGCCAAGCGGCTCCGCTCCTTGAGCGGCTTGGGCCCAAAGACGGAGGAGAACGTGCTCAAGGCGCTCGCCGCCCGGGCGGAGGCAAAAGCCCGTCCTTCGAGGATGCTCCTGGGGGTGGCCTTGCCCGCAGTGCTGGAGGTGGTGGAGGCCCTGCGTGCCCATCCAGCCTCGGTCAAGGTCTCAGAGGCAGGAAGCGTCCGCCGTCGCAAGGAGACCGTGCGCGATCTCGACCTGATCGCCACCGCCTCCGATGCCCGCTCCCTCATCGATCACTTCGTGTCGCTCCCTTGGGTGGCGGAGGTGGTAGCCCGTGGCGGTACCAAGGCCGCCGTCGTCTCCGGGCAGGGCCTGCGCTTCGATCTGCGGGTCGTCCCGCCTGACTGCTTCGGGAACCTGCTCCAGCACTTCACCGGCTCTAAGCAGCACAACATGGCCTTGCGCGAGGAGGCGGTGCGCCAGGGACTGTCCGTGTCCGAGTACGGGGTGACCGTGCTGGAGACAGGGGAGGTGGTCAAGCACGCCGACGAGGAGGACCTCTACGCCTTCCTCGGCTACCAGTACATCCCGCCCGAGCTGCGGGAGAACGCAGGCGAGCTGGAGGCGGCCAGGGAAGGGGCGCTCCCTCGGCTCCTCGACCAAGGAGACCTGCGCGGGGACTTGCATGCCCACACGACCTGGTCGGCCGACGGCCGCTCCACCCTGGAGGAGATGGCCCTCGCTGCCCTCGCCCGCGGCTACGCCTACCTGGCCGTGACCGACCATGCCCACCACCTCCGCCAGGGCCGCCTCGAGGCCCAGGACGCCGAGATCGAGGCTCTCAACCGCCGCCTTGCTCCCTTCCGGCTCCTTCGGGGCGTGGAGGTGAACATCCGCGCCGATGGGTCGCTCGATCTCCCAGACGAGGTGCTCGCCCAGCGCGAGTGGGTAGTGGCCTCCATCCACACGAGCTTTGGCCGCGATCCCACCGCTCGCGTCCTTGCCGCCATGGACAATCCCCACGTGGACTGCGTCGGTCACCCCACCGGGCGCAAGATCGGTCGCAGGGAGGGGTACCCCCTCGACCTGGAGCGGGTACTCGACAGGGCTGTGGAGACCGGCACCGCTCTGGAGATCAACTCACAGCCCGACCGACTCGATCTCCCCGATCGCCTGGCCCGGCTGGCGGGAGAGGCAGGAGTGGCGCTGGTGGTAGCGAGCGACGCCCACCGGGCCTCCAATCTCTCCTTCATCGAGCTCGGCGTGGCCCAGGCGCGACGGGCCTGGCTGACTCGGGAGCAGGTGCTGAACACCCGGCCCTGGGCTGACATCGAGAGGAGCAAGGGGAGGTGAGCTTCCGCGAGGACGGGCAGGCTGCCCTGGAGTGGGCCGCACGCTACCTCGAGCGGGTAGGCGAGTTGCCGGTCCTGTCGCGGGCGGCGCCGGGCGAGATCCGCTCCCGGCTTCCCGCGGCTCCGCCCGAGGAGCCGGAGCCGTTCGCGGCCGTCCTGCGCGACCTAGACGAGGTGATCCTCCCCGGTATCACCCATTGGCAGTCGCCCCGCTTCTTCGCCTACTTCGCGGTCACCGGCTCCGAGCCCGGCATATTGGCCGAGCTGCTGGCTGCCACCCTCAACTCGGTGGGCATTTTGTGGCGGACCTCGCCAGCTCTGACCGAGCTCGAGCTGCACGTGCTTGACTGGACCGCCCAGCTCCTTGGGCTTCCTGCTGGCTGGCACGGCCACATCGAGGACTCGGCCTCGACCTCGACCCTAGCCTCCCTCCTCGTCGCTCGCCAGGCGACCGGTCGTGGGGTGGTCGTCTGCTCCGAGCAGGCGCACTCCTCGGTGGAGAAGGCGGGCAGGATGCTAGGGATGGAGGTGCGCAAGGTCCCGTGCGACGAGGCCTTCCGCATGCGGGTCGATGCGCTCGGCGACCTCTCCGACGTGGCGTGCGTGGTGGCCACGGTGGGCACCACCTCGACCACCTCGGTCGATCCTGTGGCCGAGGTGGCGGCAGCCTGCCGCAAGGCGGGAGCCTGGCTGCACGTCGATGCGGCCTACGCCGGAGCGGCCTGGGCGTGCCCAGAGCTTGCCTGGTCGCGCCAGGGGGTGGAGTTGGCCGACTCGCTCGTCGTCAACGCTCACAAGTGGATGCTCACGCCCATGGACTGCTCGCTTCTGTGGACGAGTCGGCCAGCTGACTTCCGGCGCGCTTTCTCCCTCGTCCCCGAGTACTTGCGCACCCCCGATCAGGTGGACAGCTTGGGCGACTACGGGCCTGCGCTGGGGCGGCGCTTCCGAGCGCTCAAGCTGTGGGCTGTCCTTCGCTGCTACGGGCGCTCGGGGCTGCAGCGCCTCATCCGCGAGCACGTGCGTCTGGCTTCCCTGTTCGAGGAGTGGGTGCGGGAGGAGCCGGGGTGGGAGCTGTGCGCGCCCCGGCCGTTCTCGGTCGTCTGCTTCCGGCGGCTGGGATCCGACGAGGAGAACGAGGCCCTGCTCGAGCGCGTGAACGCGAGCGGCGAGATCTTCATCTCCCACACCCGTCTGAACGGCCGCTACGTTCTCCGTCTTGCCATCGGGAACGCCCGCACCACCGAGGAGGACGTGCGCCGGGCCTGGGAGGTGCTACGCCGCGAGAGCCGCTAGCGCGGCGTCGTGGAGGGCGACGCGGTAGCGCCAGAAGGCACGGCCGGTAGCGAGGAGACGGGCCCGAATCGGCCCCGCCAGCTCGGCCGCCGTCCCCCAGCGGGCCTCGGCGATCTCCCGCCGGTCGCGGGGCACCAGGACTTCCGCCTCGGTAGTGGCCGCTAGAACGTGCGTGTGCCAGTCGAGCCGGCGCCCGTCGCAGAAGAAGGCGGCCTCGGCCACGAGGAGGTAGCGACGAAGCTCGATCTCCGCCCCGATCTCCTCCCAAGCCTCGCGCAGGACGCCAGCCAGGAAGTCCTCGCCTGGCTTGATGCCCCCGCCTGGCGTGCGCCATACCCCGTGGGGAAAGTGGGGCTTGCGGATGAGAGCGAGGCGCTCGCCGTTGAGCACAAACAGGGTCACGTCGTGGGTGCGGCCAGGGTCGCGAGTCGCCACTGCCAGCTCGCTCGGGGAGACCTCCCCCTGCCAGCGCAGGGTGGCAGGCTCGCCGTAGCGGGCGCGGATGGGAGCCAGCACCGCCTCGGTCAAGTGCACCTAGGCGATGCTAGCTCCCGCTCGCGCCCTAGCCGCCGAGATCGAGCGGCCGCTCGTAGACGGTCGCTCCCTCCCGATCGACGGCGACCAGCTTGGTCACCGCTCCAGGCCTGATCGAGGCCGCCTCCGCCTCCGGCTGCCCGAACAGGTTGTCGACCACGGGCAGTCACAGGGTCTGGCCGCTCGCCGTCACGAACCCCACTCGGGCGATACCGTCGACGGCGATCCCCGCTGCCTCGATCAGCCGTGTCTCGCCGCTTTTCTCGCGGACGGCGTAGGTCGAGAGGTCGAGCAGGGGCACCTCGGCCGAGGGAAGCGCCGGTCTTGCCGCGGGGTCGGGGCAGAAGGCGCTCCCCACCCTGGCGCCGTCGTCGATGGTAGGGGTCCCGGTCAGGTAGCAGGTCGCCCCGCCCTTCCCCCGGGCGGTGTAGATGACCAGGCCGCCTGCTCGCCCCAGCGCTCTCGTCTTGCCCACGACGCCGCTTGCGTCCAGCATGCGCCGCTCGGGCGGGAGCAGCCCTACCAGGTCGACGGCTCGGCCTCGGTTGGAGACCCGGTCGAGGCCGGGGGCGGGAGCGCGTCCGTCTCGGTGCCCATGCCGGCCACGATGGCGGAGGCGCCGGCCGCCAAGGCCGCGACCGCGACCAGGGTGACGAGATCGAGACGGTGATGCCTTCCTCTCATGGTGCCTCCTTCCTAGAAGATGGGGCCCGGCACTGGACGTAGGAGGGCTGAGCCGGGCGGTCGCAGGCAGGACGGTTGTAGTGGGTCGTCCCCGAGCCGAGCGCGCTCCAAAGGACGGTGAACGTCCCTCTCCCCCGCACCCAGCGAACGTGCATCCAGCCGGTGGTGTAGAGAAGCCGAAGGGGACGTTCGTCATTGTGCGGATGTCGATCTGGCTGTAGTCCCAGTAGTTCCAGCCAGCGCAGGCTGTTCCCGCTCCCCAGCCCGAGTAGGTACCGGCAGCCGGTTGGGTGTCGGTCAGCCACGCGTACCCGTAGTAGTTGACGGTGGCGGCGCTCGCTCCTCCGGCGAGAGCGAGGGCGGCCACGAGCGCTGCGAGGTAGCGCGCAGAGCACCTCCTTTCCGAGTCGTGAGCGCGCGCACTGTAGGCCCCCGAGCACTCGTGGCAATTGGCACTTCGAGACCTGGGACCCGCGGCCCTGTCACAGTCGGCGCAGGAGCGCGCCGAGCTCCTCCGGCCCGCAAACGACCACGTCCGCTGCCTGGAGGAGCTCTCTCGGCGCCTCGTCCGATGCCACCGCTACCCGCACGGCCAGGTCGAGCCCGGCGAGGCCACGGAAGGCGTCGACGTCGGTGGCGTCGTCCCCCGCATAGAGGGCCCGCCGGAGCCCCGCCTCGGCCAGGAGGCGCCGCACGGCGGTGCCCTTGTCGGCGGCCAAAGGAGGGCGGACCTCGAGCACCTTCCTTCCCAGTCGAGCGCGCAGGCCCTCCCTCTCTGCTCGCTCGGCCAGTCGGCGGAGCATGGCCTCGGCCGCGGCCGGATCGGGGTGGCCTCGGTAGTGGAAGGAGAGGGTCAAGCGCTTTCCGGGCTCGGCAGGCCAGCCAGCTTTGGCGGCGAACGCGGCCAGACGCTCTGCCCAGGCTTCTGCCTCCGGCTCGAGCTCGAGCCCGTGCTCGCCTACGTAGCGGATCCCTTCCACGCCCACCACCCGCCGAGCGTCGGCGGCTGGTCGGCCGCTGAGGCAAGCGACGAGAGCGTAGCGGCCGACGAGCCGGCGAAGCTCCCTCCGCGTCTCCCCCGGGACCGCGGCCTCCTCCGGGCGGAGGACGATGGGGGCGAGCGTCCCGTCCACGTCGAGGATGAGGGCCGTCTCTCCTGGTCGCTCGGCTACCCGAGCGAGGAGAACGTCGGCGTCCACCTGCGTAGAATACGCCGGTGCGCCTCCTTGCCATCGGCCTTGCCGCGGGCTTCTTCGGGGCGCTCTTCGGGGTAGGGGGCGGCATCATCATGGTGCCGCTCCTGATCCTGTGGTGCGGCTACTCGGAGCGGCCGGCTATGGCTACCTCGATCGCGGCCATCGGCCTGATCGCGCTCGAGGGCGTCGTCTTCTTCGGTCTCCACGGCGACCTCAAGCCGGTGGACGCCACTCTCGTGGGCGTGCCGGCCGCCTTCGGCGCTGTGGCCGGCGCTGCCATCCAGCAGCGGCTCGCCAACCGGACCCTGTCGCTCGCCTTCGCAGGACTGCTCGTCGCCGTGGCAGCGCGGCTTCTGCTCTGATGGAGATCGCGCTCGCGGTCGCGATTGGCGCTCTCGCCGGCGTCTTGGCCGGCCTCTTCGGCGTGGGCGGCGGCATTCTCTTCGTGCCCACCTTGGCCCTCGTCCTCGGTCTGGAGCAGCTCCACGCCCAGGCCTCCTCGCTCCTCGCCATCCTCCCTACTGTGGCGGTCGCTGCCTGGCGTCACCACCGCTACGGCAACGTACGCTGGCGGGCCGCTCTCGTCCTCGGCTTGGCTGGGATCGCCGGGGTAGCGGGAGGCGGCTTTGTGGCAGAGTCGCTCGACCAGACGACCCTGCGGCGGCTATTCGCGCTCCTCATGCTGGTCGTGGCTGGCCAGATCGCGGCGCGGGCGTGGCGAAGGCGCTAGTGGGGCGCGAGCAGGGCGACCATTAGGATGGCGGCGAAGCCGAGGAGCGTCAGGCCGATCCGCTGCCATGAGGGGTGCTCGTGGGCCTCGGGGAGGAGGTCCGTCGCTCCCATGTACAGGAAGAAGCCGACGTACAGGGCAAGGAGCTGCCCCAACGAGCGCTCGTCTACCTTGAGCACGGCTCCGACCACGGCCCCCAGAAGAGGCGCGACCGCGTCGATCGAGAGCCAAAGGAGGGCGCGTCGGGGCGCTCCCCCCTGGCGGAGGACGAAGCCCACGGTGTTCAGCCCGTCGGCGAAGTCGTGGCTGACGACGGCGATGAAGACGAGCACTCCGGCGCTCGTGGACAGGTTGAAGGCGAGGCCGATGCCGAGGCCGTCGATGAAGCTGTGGAGAGACAGTCCGGCGGCCCCCAGGGCGCCCACGTGCTGGTGGGTCTGGGCGACGGCCTCCGGGTCGCGGTGGTGGAGCACGAGCAGGCGGTGAGCGAGGAAGAAGGCGAGGAACCCAGCTCCAACGAGGAGGCCGATGCGCTCGCCGTCGTTGACGGTGTCTACCGCCTCGGGCAGGACGTCGAACAGGGCTACGGCCACGACCACGCCGCCGGTGAGGGCGATCACCGTCTGCAGCTCCCGGCGCAGCCGGAAGGCGACGGCTCCCCCGGCCAGGGTGGAGAGCACCGTGGCGACGGCAAAGGGGAGAGCGATCCAGGTCACGCGCACCTCCTGCACAAGCCGTAGATCTCCAGGTCGTGGGCGGTGGGGCGGAATCCGTGCCGTCGCCAGATCTCGTCGGGAGGCGGAGCTCCGCAGAGGTCTGTCTCCTCGACCGATCCGCAGCCCACGCACACCAGGTGGTGGTGGTGGCCGCGGTGGCAACGGATGTAGGTGCGCCCTTCCTCGTCGGGAAGGGACCGCACGGCGCCTGCCTGGCGGAGGAGCTCAAGCGTACGGTAGGTGGTCGCAAGCCCCAGGCTGGGGTAGCGGCGGCGAGCCCGCTCGTGGAGCTCGGCCACGGTGAAGCGCCCGGAGAGCTCTCCCAGCGCCTCCACCACCGCTCGGCGCTGGCGGGTGAGTCGCGCTCCCTGGGGAAGGGCAAGGGTCTCGCGCTGAGCCACGACGCCATGCTATATGAGAACAATTCTCAGATAGAGCGAAAGCACCGGCGCGCCTCTTCAGGCGCGCGCCGGTGTGCCACGTCTAGGCGGTCACGCCCCCGTTCGTGGAGGGCTCGAGCATGTGCTTCCCCCTTCCCAGCCGGGCCCGAAGCCAGCGTCTTGCCTCCGGGCCCGTGACCGGATTGAACAGGGCCACGAGGGCCAGGCCGCCAGCGAGCAGGAGGCCGTTCCGCACCCTATAAGAGCGGCGCCTCTGCGCCTGGAGCCGCTCGGCGGCATGGCGGAGCTCGGCCAGGGCTCGGCGCAGGTTGTGCTGGATCTCCTGGTCGGAGGCAACCCGGCTGGCGATGTCCGCCATCCCACGCGGAGGAGCGAGATGCTCGTAGATCTCGCGAAGGGCGGTGAAGGCGGCCTTGACGTTCTGGCGGAACTCGTCGTCGCGGAGGGCTCGCTCGACGTACGGTCGGGCCGCTGAGGCGGCGAGCCGCACCCGTTCCTTCGTGCTGGGCATGGCTTCACCTTCCTTTCGTATGGTTCCGCGACAGCGAGTGTACCTTCCGCCGTCCCTCTCTCGCCTCCTCCCTGCTGCCTTACTGGTGGCCTTGGCCGTGGCCGGCTGCGGCGGTAGCGGGGCAACGAGAGAGGCTCGTACCCAGCTCGTGGCCGGGCCCGGCTTCTCCTTCCAGGCTCCCCTCGACTGGGAGCGGGCTCGTACGTCCCGGTCGGTCTCTGCCAAGCCGCCTCGCCGGAGAGCGGAGGAGCTCGTGTCCGTCACCACCTTCCCCTTGGTTAAGCCGTTTCGACCCCGGTTGTGGCCGCAGGTGGCGCGCGAGCTCGACCGGCTGGCAGATCGGCTCAGTCGTCAGCTTGGGGGCATGGTTGAGGCATCGGGGACGGTGCGGATCGCCGGCCTTCCCGGTCGTCGCTACGACATCTCCTACTCGCGGGGAGACGCGCGTCTGCGCCAGCGGATCGTGTTCCTGCTCCGCCGCCGTACCGAGTACCAGCTCCTCTGCCGCTGGCGGCAGGACGAGGCCGAGCCCGCTGCCTGCCGGCTCCTCGTAGAGAGCTTTAGGCTTCGCTAGCGGCCTGACGGGCACGCGCGGCCTGGGCCCGACGGGGGCGCCGCGCGGCAGGGAGAGCTCCGTCGAAGGCCGAGGCGATCACGTCCTCCATGGTGTCCACGAGGATGAACTGGATGCCCTCCCGGGCCTCGGCAGGGAGCTCGGCGAGGTCGGGCTCGTTCTCGCGGGGGAGAATGACCCGGGAGATGCCCGCCCGCTGCGCGGCCAGGACCTTGTCCCGGACGCCGCCGATCTGGAGCACCTGGCCGGTGAGCGTGACCTCCCCGGTCATGGCTACATCCGAGGAGACCGGCACTCCCTTAGCCAAAGACACGATGGCGGTGGCGATGGTGATGCCGGCAGAAGGCCCGTCCTTGGGCACGGCCCCGGCGGGCACGTGGATGTGGATGTCGCGCT
The DNA here is from genome assembly GCA_040289505.1 of Thermoleophilia bacterium. Lineage (GTDB taxonomy): Bacteria > Actinomycetota > Thermoleophilia > Gaiellales > Gaiellaceae > PALSA-612. Next base: position 30,492 of record PSLH01000008.1, on the reverse strand, counting down.
CCGAGAACCAGTTGGGGTCGATGCCCAGCTTCTCCGCGTGGCTTCGCACCCAGGAGACAGCGGCCTGGGCGGACTCCTGCATCACCTCCCCGAGCTGCCCGGTGACGGTGAGCCTGCCCTTCCCCGGGTAGGCAGTGGCCTCGACGAAGAGGACGTCTCCTCCAGCAGCGGTCACGGCCAGCCCAGTGGCCACACCGGGCTCGGAGGTGCGCCGCCGCACCTCGCCCGCGAAACGCCGCGGCCCCAGCCACTCCCGCGCCTGGCGGGGGGTGATGACGATCTTGCCCCGCTTGCCCTCGGCTATCTGCCGGGCTGCCTTGCGGGCCAGGTCGGCGATGCGGCGCTCGAGGTTGCGGACGCCTGCCTCTCGCGTGTACTCGCGGATGATCAAGCGGATCGTCTGCTCCGGGATCTCCACCTGGTCTCGGGCCAGCCCATGCTTGTCCAGCTGCTTGGGCACGAGGTAGCGGCGGGCGATCTCGACCTTCTCCTCCTCGGTGTAGCCGGAGAGCTGGATCACGTCCATGCGGTCGAGGAGGGGAGGGGGGATCGCCTCCGGGTAGTTGGCGGTGCAGATGAACAGCACTTTGGAGAGATCGAAGGGAAGGTCGAGGTAGTGGTCGCGGAAGGAGGAGTTCTGCTCAGGGTCGAGCACCTCCAGCATGGCGCTGGCCGGGTCGCCGCGAACGTCGGCCCCCATCTTGTCGATCTCGTCGATCATGAACACGGGATTTCTCGACTCGGCGTCGCGGAGGGCGCGGATGATCGTTCCCGGCATGGCCCCGATGTAGGTGCGGCGGTGGCCGCGGATCTCGGCCTCGTCGCGGACGCCGCCCACGGAGATGCGCACGAACTTGCGGCCGAGGGCCCGGGCGATGGACTGGCCGAGCGAGGTCTTGCCCACGCCCGGCGGGCCGACAAAGCAGAGGATCTGGCCGGAGACGTCCTGCTTGAGCTTGCCCACGGCCAGGAACTCGAGGATGCGCTCCTTGACCTTCTCCAGGTCGTAGTGATCCTCGTCTAGCACTGCTCGGGCCTGCTCGAGGTCGAGGTTGTCTTGGGTAAGGCGATTCCAGGGCAAGCTCAGGATCCACTCCAGGTAGGTGCGAATGACCCCGTACTCGGCGGCGGCGGGGGGCAGCTTCTCCAGGCGGGCTAGCTCTCGCTCCGCAGCCTTGCGCGCCTCCTCGGGGAGCTCGGCAGCCTCGATGCGCTGGCGGAGCTCGGCGATCTCGGCCTGCTCGGCGTCGAGCTCGCCCAGCTCGCGCTGGATTGCCCGCAGCTGCTGGCGGAGGAAGTACTCCCGCTGGGTCTTCTCCATCTCGGAGGCGACTTGGGACTGGATCTTGGTGCCCAGCTCCACCACCTCGAGCTCGCGGGTGAGCAGGCGGGCCGTCTCGCGCAGCCGCTCCTCGACGTCGACCAGCTCGAGCAGCTTCTGCTTCTCTTCGGTGGCTAGCCGCACCGTGGAGGCGACGAGGTAGGAGAGGACGGAGGGGTCGTCCACGTTGGCGACGGCGACCCGAAGCTCCTCGGGGAGGTAAGGGACGAGCTCGACTAGCCGGGAGAACGTGCTCTGGACCGTGCGCACGAGCGCCTCCAGCTCCTTGGACTCGCGCACGACGTCGGGAAGCTCGGTGATCTCCCCCACGAGGTAGGGGTGCTCGCGGATGGGAGGACCCACCTTGACCCGCTGCAACCCCTGCACGAGGACGCGCAGCGTCCCATCGGGCATCCGCAGCATGCGGTGGACGAGAGCGGCGGTCCCTACCTCGTAGAGGTCGGCGAAGCCTGGCTGCTCGACCTTAGGATCGCGGACGGCTACGAGGGCAAGCAGCCGGTTTCCCGACAGGACCTCGTCGATGAGCTTGATGGAGCGCTCCTGGCCGATGACGAGGGGAGCCATCGACTGGGGGAAGACGACCGTATCCTTGAGGGGGAGGACAGGGAGGAAGGGCGGGAGCTTGATCTCCTGCTCGGCCGCCTCGGCGGCAGCGCTGATCACGACGCCCTCTTGATCGGGATCGAGACCTTGGCTGAGGGAGCTGCCCGGGAGACCAGGGGAACGACGATGGTGAGAAGGCCCCGCTGGTAGGTGGCTTTGGCCCGGGCGGCATCGGCATCCTCGGGCAGGCGGATGCGGCGCTCGAAGGGGCCGTGCTCGATCTCCACCTGGTAGTAGGACGGCCGGCTGGAGGGGTCAGCTCCCGGCCGGCGGCGAACGCCAGACAGGACGAGGTCGCGGTCGGCCACGACGATCTCCACCTCCTCCGGGTCGACGCCGGCCAGCTCGACCACGATGCGGAGCTCGGGGGGATCGTCGGTGCGGAAGGCGTCCACGTGGGGCCGGAACCCCGGTCGCTGAGCCGCCAGGCGGGGGCCACGCCAAAGGTCGCTGAAGAGCTGGTCGAGCTCCTCGTGGAGGCGATCGATGTCCCTGCCCGCGGTCACGGCTCAAGGGTACCCTGATCCGCCGTGCAGGGCATAGTCCTTCCCGTCGAAGCCGGAGGCATGGAGCGCTGGGCCCGTCGTGCCGTGCGCCTGCGCCGGCCGCTTCTCGGAGCCTGGGCGGTCGTGGTCGTCGCTGGCGCGATCGCCGCGTCGCGTCTGTCGGCCCTGCAGTCGAACGTCTTCAGCGTCCCCGGCTCCGACTCCGAGGCCGTGCGCTCGATTCTCGAGCGCCACTTCGGCGATCGACCCGACGGCAGCTTCACCGTCGTCTTCGAGGTACCGGACTCGGCCGATCCCCTCCTCCGTGCTCGTCTTCAGGCCCTCGTCGATCGGGCGGCCAGGGTTGTCCCCAGTGGTCGAGCCCAGCCGCTCCTTGCCGGCGGACGCCACGTCCTCTACGGGGATGTCGTCTCCACCCTGTCTCTGTCCCAGGCCAAGCGCTACGCCGACGATCTCCATCGAGCCCTCCGCCCGCCGCCGGGAACGCGGGCCTACGTCACGGGAGCTGCCGCCATTCAGGCAGGTCTCGACCCGATCTTCAGCGAGGACTTGCGGAAGGGAGAGATGATCGCCCTCCCCATCGCCTTGGCCGTCCTTTTGGCCGTCTTCGGTCTGTCTCTGGCCGTGACCATCCCCCTGATCTTCGCCGCCTTTACCATCTTCGGCGCGCTTGGCCTGGTCTGGATCGCGGCCCACTGGATGACGACGCCCACGTACGTCACCAACCTCGTCTTCCTCATCGGCCTAGGCATCGCCGTCGACTACTCGCTCCTCGTCGTCTACCGCTTTCGAGAGGAGCTCGAGCGGGGGCTCTCAGTGGAGGACGCGGTGGCGCAGACGATGGCCACGGCAGGAAGAGCGGTAGTGTTCTCGGGGGCCACCGTGGCTGTGGGTCTTGCCCTCCTCCTCTTCATGCCCATCCCCTTCATGCGAGCGATGGGCCTGGGCGGGTTCGTCATCCCGCTCGTCTCCATCGCGGCCGCGCTCACCGTGCAGCCTGCCCTCCTCTCGCTCTACGGGGCGCGGGGAGTGAGGCGAGCGCATGTGGCGGGCGCCCTCCGCCTCAGGCTTCGGCTTCCCCTGCCCGTCCTTCCCGGCACGAGGGACCGAGAGCAGGGGCTGTGGGCGGGGCTGGCCCGCTCGATCATGCGCCGCCCGCTCCTCTACCTGGTTTCGGCGGCTCTCCTTCTGGGGGCGGCCGTGATCCCTGTCTTCTCGCTGGAGCTGACCCCCGGCTCGGTGGAGGGGATTCCCCGTCACCCCCAGGCCGTCCAGGGCTTCGACGTCCTCCGTCGGGCGGTGGGGCCGGGGGCGGTCTCCCCCATTCAGGTCGTAGTCGACACCGGCCGTGCCGGAAGGGCGCTCGAGCCTGCCGTTCAGGCTGCCATCGGGCGTTTGCTCGAGCGCCTTCGCCGGGACCCGGAGGTGGCGCTGGCCCTGTACGCCCCCCACGGGAGGTTCCTCGACCGAAGCAGGCGGTATGCCCAGGTGATCGTGGCTAGCCGACACGAGTACGGCCAGCCCCAAGCCCAGGAGCTTGTCCGCCGCCTGCGGGAGCGGATCCTGCCCTCGGCGGGGTGGCCGCGCGGGGTCGAGGTCTTAGCCGGAGGTGCTCCTGCCCAGGGGGTGGACTTCCTCGATCGCTCCTACGGAGCGTTCCCCTGGCTCGTCTTGGCTGTGCTGGGCGTGACCTACTTCCTCTTGCTCAGGGCCTTCCGCTCGCTCGTCCTCCCGCTCAAGGCCATCGTCCTCAACCTCCTGTCGGTGGCGGCGAGCTACGGCGCGCTCGTGGTTGTGTTCAGGTGGGGGTGGGGGTCGGACGTCCTCGGCCTCTACCAGTTCGATCAGGTGGAGGGCTGGATCCCCATCTTCCTCTTCGCCATGCTGTTCGGGCTGTCCATGGACTACGAGGTGTTCCTCGTCAGCCGTATGCGGGAGGCCTGGGACGAGGGCCAAGCCAACGAGCAAGCGGTGGCTCGAGGGCTGGAGCGCACGGGCAGGATCATCACCGCTGCCGCCGTGATCATGGTGGCGGCCTTCTCCGGCTTCCTGGCAGGGAGGATCGTGGGGCTGCAGGAGTTCGGGCTGGGCCTGGCCGTGGCCATCCTCCTCGACGCTACGGTGGTTCGGGCCATCCTCGTCCCCTCGCTGATGGCCGTCCTCGGCCGCTACAACTGGTGGCTTCCTGCCCCGGTTGCCCGGCTGGCTCGAGTCGCTCCTTCGCCGCTCGAGCGGCCAGCGCTGCGCCCTGCGGGGCGGTGAGAGCGAGAAGTACGATCCGGGCGTGAAGGGCGTCATCCTCGCTGGCGGAAGCGGCACCCGGCTGCACCCGCTCACCCGGATCACGAACAAGCACCTTCTCCCCATCTACGACCGCCCCATGGTCACCTACGCCGTCGAGGCGCTCGTCAAGGCGGGAGTGCGAGAGCTCATGCTCGTGACTGGCGGTACCCATGCCGGCGAGTTCTTCCGGCTGCTCGGCAACGGCCACGACTACGGCGTCGAGCGGCTCCTCTACGCCTACCAGGAGCGGCCGGGCGGCATCGCCGAGGCTCTCTCCCTGGCCGAGCGCTTCGTGGCCCGCGACCGGGTGGTGGTGATGCTGGCCGACAACGTGCTGGAGCGCTCGATCAGGCCCTCCGTGGAGCGCTTCCTCCGTCAGGAGCGAGGGGCCCGGGTCCTCCTCGCCCGCGAGGAGAACCCTGATCACCTCCGTCACCTGGGGGTGCCCGAGCTCGACGGCGACGGCAGGATCGTCCGCATCGTGGAGAAGCCGGAGCATCCGCCCAGCCCCTATGCCGTGGCCGGCATCTACCTCTACGACGGCTCCGTGTGGGACGTCCTTCCCACGCTCGTGCCCTCCGGGCGAGGCGAGCTGGAGATCACCGACGTCAACAACTGGTACGTGGAGCAGGGGCTCATGGAGTACGACGTGGTGGAGGGGTTCTGGGGGGATGCCGGCGAGTCGATCGAGGCTTACTACGCCGTGAACGACTTCGTTCGCGCCCACGGGGCGAACAAGGACTGATGGAGGGCCTCCTCCGCATCCCCTTGCGTCGCTATCCCGACGAACGTGGCTGGCTGATGGAGATCCGCCGCGAGTCGCTGCTTCCTAAGCGCACCGTCCAGACGAACGTCTCTTTCTCCCGCAAGGGCGTGATCCGGGGGCTGCACTACCACGAGCGGGGCCAGGACGACCTCTTCTGCTGCCTCCGGGGGACGGCGCGGGTAGTCGTGCTCGACCGGAACACGGGAGAGACGTTTTGCGAGGACATCGGGGAGGAGAACCCGGTCGCGCTCTACATCCCCGGCCGACATGCCCACGGGTTCGAGGCTCTGACCGACGTCCTCTTCTGCTACCACGTGACCGAGGAGTACGACCCCGACTCGCCTGACGAGCACGGGATTCCCTGGAACGATCCCCGCGTCGTCCACCTCTGGAGCACGCGATCGCCGATCCTCTCTCCACGCGACCGCGGCGGGTCCTGATCACCGGCGCCGGCGGCCAGCTTGGCCGGGCGCTGGCCGAGGCGTTCGCCGACCAGGAGCTCCTCGTCCTCGATCGGGCGGCGTGGGACGTGACCGGCCCGCCGCCTCCCGACCTCCCTCCGGTCGACCTCGTTCTCCACGCGGCGGCGTGGACGGACGTCGACGGAGCCGAGACCGACCCAGCGGGGGCATGGGAGGTCAATGTGGAGGGAACGCGGCGGGTGGCGGCCCTGTCCGCGCCGGTCGTCTACTTCTCTACCGACTACGTGTTCGCTGGCGACGCAAGCCAACCGTACCTGGAGTCGGACGACCCGCGGCCGCTGTCCGCGTACGGGCGCACTAAGCTCGAGGGGGAGCGGCAGGTGCGGGCAGGCTGGGTGGTGCGCACCTCCTGGCTGTACGCGCCTTGGGGCCGGAACTTCCTCCGCACCATGCTCGCGCTAGGGCAGGAGCGGGAGGAGGTGGCGGTGGTGGACGACCAGCGGGGATCGCCGACGTACGTCTGCCACCTCGCCCAAGCGGTGCGCCAGCTAGTCGAGCTCCCCTTCGGCCTCTACCACCTCGCCGCCGAGGGAGACTGCACCTGGGCCGACCTCGCCGAGGCCATCTTCGCAGAGGCGGGACTTCCCTGCCGCGTTCGCCGCATCGCCACCGCCGAGCTTCGGCGGCCGGCACCGCGCCCCGCCTACTCGGTGCTTCGCTCCCAGCATCCCCGGACCCCTCGCCTTCCTCACTGGCGCGAAGGCCTTGCCGCCTGCCTGGAGAGGATGAGGGCGGCTGGCGATCTCCATCTCGCCTAGGCTTTTGCCCGTGCGCGTGCTCGTCACCGGGGGGGCCGGCTTCATTGGCTCCCACTTCGTCAGGCGGCTCGTAGCCGCGGGCGACGAGGTCGTCGTCCTCGACAAGCTCACCTACTCGGGGAACCTGGCCAACCTCGAGGGCGTCGACTGCGACTTCCGGCGGGGGGACATCTGCGACCCGGAGGCGGTGGCGGAGGCCGCGTCCGGCTGCGAGGCCATCGTCAACTTCGCCGCCGAGACCCACGTCGATCGCTCGATCCTGGGAGCGCACGAGTTCATCGAGACCGACGTCCGCGGCACCTACGTCCTCCTCGAGCAGGCGCGGGCGACAGGAGCAAGGATGGTGCAGGTGTCGACGGACGAGGTGTACGGCGACATCCCCTTCCCCAGCCGCGCCCGCGAGGACGACCCGCTGCGGCCGTCCAGCCCCTACGCCGCCTCCAAGGCGGGGGGAGACCTGCAGGTGCTGGCCGCTGTTCGCACCTACGGGGTGGATGCCTGCATCACGCGTGGCGCCAACACCTACGGGCCCAACCAGTACCCGGAGAAAGTCATCCCCCTCTTCGTCACCAACGCCCTCGACGGCCTTCCCCTGCCGGTGTACGGCGACGGGCGCCAGGTACGCGAGTGGCTCCCC
>PSLH01000008.1:0-23052 GCA_040289505.1 Thermoleophilia bacterium | reverse complement strand
GCGAGATCTACAACATCGGCGGCGAGCCGGTCGAGAACATCGAGCTCACCCGGCGCATCGTCGAGCTTACGGGCTGCGACCCAGACCTCGCCCGCCACGTCGCCGATCGTCCTGGCCACGATCGGCGCTACGCGGTCGACGACAGCAAGGTACGCGCTCTGGGCTGGGCTCCTCGGCGCTCGCTGGAGGAGGGGCTGCGAGAGACGGTGGTCTGGTACCGAGAAAACCGGGCCTGGTGGGAGCCGATCAAGTCGGGGGAGTACCTCGACTACTACCGCCGCCAGTACGCCTCCCGGCTGGGCATGAGCTGAGGGCGGGGGAGCGAGACTCTCCCTTCCGCCTTTCGCTAGCCTGAGACGACCTCGACGCGAGGACTGCCATGGCTCGCCGTCTTTGTCTCCTCGCCCTCGTGCTTCCCCTGGCTCTCGCCGGCGGCGCCTCCGGCCAGGGGCCAGCGCCCCTCGTCACCACGACCACGTTCGCCATCAGCGGCCGCGGCTACGGCCACGGGGTGGGAATGGGCCAGTGGGGCGCGCTCGGGCTCGCTCGCCGGGGCGCGACCTACGAGCGGATCCTGGCCCACTACTACCCAGGAACGACCCTGGGTAAGGCAGGCCCGACGACGCTTCGGGTCCTCCTCTGGGAGGGGAAGGGACGGTATGCCGTCTCCTCCTCGGTCCCGTTTGCGGTCGTGGACGGGGAAGGCGTGTCCCACGCTCTCGCTCCCGGGCGGTACGTGGTCGGCCGCGCGCTGGCGCTCTCCCTCGCCCCCGGGCAAGGGAGAGCGCCTCTTCCTGGCCCTCTCACCTTCGTCCCCGGAGGAGAGCCGCTTGAGGTCGGTCCTGCCTCCGGGCCGGGCCAGCCCTACCGGGGTCGCCTCCAGCTTCAGCTCGTGGCTGGCCGCCTCCAGGCGGTGAACGTGGTGGGGCTGGAGGCGTACCTGAAGGGGGTGGTATCGGCAGAGATGCCCTCGGACTGGCCGCTAGAGGCGCTTAAGGCCCAGGCGGTAGCTGCGCGCTCCTACGCTCTTTCCCAGCGGCGGGACGGGGCCCTCCTCTACGCCGATCAGCGAAGCCAGGTGTACGGGGGGGTCGGCTCGGAGACGCCGGTCGGGGTCGAGGCGGTGACCAAGACCAAGGGCGAGGTACTCCTCTACCAGGGAGCAGTGGCAACCACCTACTTCTTCTCCTCCTCGGGGGGGCGGACGGCGGCGGCGAGCGACGTCTTCCCCGGGGCCAAGCCCCTCCCCTACCTTGTCTCCGTCCCCGATCCCTACGACGTCATCTCTCCCTACCACACCTGGGGGCCTGTGGTCGTGAGCGCCGCTCGCGTGTCCAAGGCGCTCGGCCTACACGGGGTGACCGATCTCGCCCCACTGCCGAGCCGGGGGAGAGCGCGGGAGATCGTGGTCGAGGCCCAGGGCGGGGAGACGACCCTGCCCGCCCCTGCTGTTCGCTCCGCCCTCGGCCTTCGCTCGACCTGGATTCGGCCCATGGTCCTGTCGTTGGCTCGACCCGCTGGCGTCCTCGCGGGTGGGTCGACGGTGACGCTCACCGGCGTGGTGAGACGGGTGGCAGGGCCGGTGGCGCTGGAGGAGCGGGCAGAGGGGGCGAGCTGGCAGCCTGGGCCGGCCGTCTCCCTCTCCGCCGACGGCAGCTTCGCCGTCTCCGTCGAGCCAGCGACGACAACCCGCTACCGGCTCGTCGCCAGCGACCCGATCACGGGCAGGGAGGTTCGCTCCCGCCCCTTGACCGTCCCCGTGGCGGAAAGCCGGGCGGCAGCCGGCCGGCGCCTCTCGCTCGCTCGGCCCCAGGGTGCCTCGGCGGGGGCGTGGCGCTCGACCTTCGTCCCCAACGACCCTTTGGCCGCTCGCCAGTGGTACCTGGCCTCAGTGCGGGCCTTCGACTCCTTCTCCGATCCGTTGCCCGCGCTGCCGCCGGTGAAGGTGGCCGTGATCGATACGGGGCTCGATCTCGGTCACCCCGAGTTTGCCGGACGGGTGGCAGCGGCGAGGAGCTTCGTGGACGACTCTCCGGTCGATCGGATCGGCCACGGCACCTTCGTCGCCGGCATAGTCGCCGCGGCCACGGGGAACGGGCAGGGGATCGCGGGGATCGCCTTCCCGGCCCAGCTCGTCGTGGCCAAGGTGGTGGGCGAGAGCGGGACCGTCGATCCTCAAGTGGAAGCTCGCGCCATCCGCTGGGCAGTCGACGAGGGGGCACGGGTGATCAACCTCTCCCTGGGAGGATTGCGCGACCCGCTCAGGCCCGCTCTGGATACCTTCTCGCCGGAAGAGCAGGAGGCGATCGCCTACGCCACCAGTCACGGAGCGCTGGTGGTAGCTGCGGTCGGCAACGGCGACCAGGCGCCCCGAGCCCCCTGGCCCTACGCCAGCTACCCGGCTGCCCTACCGCACGTGGTTGGCGTGAGCGCCATCGACCAGAGAGGGTCGGTTCCCCTCTTCTCCAACCGCGACGTGGTCTTCAACGACCTGGCCGCTCCCGGCGAGGCCATGGTGTCCACCCTCCCCCGCTCTCTCACCGCTCTTCGGCCTTCCTGTCCTGAGCAGGGCTACTCCCCCTGCGGCCCTCCTGAGTACAGCGCGGCCTCAGGCACCTCGTTCGCGGCTCCCCAAGTCTCGGCGGCAGCTGCTCTCCTCTTTGCCCTCCGGCCCGATCTCCGGCCGGAGCAGGTAAGCACCATCCTGGAGCGATCGGCGGCCGACGCTAGCCCGGACACGGGCTGTGCCCATTGCCTCGTCGGCCGAGACCCGCTCTCCGGGTGGGGAGTGCTGGACGTGACGGCGGCCATCGAGGCGCTCTCCCAGCCGCTTCCGCCCCCTGACCGGTACGAGGCGAACGACGACGCCGGCTCCCAGGCCGCGACGCTCTGGGGCAAGCGGATCGTGGCCAAGGCGACGCTCGACTTCTGGGACGACCCCATCGACGTCTACCGCGTCCGCCTGACGAGGGGGGAGCGAGCGCGGGTCGTCTTGCATGGCCCCCCTGGGACTGAGGCCAGCCTCATCCTGTGGAAGCCAGGCACCGAGCACGTGCAAGGGCTGTCGCCGGCGCTCCAGGCCATGCGGGCCACGCAGTCGATGCGACCGGGGGCGGAGGAGAGGATCGCCTACAGAGCCCCCCAGGGAGGCTGGTACTACGTGGAGGTGAGGATGGAGGAGCCTGGCTCCGGCCGCTACTGGCTCCGGATCGACAAGGAGCCCTGAGCCCTACCTCTCTCCCAAAAGCTCGTCCTCGGGTACCTGGCGGAGAGGCCTGGCTGGGTTGCCGACCACGACCATGCGCGGAGGGACGTCCTTCGTCACCACCGCTCCTGCTCCTACGAACGCCTCCTCGCCGATCTCCACGCCTGGGCAGAGCACCGCTCCTCCGCCCACCCTGGCCCGGCGGCGGATGGTGGGGCCTTTGACAAGAGCACGGCGGCGCTCGGTGCGGCCCATGAAGTTGTCGTTCGTGGTCACGACGCAGGGAGCGATGAACACCTCTTCCTCGATCGTCGAGTAGGCAGTGATGTAGGCCTGGGCCTGGATCTTGGTCAGGGAGCCGACCTGGCTGTCGTTCTCGATGAGCGCCCCCCGGCCGATGACGACGTCCTCCCCCACCGTGCACCGCTCCCGGACGCAGGCCTGGTCTCCCACGATGGCCCGAGCGCCGATCCGGGTACCGGCGAAGACGACAGCGCCCGTGGAGACGACAGCGCCCGGCCCGATCTCGGCCGGCGGCAGCGCCTCCCTGGGCGCGGTGGAGCGAGCGGAGAGGACGGGCTGCTTGCCCACGACGGCGTACTCCAGCACCCGGGCTCCCTCCCCCAGCACCGTCCCCGGGTAGACGACGGCGGTGGGATGGACGTCAGCGCCCACGGAGAGAGCGCTCCAGCCGCTCTAGCGCTCGCACCACCATGGCCCCGTCCCGGGCCACCTTGCGTCGGTCTCCGTCCCCGGCGATCAGCCGCAGGAAGTGCTCGCACTCTAGCTTGAGCGGCTCGTCAGTCGCCACCTTGGGGATGTAGATGTCGCCGCTTCGCGTCTGCCACTCCCCGTAGCTCTCGGCTCGCTTCCAGGGGGCCTTCTCGTACACGGTCACCTTGCGCTCAAGCTCCATGTCATCGAAGACGGCCATCTTCTCGGTGCCGACTACGGTGATGCGGCGCATCTTGTGGGGATCGAGCCAGGAGAGGTGCATGTGGGCGATCTTGCCCGAGGGGAAACGGAGGTAGCAGAAGACGACATCCTCCACCCCCGGCGTGAGGAAGTCGCGGCCGAGCGCGATCGCCTCCTCAGGCTCCTCGTCCAGGAGGTGGAGGATCACCGACAGGTCGTGCACGCCCAGCGACCAGAGGGCGCTCTCGTTCTGGCGGATGATGCCCAGGTTCTGCCGGTTGCCGTAGATGCAGAGCACCTCGCCGAGCTCGCCAGCGTCGATCAGGTCCTTGAGCTTGCGGATGCCGGGGTGGTAGAGGAGGAGGTGACCGGGCATGAGCACGAGGTCGCGCTGCTCGGCCAGGCTGACGAGCTCCTCGATCTCGGCCGCGGTCATGGCCGGAGGCTTCTCCACGAGCACGTGCTTTCCAGCCAAGAGGGCCTGCCGGGCGAGCTGGTAGTGGGTGGGAACCGGGGTCGCGATCACGACCGCGTCCAGGCCGGGATCCTCGAGCAGTCGCTCGGGCTCGGTCGTCCCCCTTGCCTTCGGGTAGCGAGCCGCGTACCGCTCTACCGCGCCAGGGTCGATATCGCACAGCCAGGCAAGCTCGGCCAGCTGGTCGAGGTTGCGCGCCAAGTTGGGGCCCCAGTAGCCGAGGCCGACCAGCCCCACCCGAGCCCTCACAGCTTCCAGACCTTGTCCGAGCGGTGGCCGGCCTTGCCGGTGGCGTTTCGAAAGTCGACGACGAGCTGGGCACGCTCCACCAGGTTGCGGTAGTCGATCGCGGAGTGGTCGGTGACGATGGCCACGCAGTCGTAGCGATCGGGGTCGAGCTCTACCGACTGGAGCCCGTACTCAGGCAGGGAGGGCACGTGAGGGTCGTGGTAGGAGACCTCGGCCCCCGCTCGGCGGAGAAGCTGGATGAGCTTGAGAGCCGGCGACTCGCGGATGTCGCCGATGTCGCGCTTGTAGGCCACACCCACGATGAGCACCCGTGATCCCTTGAGGGAGCGCTGGCGCGTGTGGTTCAAGGCTTGGGAGATGAGCGAGCGGCAGTAGTAGGGCATGTTCTCGTTGACCTTGCCGGCGAGCTCGATGAACTCGGTGTAGAAGTCGTACTCGCGGGCCTTCCAGGTGAGGTAGAAGGGATCGACGGGGATGCAGTGCCCGCCTAGGCCTGGCCCCGGCTCGAAGCGCATGAAACCGAAGGGCTTGGTAGCGGCGGCGTCGATCACCTCCCACACGTCGATGCCCATGCGGTCGCACAACTGAGCCAGCTCGTTGACGAGGGCGATATTGACCGAGCGGAAGATGTTCTCCAGGAGCTTGGCGAGCTCGGCTGCCTCCGGCGAGGAGACGGTGTGCACCTGCTCGATCGCGCCAGCGTAGAGGGCGGCTGCTCGGGCCGTGCAGGCTTCCGTGATGCCGCCCACGATCTTGGGCACGTTGCGCGTCGTCCAGCGGCTGTTGCCGGGGTCGACCCGCTCCGGGGAGTATGCGAGGTAGAAGTCGAGGCCTACCACGAGCCCGCTTCTCTGCAGGATGGGGAGCACGACCTCCCGGGTCGTCCCTGGGTAGGTGGTGGACTCCAAGACCACCAGGTGGCCAGGACGGAGGCGCTTGGCAATCTCCTCCACGGCCGCTCGAACGATGGAGAGATCGGGCTCGCGCTGCTTGGAGAGCGGCGTGGGCAGGGTGATGAGGATGGCGTCGGTATCGCGGAGAAGGTCGTAGTCGGTCGTGGCGGCGATCCGGCCTGCCTCGACGTGGCGGCGGAGCACGTCGGAGGGAATGTCCTCGATGTGGCTGCGACCGCAGTTGAGGCCGTGCACCACCTCCTCCACCACGTCCACGAGGAGGGCTGCTCGGCCGGCGTCGGCGAACGCTCGCGCCAGGGGCACGCCCACGTAGCCAGCGCCGACGATGGCCACCTCGTAGGTCCGCGGCGGAGCGCTCGGCGGCGCGTTGAGGAGCGGGGACTCGGTCATCAGCGGGATAGGCTACAGAGGGCTTCGACCACCCGCTGCGATGCCCTGCCATCTCCGTACAGGGGAGGACGGTTGGAAGGAAGCGGGCTCGCTGCCTCGACCGCAGCCAGGAGGCGGTCGGGGTCGTCGTCGACCAAGGTGTTCGCGCCCAGCTCGACCGTGTCCACCCACTCGGTCGAGGGGCGGGTGGTGACGCAGGGGATGCCGTACCAGTACGCCTCCTTCTGGACTCCTCCCGAGTCGGTGACGACCACGCGCGCCTGGGAGAGGAGGGCGGCGAAGTCGAGGTAGGAAAGGGGCGCTACCAGGGTCACGTGCTCTCGTAGCCTTGTATTGCAACGGACGAGCGCTCTCCTCGTGCGCGGATGGGCCGAGAAGACAACCGGCAGGGCGATGCGGTTGAGTCCCTCCACGATGCGCCCCAGCCGAGGCGGCTCGACGTTGGCGTCCCGGTGCAGGGTGGCGACCACGTACCCGCCTGGCTGGAGACGGAGCCGCTCGAGCGCGCGGGAGCGCTGGCGGGCAATCGGGGCCAGGCGGAGGCATACGTCGGCCATGACGTCGCCCACGACCACGATCCGCCCCGGGACGCCCTCGCCGCGGAGCGTCTCCGCCGACCGCTCGTCCGGGCAGAGGAGGAGATCGGCGTAGGAGTCGACCTCGACTCGCGTTCTCTCTTCCGGCATCGACCAGTCGCCTGAGCGGAGGCCCGACTCGACGTGAGCGAGCGGGAGGCCAACCTCTCGCGCTGCTCGCGCTCCGGCCAAGGTGGTGTTCGTGTCGCCGAGCACGAGTACCCAGTCCGGCCTCTCGCGGGCGATGGCACCAGCGATCCCAGGCTGCATAGCGCCCACGTCGCGGGTGCGGGCTTCCAGGCGGTAGGTAGGCTCGGCCAGCCCCAGCTCCTCGAAGAAGACCTGGGAGAGCTCGTGGTCGTAGTGCTGTCCCGTGTGGACGACGATCTCGGCGATCCCCCGCTCGCGGAGCGCGACGGACAGGGGAGCCGACTTGATGAACTGAGGCCGGTTCCCGACGACCGAGAGGACCTTCACGACAGTGGTAGCCTAGGCGCCGAGGGGCCGTTAGCTCAGCTGGTAGAGCAGGGGACTCTTAATCCCAAGGTCGGAGGTTCGAATCCTCCACGGCCCACCAGGAAAAGCCCCCGGAAACGGGGGCTTTTCTCCACGTGCGGTCGTCTCCATGGAGACGGGGTGAGATCGCCTCTGCCTGACGAGCACCTCGACTGGCTGCGGCAAACGTTTTGCTCCTTGGCGACGCTCTGCTTCCTGGCCACGCTCTGATGGTGGCGGCGGTCAATGAGGCTCGCGCTGCCTCCTACTGGGAGTGCTCGTTCACAAGCTGGCAGTGCTCGGTCGAAGACTCCGTTCTCGTGACCTCCTCGAGCGGAGACTGCCTGCGCCTGCTCGGACGCCTTGCGCGGCTCCACAAGCCTGGGAATGGGAAGGAGCTTCCTGCCTTGCCTTGGAAATTTGGAGCCCCATCGCGTCTTGTTGCGGTAGACGCCTTGGTGCTCGGTAGACCTAAGGGTGGCTTCGACGTCTCAGCCCGGGCCTCGAGCGCAAGCCCGAGGCGCTCGGCCTCGCGGTGGCGATCGACGGAGGCCCCGGGGGCAGGCGACCTTCCTTCTGCGAGCCTCGCGCGCTCGCTCCCCAGGTGGGGTTTTCTGTTGCGTCAAGCTCGTCGTCGTTCACCACCGAGGCCGGCGAGGAGGCGTCTCGGCTCTTTCGGAAGACGGGGGAGCTTCTCGAGCGGCCGCTACCCAAGGTCGCGAGCATGCTGCTCTCGGCCGGGGCGGACCCGCTCGCCTTCTTGGGGCTCTCCAGCTGCCACCGCTTGAGGCTGTGCCCCCGCGGCCGCTCGAGCAGGTCGACCGCGAGATCGGTCGTTGCCTCGACCCCTGCTCCGTCTCCTCGAACGACCAAGCGCGAATCAGCTCGCTAGGTCCTTGCCGATCGAGCGAGGCAACCAGCGCCTCGTCGCCTGACGCTCGCTGAGCGAGGACTCCACGGCCGAGCTGTCCTGCGCGGGAAGGGAGGAGAGGGAGAAAGCCCGCTCGCCGCGGGAGCCACGCGCCGCGTAGACCGATGAGCTGCCGAGCGAAAATCCCGTACGCCGCTTGACGAGAGGCCGCTACGATCGCGGGCGGGACGCCACTAAGAGCAGAGCCTCTCGGTGGTCGCGTCTGCGGCTTTCTCTCCGCTACATCTCGTCGTTCGGGGGATGTGATCGAAGCCAGCGACCGAACCGATCCCGCGACGACGTCGAATAAGAGGTGCTCGTTGACCCTGGCAGGTTGCGAGCCAAGCTCGAACGCACAACGAAGGAGGTCACGCTCATGTCTCAACCTATGAGTCGCGCTGCTTTCCTCTCGCGAGGGGCGAGCGGGGGTATCGCGCTCGTCGCTGGTGGCTCTCTACTCGCGGCCACCACTGGACCTGCGTTTGCCTCGCAGCCGACCGATGCCGATATCGCGAAGCTCGCTGCGACGGCCGAGCTCCTCGCCATCGACTTCTACACCAAGGCGATAAGAAGCGGCTTCTTCAAGGGCGACGAGCTTCGTTACCTCCAGCGGGCACGGATCTCCGAGCGCGCGCACTACAAGGCGCTCGCTGGCGTCCTCAAGTCGGACACGCCGAGCGGCCTCACGTTCAAGTACCCGCTTGGCTCATTCGGCTCCCGGCTGAAGATCGCCAAGACTGGTGTGGCTCTTGAGACTGCCTTCGTGGGAGCGTACCTAGGCGCGGTAACTGCGCTCCAGTCGAACGAGCTGAAGGGCGTTGCCGCCACCATAGCCGCGAGCGAAGCATCCCACCTGAGCGTGTTCAGCGATATCGCCCGGCATAATCCCATCATTCCCTCGTTCCCCAAGTCGCTGACTGCTACTGAGGCGACGAATGCTCTCACCCCGTTCCTTAGCTAACGCGACCCTGACATCGTGATCCGAAGTTGAGACAGAAGGGCTGACCAAGCCCTGTCTAATCGATTCTTGATCTGCTTGTGACGCGAACGCGCTCGGGAGGCCTGCATAACTCGCAGGCTTCCCGGGCGCTTCTACCGAGCTCTCTCGTGTCTGGCACACAACCTGACGCCTCATTCCCGTCTTCCGCGTTCTCGTACTGCAAGCCTCGGGGGCGATCCATGGAGGGTGGAGGAGATCCCTGCCGTGCGCTCCCGGCATCAAGTCCCGCCTACCGCGGCGGCCCTCCGGACGGTAGGCGATGTGGAGGCGGGCGCGACGCTCTTGCGGCAGGGCGCAGGGCCCACCTCGACCGACGGCCCGGCGCTCGAGCGCGAACGGCCGGAGAGCGGGAGAGCCGAGAACATGACCCTTTCTCTCTTAGGGCCGAGGATCGTCAGCAACATCGACTCCTAGGTCGGCCTCTGCCTTTGTTAGCAGATCCGCCAGGCGACGCAGGCCGGCGAACATTCGACTCTTGATCGTTCCCAGGGGCACGCCCAGACGCTCGGCCAACTCGGACTGGGTGAGCCCGCCGTAGTAGGCGAGCTCTAGCGCTTCCCGCTGCTCGCTCGGTAGACGTCGGAGCGCTTCCTGCACGGCTTTCCGCCGGTGGCGAAGGACCACCTCCTCGTCGGGCCCGGCGGCTGCCTCTGTCTGTTGGCTGGGGTTGTCGGAGGGTGCTGTCCGACGGCGCTGCTCGCGGCGGACGAGGTCCACCGCGCGGCGGTGAACGAAAGTCAGAATCCAGGTGCTGGGACGTGCGCGCTCTGCCAGGAACGTATCCGCCGCTCGCCACACGTCCAGGAACGCCTCCTGAACCGCATCTTCGGCCAAGGATTGGTCGCGAAGAATGCGCAGGGCAAGACCATAGGCGAGAGCGCTGTAACGATCGTAGAGCTCGGTCAGGGCGAGCTCGTCGGCATCGCCGACGAGAGAGATTAAGGCCTCGTCCGAGAGGTGGGCGAGGTCGTCGCGGCCGTGGTGTCCGCCTGAGACGACCCGGAGCTGAGCTTTCCGGTTGGGACGGGGAAACGCCAACCCTAGATCGCTCCAGTTCGTGCTAGAGCCGGCCCGGTGGGCGAACTCGACCCGCCCTCGGGTTCCACCGTCAGCGCTATCCGTGCTCCCCTGGGGACTGGGCGGTCTAGGACGACGAGCGTGTCTCGGCCACCCCGAAAGAGCCCTGCTGCGAGCGGGCGGTCGTCCTGGATAACCCATGCCTCGTACGTTCTGCCTGCAGGAGCAGGGGGAAGGGCGACCACCAGGGCGGCCCGGCCGTCCGGCAGCACAGCCACTTGCCCCACTCTACCGAGCCGGCGAACGCGCGCGTGGGCGCTAGCCAGGATTGCCGCAGCTCGGGCGTCGTCCCGACGAGCGGCGCGCTCGCTGTCAAGAGATCGGGAAAGGACAGCCCCCCAGACGCCGAGGCCGATGGCCGCCGCAAGAGCAGCTGCTGCGACCCCCCAAGCGACGCGAGCGGGGCGGCTCCGCTGGGCCAAGACTCTCCTTCGCTCCGCGCGCGCCCGATCGAGTACCCGACCGCGGAGGTCGGACGGAGGCGTGACCTGCTCAACCGCGAAAGCGAGGGCGCTAGCGGCGGCTTGGAGCTGTTCTAGCTCGCGGCCGCAGCTTGGGCACTTCTTCAGGTGCTCCTCGACTGCTCTCTTCTCGCCGTTGGAAAGAGCGTCCAGGGCGTACGCTGCGATTGGCTCGTGCGTGTGCTGCCGCTCAAACACGTCAAAGAATGTTCTCCCGCTGGCGCACGTGGAGGGTGGCGAGACGAGTTACCCGAGATCAGCTAGTCGAGATCAGCCAGTAACGAGGTGACGGAGAGGCACTATGGACGAGATACTCTCAAGCCTATCAATGGCTAGGCTGCTCGTCTCAACGGCTAGGCTGCTCGTCGCCTTCGGTTTGCTCGGCAATCGGTCTTGGCTCCGGTCTTGCCTCATGCGACGTGTGGCATGAGGCAAACGTCATAGGGTCATGCTTTTGACCAGTGGGCCCGCCCGGCCTCGCAGTCTCGCCGACTCGAGACTGGACCCCCCGCTTCCTCTCGGCGGAGGATTACCCAGAAGCGGCTTGGCGACCTCTCTGGCGCCTGCTTGACGTCGCTCTGAGCCTGAGCCGCTCTTCCCCAAACTGCAGCCGGCGCTGTCCGGCTCCCAGGTCTCTCCCTCCTGTGGCCGAGCTGCCCTTCAACAGACAAGTCGGTGTCGCCGAGGCCGACACAGGCATTCAGGGACCGGGGACCGGGGCCGGCAGGTCGCCGGCAGCAGCGAGCTCGGCAACCCTGCTCGCCGAGCGTAAGCCGGCGAGGCAACGAGCGGACGCTGCGCGAGGCCGCGACGGCTTGACCCGGCTCGGCACGTCACACGGTAGGGAGGGCTCGACACCCCAAAAGTCGCGATATGCCGCTACCCTTGTCGCAACGAGGTCGCTTCCGGATCGAGTAGTCTCCCGGACCCGTGCGCAGGAGATCGTTCGTTCAGCTCGCCGTGCTCGCCGTCCTCGTCGCCGCGGCGACGACCGCCATCGCTCTCCTCATCCCCTGGCTCCCGGAGTCGGCGGGGAAGGAGCGGGATCGAATCGACCTCGTCTTCTGGCTCGCCACCGGCATCGCCATCGCCATCTTCGCCATCGTCGTCTCGGCCATCGTCTTCGCGGTCGTGAAGTTTCGAGCCCGTCCTGACGACGACAGCGACGGACCTCCCATCCACGGCCAGACCACCCTCGAGATCGTGTGGACGGCTGTCCCCACCGTGCTCGTCACCGCCATTGCCGTTCTCAGCGCGATCGTGCTCCACGACAACGCCTCCGCCGGGCGCGACCCTCTACGAGTGCGGGTGACAGCGGTTCAGTTCGCCTGGTCGTTCACCTACCTGAACGGCCCGGCAAAGAACGTGACCATTCCCGTCCTGCGGCTCCCTCTTGGCCGCCCGGTCAAGCTTCAGATCGAGTCCAAGGACGTCATCCACTCGTTCTGGGTGCCGGAGCTCGGGCAGAAGCAGGACGCGGTGCCTGGCCGGCCCCAGACACTCGTCATCACCCCCACCAAGCCGGGAACCTTCCCGGTGGTCTGCACCGAGCTGTGCGGGCTGGGCCACGCACTCATGCGCTCTCAGGCGATCGTGATGAGGCCGGGAGCGTTCGACGCTTGGGCGAAGTCCGCTGGCCAGGGCGGGGCGACCTCGTGAGGCCGACCGCACCCTCCTCGCGACCCTGGCCGCTAGGGCAAAATCTCTCTGATCCCGTGAAGGAGGCGGCGTGTCCAAGGTGACGGTCGAGCACGAGGTTCAGGCGGCCCCTCCGCGCCTCCCTGGGCGCGGCCCCAGGGTGCTCCTCTCGCCCTGGTTTCGGCTTGTGTGGACGATCCCGCTCTTCTTCGGCATCGGCGCCGGGATCGTCTCTCTCGTGCGCTGGCTGGAGGGATGGCATCCCATCTGGCAGGGAAGCGTGCAGACCACGGTGGCTCTGGTCACCATTCCTTTCGGCTTCCTGGTCGGCATCGGCGCCTTCGACTACTGGCTTGCCTATGCCATAGGGCAGCCGACCCGGCCAGAGGATCACTCAAGCCACGGAGCCCGTAGCTGGCGCGACTACTTGCGCGTGAACACCGATCACAAGGTGATCGGTATCCAGTACATCGCCGCCAACATCTTCTTCCTCATCGCCGGCGGTCTTCTGGCCATGCTCTTCCGGGCCGAGCTGGCCGAGCCGGGGATGCAGTACGTGAGCACCCAGACCTTCAACGGCCTGGTCTCGGTCCATGCCGCCCTCATGATCTTCCTCGTCATCGTGCCTGTCTTCGCTGGGATCGGGAACTACGTGATCCCGCTCATGATCGGAGCCCCGGACATGGCGTTCCCGCGGCTGAACGCCCTCTCCTTCTGGCTTCTTCCGGTGGCGGGGATCATGATGCTGGCGAGCTTCCTCGTCCCTGGCGGCGCCTTCGCCACCGGCTGGACGAGCTACGCTCCCCTTGCCTCGCACCAGCCCCTGGGACAGGTCTTCTTCAACATGGGCGTGCAGTGGGCGGGCGCCTCCTCCATCATGACGGCCCTCAACTTCCTGGTGACGATCATCACCATGAGGGCACCGGGCATGACCTTCTGGCGCATGCCGCTGCTCGTGTGGGCCAACTTCACGACCTCCACCCTGGTCGTCTTGGCCACGCCGTTCATCGCTGGCTCCCAGTTCTTCGTGATGTTCGATCGCATCATGCACACGAACTTCTTCGAGCCGGACGCGGGCGGCTACGTGCTCGGCTACCAGCACATCTTCTGGTTCTACTCCCACCCGGCCGTGTACATCATGATGCTGCCCGGGTTCGGGATCATCTCCGAGGTCATCTCCACCTTCGCCCGCAAGCCCATCTTCGGCTACCGGCTGATGGCGCTGTCTTTGGTCGCCATCCTCGTCCTTGGCTTCTCGGTGTGGGCGCACCACATGTTCGTGGCCGGGATGGCGCCCTGGCTCCGGGTGCCCATGATGGTGACCAGCCTCCTCATCGCCGTTCCCACCGGGATCAAGATCTTCAGCTGGCTGGCCACGCTGTGGGAGGGGAGGATCCGATTCACCACGCCCATGCTCTTTGCCCTCGGGTTCATCGCCAACTTCCTCATCGGCGGGCTCTCGGGCGTGTACCTCGGATCGGTGCCCATCGACATCCACGTCTCCGACACGTACTTCGTGGTCGCCCATATCCACTACGTCCTCTTCGGAGGGTCGCTTCTCACTGTCTTCGCCGGCCTCTACTACTGGTTCCCCAAGATGACCGGGCGCATGTACAACGAGCGGCTGGGGAAGATCCACTTCTGGATCACCATCGTGGCCATGAACCTGACCTTCTTCCCTATGCACTGGTTGGGCCTGCAGGGGATGCCGCGGCGAGTGGCTGATTACCAGGACCGGTTCGCCGACCTAAACCTGGCAATATCCATCTCGTCGTTCGTGCTCGGCGCCTCGATCGTCCTGTTCCTGTACAACATCATCACGAGCTGGGCCCGGGGCCCGAAGGCGGACGGCAACCCCTGGCGGGCCCGCTCTATCGAGTGGCAGGTCTCGTCTCCGCCGCCGATCTTCAACTTCGACGAGATTCCCCAGGTCGTGGGCGGCCCGTACGAGTACGGGGTGGAGGGCGCAAGGCACGCCGTCTTCTCCGGGAACGGGGCGGTCAGGCTCGAGGACGCCGAGAAGGCGAGGCGCTAAAAGTGGAGGAGGAAAGGCACGTCCTCGTTGTCGCCAACGAGACGGTGGCAGGACGAAGCCTGGTGGAGGCGCTTCTCAGGCGGGCAGGGTCAGGGCCGCTGCGGGTGTCGGTCGTCTGCCCGATTAGCCACCCCCGCGAGGGCTACGTCGTGTACGAGGACACGCGCCGAGCGGCGGCCAGGCGGCGGCTGGACAAGACGCTCGCCCTTCTCCGCGACCACGACATTGCCGCCGACGGCTTCGTCGTCGATGCCGACCCCGTGGACGCGGTCAGGGACGCCTTCTCGCAGCTCGAGCCGCCGCCAGACGAGGTGGTGGTGTCGACCCACCCGGAGAGCCGCTCGGGGTGGCTTCGCCGCCACGTGGTCGAGCGCATCCGTCGGGCCGTAGACGTGCCGGTGGAGCATGTCGTCGTCGACCTCCAGGCAGAGGGAGGCGAGGCCAACGTCCTCGTGGTGGCCAACGAGACGGTGGTGGGACGCCCTCTTCTCGAGGCTATTCGGGAGCGGGCGCGGCGCTCGCCAGCGAGCTTCCTCATCATCTGTCCCCAGAGCGACCTCTCCGTGGCTGCCCACCCCCAGGCGGAGAAGCGCCTACGACTGGTGCTCGGCATCCTGCGCGGCGAGGGAATCGACGCTCACGGCCAGATCGCACATCCCGATCCCTACACCGCGGCGCTCCACGCCGTCCACGACGAGCGGGTGGACGAGATCATCGTCTCCACCTTCCCCGGGGCCAAGCTCTCCCGGTGGCTGCGAGGCCATCTGGTCGAGCGGCTGCGGAAGGAGACCGGCCTCCCGGTGACGCACGTGGAGGTCGCGCTCGAGCGGGAGGAGGCGCTCGTCTGATGGAGGCCCACGTCGAGGCCCACGCTCACGCCGCTCACCCTCCTGTCGCCAACGTCAGCTCCCGGATCGATCCCCGCGTCCTGGGCATGTTCCTGTTCATCGCCTCTGAGACGATGCTCTTCGGCGCCTTCTTCACGGCCTACTTCTTCGTGCGCGTGGTCAACGGCTACCCCTGGCCACCGAAGGGAGACCACCTGCCGGTACTCGTGGCGGGGGTGAATACAGCCATCCTCGTCACCTCCAGCTTCACCATGCACTGGGCGCTCCAGTCGATCAAGCGCGGGCACCGTGCCGGTCTCCAGGCGGGCCTTGTTCTCACTCTACTCATGGGGCTCACCTTCTTGCTCACCCAGATCTTGGAGTACGCGCGAGTGGGATTTGCCCCCCATGACAACGCCTTCGGCACCATCTTCTACGGGCTCACTGGGCTCCACGGGGCTCACGTCTTCGTTGGCCTCACCCTGCTTCTCTTCGCCACTATCCGCGCCTTCCGGGGCCACTTCTCGCCACAGCACCACCACGGCGTCGAGATCCCGGGCATCTACTGGCACTTCGTGGACGTGATGTGGATCGTCGTGTACACGACGGTCTACCTCATCTGAGAGGAATGGCTCGACGCAACCCCTTCCGGACGGAGGCAGAGGCCTTCCGGTTGCTACTCTTCTGTTTGGTCGCTTTTGCCGCCATCGCCCTGGCGAGCATCCTCGGTGGCTGGGAGGCGGGGGTGCCCGTGTGGGCGCTGGTGACGGCGGCTGCTCTCTGGTACTACCTTCGCCCGCTCCCTGAGCCGGTCGCGCGGCAGGCTCCGCCTCACGTGGGGGCGCCCGACGAGCGGCGGATCTTGGTGGTCGCCAACGAGACGTTGCGCGGGCGCGTCCTCGAGGAGGAAGTCTGCCGCAAGTGCGCGGGAGCGAAGACCCAAGTCCTCGTGGTCGCTCCCGCCTTAACCGACCCTGTCCGCCACTGGGTGTCGGACATCGACCCGGCTCGAGAAGCGGCCTCCAAGCGGCTCGGGGAGACGCTGGCGCGCCTCCGCGAGCTCGGTATCGAGGCTCGAGGCGAGATCGGCGATCCCGACCCCTTGCAGGCGATCGAGGACGCCCTGCGCACGTTCGGGGCGGACGAGATCATCATCTCCACCCACCCCGAGGGGCGCTCCAACTGGCTAGAGCGGGGGGTGGTGGAGGCGGCTAAGCAGCGCTTCGCCCTCCCCATACACCACGTCGTGGTCGATCTGGAGGCGGAGGCGAAGGCGGCCGGCGCCACCTCCATGTAGCTCGTCGTTACAAGGAGCGGCGGAGGCTCACTTGCCGGCGGCGGAGGCGACGTACTCGGCCACGGCCCGAATCTGCTCGGAGCTGAGTTGACCCTTGAACGAGGGCATGACCCCCTTCCCGTTCGTCACCCGATCGATGGCAAGAGCCACGCTTGGCTTGGCCTGGTCGAGATTGGGCCCGACCGTGCCCGTCGACCCTGCGTCGGCGAGAGTGTGGCAGCTCCCGCAGCCTGCTTGGGCGAAGATCTTCTTGCCCTCGGTGGCGGTGATCCCCCCTCCTCCGCCCCCAGCAGGAGCTTTTCCGGCAACCGAGGCGACGTACGAGGCGACGGCCTCGACGTCGTCGCCAGTAACGAGGTTGGCGGGCATGCCTGGTGCTCCCGTGGGCGTGTTCGACACTGGGTAGCGGATCTGACCGGCGACGATGTCCCGAATCGAGCTCTCGTCGAATCCTTGAGCCCGCACCACCCTGAAAACGTCGTCAAGGTTAGGCCCGACCGTGCCTCGGGCGCCCGCGTCGGCCAGGGTGTGGCAGCTTGCGCACTTCTGGACGAAGAGCTCCTTGCCCCGCTGGGCGTCGCCGGTGCGAGCGACCCCTCCCCCGCAGGCAGAGGTCCCCACCCCCAGGGCGAGGGCAAGCAGGGCGACGCCGACAGCGCCCGGTCGTCTTCGCGCGAGGGGGAGTGGCACGCGGGCGAGTCTACCCCGTCTTCGGCTGTGCCTTCTTGGGGACCTGCTCCGGGCCAGCGGCGGCCTGGGCCTTCTTAAGGTCGCGCAGCCGCCTGCGCACGTCCGGGGCGAAGGAATCGTCAGGGAAGCGCCTCAGGAAACGCTCATAGGCGGCGATCGCTACCTGGGGACGACGGGCCTGCTGGTCGGCGTACTGGGCGTACTGGAAGAGCGCGGTGGGATCGTCAGGCTGGAGGTCAGCCAGCTTCTTGTAGGTGTCGAGCGCCCCCTGGACGGCGCTCTGGAGGCGGCTGGCGGCCTCCGCGTAGCGTTGCTCGGCCTGGGTCGCGATGGCCTGGGTGATCGGGTCCTGGTAGGAGCTGACAGCGCGTCCGAGGCTCGTGTTCGGGTCGAGGCCGAAGAGGTCGCCGGGGACCCGCGTCTGCAGCTCGGCGAGCGCTGCCTGGGCTGCGAGCGCCTGCTCTTGTACCTGGCTTTGGTACAGGGCAGCCAGCTGGTTCAGCGCCTCTACGCTCCTCGGCTGGAGAGCGAGAAAGCTCTTGTACGTCTCGATCGCCTCCTGGGTGCGGCCCTCGCTCTGCAGTTTGGTGGCGAGATCGGTCACGGCGGTGAGGTCGCGGGGGTTCTCGGCCACCTTCTTCTCCAGACTGGAGAGCGAGGGGCCGGAGGAGCCGCTGAAGACGTTGCTGAAGACGTCGCCGAGACCGCTATTTCCCGAGCCTACGCCCAGGAAGACGAAGCTGCCCCCGAAGACGAGGGCGAGGAAGACGAAGGCCCACTTGGCCTGGCGACGGATACGGCCGAAGAAAAGCTGCTGGTCGAGGGTCGGCTCGCGACGGCTTACGCGCTCGGCCGCGACAGGCCGAGCAGCTTGCTTCGGGCCTCGCTTCCTCTTTGTCGCAGCTCGTGCCATGCTGTCGTCTCCCGCTCGTAGCGTACCTCCCCGTCGACCACTGTCGCGACCACGCGCTCGGGGGAGCCGCCCAAGACGACCGCTGCCGCTGGGTCTTCCCAAGGGAGAAAGGGGGTGTCCTCCAGGGAGATAACGGTCAGGTCGGCCCGCTTGCCCGGCTCCAGCGTGCCGATCTCGTCGGCCAAGCGAAGCGCCCGAGCGGAGCCCAGCGTGGCCAGCTCGAGAACGCGGGCAGCTGGCATGGTCTCGGGGCGGCGGCTGGCCACGCGTCCCAGAGCCAGGGCCGCTCGCATCTCCTCGAACACGTCGAAGGATGGGCTGGAGGCAGGGCTGTCCGTGCCCAGGCCCACGGGCGCTCCGGCAGCGAGGAGATCTGCCACCGGGGCGATGCCGCAGCCAAGGAAAGCGTTGGAGCGGGGGCAGTGGACGACCCCGGCCCCGCTTCGGGCAAGGAGCCCGATCTCCTCGGTGTCGAGGTGGACGCAGTGGCACGCGCAAAGATGCGGGCTCAGGACCTCGATATCGGCTAGAAGCCGAACCCCGCTCGTCCCCGGCGGCGGGACGAGAAGGTTTGCCAGGGCAGCGAGAGGGCCTCTGCCGGCTCGCAGCCACTCGAGTTCTGCCTCTGTCTCGCTAAGGTGGGTGGCCAGGGGGAGCCCGAGCGCTGCGCATGCCTCGTACACCTGGGCCGAGCAGGTGTAGGGGGCGTGGGGAGAGATACCGACGCAGACTCGCTCCGAGAGAGTGGGCTCGACTCGCTCTCGGAGCTCCGAGAAACGGGCCAAAGCCTGGCCTGCATCGGCCCCGAACACCTCGAGAAAGACGACTGCTCGCAGCCCGAGCTCGGCGCAGGCAAAGGCGCTGGCGCCGGTGAAGCTGGCGTCAGCCACGGTCGTCACCCCCGAGGCCAGGCACTGAGCCGCTCCTAGGCGAGCGATGGCGACCGCGTCCTCCAGGCCGATCCTGCGCTTGCGGGAGATGTGGGTCTCCAGCCAGAGGGGAAAGGGAAGGCCATCTCCGAAGCCCGCATACACCGCGTACTCGAGGTGAGCGTGGGCGTTGACGAAGCCGGGGAGGATGACCGCTGCCGGGTAGCGACGGCCCCAGCCGAGCTCGCGAGCAGGCCCCACGGCGGCGATCCGACCGGCCTCGATCCTGACCGTCCCCTCGCGAATGGGTGGGCCGCCGATCGGCAGGACCCAGTCGGCGGAGACAGCCTCCACCGAGAGGCTAGGCGCTTCGCTCGCGCTCGCGCTCGGAGGAGGAAGATGCGACGGGCTCGTTCTCCTCTGCCACCGTTGTCCGGATCTCAGCCGGGGCGTGGCCTTGCGCCGCCCGCTCCTCCTTGCCTGTGACCGCATCTTTGAACTCCCGCATACCCTTGCCCAGGCCGCGGCCGATCTCGGGCAGGCGGCGGGCACCGAAGACAAGGAGGATGACGAGGACGAGAATGATGAGCTCCCAGGGGCCGATAGGCATGGACGAAGCGTAGCACCGCTCTCGCGCCTTGTCCTGTCCGGCTGAGGGGCGGGCTTCGGCTACACTGTGGCACAAGCGGAAGCTGAGTCCCGCTTCATCCCAAGGAGAAAGGACGTACGAACGTGGCTCTGCTCGAGCTCCGTAACCTCCATGTTGCCCTCGAGGACGGCACCGAGATCGTGAAGGGTGTCGATCTTGCCGTGGACACGAACGAGGTGCACGCTGTCATGGGCCCGAATGGGTCTGGCAAGTCGACGCTCGCCTACGCCGTCATGGGCCACCCTGCCTACCAGGTCACCGAGGGTCAGATCATTTTCGACGGCGAGGACATCACCGAGCTTGGCGCCGACGAGCGAGCGCAGCGAGGTCTCTTCCTCGCCTTCCAGTACCCGCACGCCGTGCCCGGCGTTACCGTGACGAGCTTCCTGCGGGCGGCCATCAACGCCATCCGCAAGGCGCGAGCGGGCGGCGTCGACGACCCCATCCCCATCCCCGAGTTCCGCAAGGAGCTCACGGCAGCCATGGAGCGCCTCAAGGTCCCCCGGGAGCTGGCTCAGCGCTACGTCAACGACGGCTTCTCGGGCGGCGAGCGCAAGCGGGTGGAGGTGCTGCAGATGGCGATGCTCAAGCCGAGGATGGCGATCTTGGACGAGACCGACACCGGGCTCGACATCGACGCGCTCAAGATCGTGGCCGAGGGCGTGCGCTCCTTGGTCGGGCCCTCCATGGGGGCGCTTGTCATCACCCACTACCAGCGAATCCTCAACTACATCCAGCCCGACTTCGTGCACGTGTTCGTCGACGGTCGCATCGTCGAGGAGGGCGGGCCTGAGCTTGCCCATCGGCTGGAGGCCGAGGGCTACGAGGCCTTCTTGCCCGCGGGCGTCAGCGCCGACTCCGACTCTGGGGGTGAGTCGCAGTGACAGAGATCGAGACCGAGATCGTTCGCGGCATCGGCTCCGACTACGAGGTCAAGTACGGCTTCCACGTCCCCGAGGACTACTTCTACAAGTCGGGGCGGGGGCTGTCCCACGAGCTGATCGACGCCATCTCCTCTCACAAGGACGAGCCCGCGTGGATGCGGAAGTTCCGTCATAAGGCTCTCGACTACTTCCTGGCTCGGCCTCTACCGCGCTGGGGTGGCGACCTGACGGGCATCGACTTCGACTCCATCTACTACTACATCAAGCCAACCGAGAAGCAGGCCTCGTCCTGGGACGAGCTTCCGCCCGACATCAAGGAGACCTGGGATCGACTGGGGATTCCCGAGGCGGAGAAGAAGTACCTGGCCGGTGTCGGGGCCCAGTACGAGTCCGAGGTCGTCTACCACAAGCTGAAGGAGGATTTGGAGAGACAGGGAGTCGTCTTCCTGGACACCGACACGGCCCTCAAGACTCACGAGGAGCTCTTCCGCCAGTACTTCGGCACTATCGTCCCCCCCAACGACAACAAGTTCGCTGCCCTCAACTCGGCGGTGTGGTCGGGCGGCTCCTTCATCTACGTGCCGCCGGGGGTGAAGGTGGACATGCCTCTGCAGGCCTACTTCCGCATCAACGCTCAGAACATGGGCCAGTTCGAGCGCACGCTGATCATTGTGGACGAGGGAGCCTACGTGCACTACGTCGAGGGCTGCACCGCTCCTATCTACTCGACCGACTCGCTCCACTCGGCGGTGGTGGAGATCATCGTGAAGCGGGGCGGGCGCTGCCGGTACACCACCATCCAGAACTGGTCGACGAACGTGTACAACCTGGTGACCAAGCGTGCCGTCGCCTACGAGGAGGCGACCATGGAGTGGGTGGACGGGAACCTAGGCTCCAAGCTGACCATGAAGTACCCTGCCATCTGGCTGCTCGGGGAGGGGGCGCACGGCGAGGTTCTCTCGATCGCGTTCGCCGGCAAGGGTCAGCACCAGGATGCGGGCGGAAAGGCCGTGCACGTAGCGCCGCACACCTCGTCGGTGATCACCTCCAAGTCGATCTCCAAGGACGGCGGCCGGGCCGGCTACCGCGGTCTTTTGGAGGTAGCCAAGGGAGCAGTGGGCTCGAAGTCCAAGGTAGTGTGCGACGCCCTCATCCTGGACGAGGCCTCCCGCTCCGACACCTACCCCTACATCCGCATTGACGAGTCGGACGTGGACATCGGCCACGAAGCCACGGTGTCCAAGATCGGTGAGGAGCAGCTCTTCTACCTCATGAGCCGCGGCTTGTCGGAGGCGGAGGCAAGCGCCATGATCGTGTCCGGCTTCGTAGAGCCGATCACCAAGGAGCTTCCCCTCGAGTACGCGGTGGAGATGAACCGGCTCATCCAGCTGCAGATGGAGGGCTCGGTCGGGTAGTGGACATCCGGAAGCTCGACTTCGTAGGGGTCCCCTCTCGAGACGCGGAACGGTCGCGGCGCTTCTACGTCGAGACGCTCGGTCTGCGTCCGGATGAGCACGGCCAGTACGAGTTCTGGGTGGGCGCTACGTGCTTTGGCATCTGGGAGCCGGAGCGCTTCGGCATGGAGTTTCATCCGCAGCGGAACGCTCACATCGCCTGCACGTCGATGACGTTGACCGGGCCCGGGCCGATTTGGAGGGAAAGGGGGTCGAGTTCCTGGGCGACACGCTCGACACCGGCGTTTGCAAGATGGCGTTTTTCCGCGACCCGGACGGCAACGACCTGATGCTGCACCACCGCTACGCGCCGTATGGATAGGGCGGAGGCGCTCGAGCGCTACCGCTCGCTCCCAGTTCCCGACACGACGAGCGAGCTGTGGCGTTTCACCGATCTTCGGGGTTTCGACCCGGACGCCTACGTGCTTTCGAACGGTCGTGTCCGGGATCTGACCCCGGCCGTGTCTGTTAGGGGTTTGCTGGATATCGACGTGGCCGGCGTCGCCACCGTCGGGGAGGGCGGGATCGAGATCGCACGCGCGCCCGACGGGATTGTCTTTCAGCCTCTTTCCGAGGACGAGCCTCTCTTGGGGACGCTGGTCGGCGCCGACGACAAGTTCACCGCCCACAACGCGGCCTGCTGGCAGAACGGCCTCCTCGTGCGGGTGCCGAGAGGGGTCGTCCTGGAGCGACCCCTGTACGTCCGCGTCGTCAACTCTCTGGCGTCGGGCGCTCTCTTCTGGCGGCTGCTCGTCGTGGCCGATGGCGCGTTGCAATGGATTCCGTTCGCGGCCCTGCCCGCGCCCGAATTGCGCGAAGGCGGCGCGGGGAACCGGGCGGCGTCTGATCGAGATTTCCCGCTTGAGTTTGCCGGCGGAACTCGTCACGCTGAGCGCCTGCAAAAGCGGGCTGGGCAAAGAAGTGCGCGGCGAAGGGCTGCTGAGTTTGACGCGCGGCTTTATGCACGCGGGCGCGGCGAGAGTGGTCGTCAGTTTGTGGGATGTGAACGATCAGTCTACGGCCAGCCTGATGACGGATTTTTATCGCGGCCTGTTGCAACAGCAGCGCAGGCCGTCGGAGGCGCTGCGCGCGGCGCAATTGCTGATGCGGCAATCGCCGGGATGGTCGTC
>PSLH01000127.1:0-5114 GCA_040289505.1 Thermoleophilia bacterium | reverse complement strand
CCGCCTCCAGCGCCAGCCGGGGGCTCCCTTCCGCCGCCGGGACGAAGATCGCTGTCCGGCTGAGGAGGGCGGCCCGGGAGAGGGCGTCCGGGCGCACGCGCACGTGCACGCGGTCGCGTAGGCGGAGGGGCACGTAGGGCCTGCCCCCCAGCGGCCCTTCCTGGAGGAGGTAGAGGTGCCAGCCGGGGAGATCGTCCAAGAGCCGCACCAGCGCCCGGGCCGTGGGCCGATCGCCGGGGCCGAGCTCGGCTGCGATCGCCCGATCCTTCTCCTGGGGGCGGAAGAGCCCAGGGTCGACGCCGACGGAGACGAGCGTGTAGTCGCCCGGAAAGCGGGCCTGGGCGGCGGTCGCGACCGTAGGGGACACGGCGAGCAAGGCGTCGATGCGGGCGAGGAGCCTCTGGCGGCGGGCCCGGCTGGGCGGATACACCAGGCGCTCGGGCGAGAAGAAGGTGGCAGCAGTAAGGGCCTGCGCCTCCCCCAAGGCGAGGTAGGAGAGGCTGGGAAGGCCAGGCTCGAAGCCATGGACGACGTCGAAGCGGCCGTGCTGGAGGGCGAGGACGAGGTTGGAGCGAGCGCCTACAGGCACGGCCATCAGGCTCCCCGGGGAGACGGGCAGGGCCGGCCCTACGGCCACCACCTGGTCGAGCAGGGCGCCTCGCTCCAGGGCTCGTCGCCCTGCCTTGAGGTCGCGAGCCCGATTGGACGGGCAGAGGATGGTGACGGCGTGGCCCAGCGCCCGAAGCTCAGGGGCCACGCCGGCGATGTGGTCGTTCACCTCGTGTGGCTGCGACCAGGCGAACGGGGTCACCAGGCAGATGCGCAGGCCCATGTAGGGCGAGTGTAGTCGGCAGGCGGCCCCGCGGGAGGCGGGGCCGCCTGCCCTCTCTAGGCGCTCGTCGGCTGTGGAGCCGTCCTCGTGCGGGCGTACTGGGCGATGAAGCGCTCGATCTCGTCGCGGGCCTCGTCGTCTCGCATCTGCCTCGGCGGCGACTTCATCAGGTAGGCGCTAGGCGCCTCCAGGGCGCCGGCGATGCCGTGGTTGAGCGCCAGCTTGGCGATGCGGACGGCATCGATGACGATGCCAGCCGAGTTGGGCGAGTCCCACACCTCGAGCTTGAGCTCGATGGTGAGAGGGACGTCCCCGAACGCCGATCCCTCCATGCGGATGTAGGCCCACTTGCGGTCGGTCAACCAGGGCACGTAGTCGGAGGGGCCGACGTGGATGTTCCGCTCGCCGATGTCGTAGTCGAGCATGGAGGTGACGGCGTTCGTCTTCGACTCCTTCTTCGACTGCAGCCGCTCCCGCTCCAGCATGTTCAGGAAGTCGGTGTTTCCGCCCACGTTGAGCTGCATGGTGCGGTCGAGGCGAACGCCCCGGTCGCGGAACAGGGTGGTGAGCAGGCGGTGGGTGATGGTCGCCCCGACTTGCGACTTGATGTCGTCGCCGATGATGGGCACGCCCGCCCGCTCGAACCGCCGCTGCCAGTAGGCCTCGCGGGCGATGAACACCGGCATGCAGTTCACCATGGCGCAGCCGGCGGCCAGGATCTGCTCAGTGTACCACTTGGTCGCCTCCTCCGATCCTACCGGCAGGTAGTTGACGACTACGTCCGTCCCGGTGTCCTTGAGGATGCCTACCACGTCGTCGGTGGAGCCAGGCGCCTTCTCCACTACCTGGGAGAGGTACTTGCCCAGGCCGTCGTGGGTCATCCCCCGCGACACCGTCACTCCCGTCTTGGGCACGTCGGCGAACTTGATGGTGTCGTTGGGCGGCGCCCAAATGGCCTCGGCCAGATCCTTTCCCACCTTGCTCTTGGCCACGTCGAAGGCGGCCACGAACTCGATGTCGGACACGTGGTAGCCGCCCAAGTTGACGTGCATGAGCCCGGGCACGCTCGCTCCGTCGTGGGCGTCCCGGTAGTAGTGCACGCCCTGGAGGAGGGCGTTGGCGCAGTTGCCGACGCCGATGATGGCAACCCGCACCTTGTCCTGCGCGGATCCCGGCTTGCCGTTCTTCTG
This sequence comes from Thermoleophilia bacterium, assembly GCA_040289505.1. Classification (GTDB taxonomy): domain Bacteria; phylum Actinomycetota; class Thermoleophilia; order Gaiellales; family Gaiellaceae; genus PALSA-612. The sequence continues at coordinate 3,092 of PSLH01000127.1, read as the reverse complement.
GACCATGCTCTCTCCTTTCAGGCCGAGGCGCTCCGACAACGTCTCGACGATCAGCTGGTTGAGGGTGCGGCGGCGCTCGCGGGCTCGCGCCTGCAGCCTGTCCTTGAGCTCGACGGGCATGCGCAGAAGGACAGCCCGTCCCCGGCCGGGCGCTCGTCCTGCCCGCCCGCTCCGCTCGACCGACATGCCCACGCTCGCGGCCAGGAGGCTCACCGCCACGTCGTTCAAGCTCGCCCCCGCCCGCGCCGCCTCGGCAGCCAGTCGGTCCTTGAGCTCGGCGGGGACGCGCACGAGCACGTCTCGTCTCTGGGGCGTAGATAGCACTTAAGTGCTATCAGTATAGAGGCTCACCGCGAGGTCTTCGAGCGCAGCTGCTGGCGGACGCTCCACACGCGCTGGGCGACCGTGGTCCAAGCCAGCGCGGTGAGGGCGTAGATCGCCCAGGGAAGAGCGCCCCAGGGCGCGAAGACGAGACCGACGGTGATCAGCGCCACCCGTTCTGCCCGGCCTCCCAGGCCCACGTCCCCGCGCAGGCCGAGAGCCTCCGCGCGCGAGCGGGCGTAGCTGACGAGGAAGGACCCGCAGACGGCGGCGAAGGAGAAGGCCAACGCCACCTCCTGGCCGTGGCGCATGAACACAAGGCCGATCGCGCCGAGCATGAACGCCTCGCCGATGCGGTCGGTGGTGGAGTCGATGAACGCCCCGAAGGGGGTCGCCTTGCCCCCGGCCCGGGCGAGGGCGCCGTCCAAGATGTCGAGCGCCGATCCGAGGACGAACACGGCCGCCCCCAGCCAAAAGAAGAGGATCTCGTGCAGGTACTCGAGGTAGACGAGGACGCCGGCCGCCATGGAGACGAGGGCGCCGGCCACGGTCAGGGCGGTAGGGTGGAGGCGAGTGCCGGCCAAGCCCTCCACGGAGCGGGAGGCGATCCGCCGTACCTCCGCGGCGTAGGCCTGCTTGACCCGCTGGGGGGCGGTGCTCATCCGCTCGACGCTAGCAGGTCGCGGAGCCCGAGCCGTCTCGCTACGCCCGCGAGCACGCGAGCAGGCGAGCGAGCTCTTTCCGGCAGGCGACGGGCCAGGCGAGGATCGCCACTGCCACCCCGGCGGCGATGTCCAGCCAGAAGTGGTTGGCGGTGGCCATCACCGAGAACCACACCCAGCTCGGCCACAGAAGCCAAAGCACCTTGGCCCAGGGGCGGCGGACGAGGAGAGCCAAGCTGACCCCGACGATGAGCGAGTCGGCGGCGTGGAGGCTGGGCATGGCCGCGTAGGGGTTGGCAGCGAGCTCGACCAAGCCGCTGCCGTGGTTGAGGGCGGCGAACTGGGCCAGGGTGTCGGCGAAGCCGAAGCTGGGAAAGAGGCGTGGCGGAGCGGTGGGCACGAGCACGTAGCCGACGAGGCCGATGACGTTGGCCAGGAGGATCCAGTTCCGGAAGCGGTAGAAGGCCTCGTTCCGGCGTAGGTACACCCAGAGCAGGGCTACGCCCACCACCGTGAACTGGGAGAGCCAGTACGTCCAGGACACCGCTTGGGTGAGCGCTACCGAGGTCGTCACGAACTGCTGCAAGGTGAGCTCGATGAGGTCGCTCGCGCGGCGCTCGAACTGGATCACCCAAAAGCCGTTCTCGAAGGCGCGGGCCGGGTTGCGGTCGGCGATGCCCCGCACCACCTGGTAGAGAAGGAGGAATCCAAACCAGATGGCGAGCTGGAGGCCCAAGTCGCGCCAGCCGCGGGGGAGGTAGCGGCGGCCGATCGCGGAGACGGCCTCGGTCACGGCACGACCTGCCTGAACGCGCGCGCCACGGCAAGCGCAATTTTACCGCTCCCCGCGGGCGCTCTCCAAACGGGGCCTGGCCCCGGGCCAGGCGGCCTCGCCCTCCCGACAGGGGTCATCAGGCCCTGCGGTGGCGGCCGTAGGGTAGAAAGCGATGGTGGATCACGCGCAGACGCCGCTCGCGGACGCGGTAGAGGCGTTCCTCGCCGATCGGTCGGTGACGCCCTTCACCACGCCCGGCCACAAGCGAGCCGCCCACCTCGCCGACGACCTCCTCCGCCGCGACCTCCCCCTGAGCGGAGGAGCAGACGATCTCCACCTCCGAGGGGACGTGCTCGGCCGGGCGGAGCGGCTGGCGGCCCACCTGTGGGGGGCCGATCTCTGCCGCTTCTGCCTCAACGGCTCCACCCAGGGAAACCAGGCGCTCGCTCTGGCCGTGGGCCGCCCCGGGGCCCGGCTGGTCGTCTCCCGCGCTGCGCACAAGTCGATCGTGGCCGGTCTCATCCTCGCCGGCCTAGAGCCGGTGTGGGTCTGCCCCGAGGTCGACCCGGAGACGGGGCTTGCCCTGGGCGTGCTACCCCAGCGTGTCGAGGAGGCGCTGGCGGCGGCACCTGACGCCTGCGGGGTGCTCCTGGTCGAGCCCTCGTACGTCGGAATCCTCTCCGACCTCTCCTCGATCGCTGCTCTCTGTCGCTCGGCCGGTATTCCCCTCCTCGTCGACCAGGCCTGGGGAGCGCACCTCGGCTTCCACCCCGACCTCCCCGCTCACGCGCTCGCCTTGGGGGCGGACGGCCTCGTCACCTCGGCCCACAAGACGCTCCCTGCCTTCACCCAGGGAGCCTACCTCCTCGGGCGCCGGGGCCCGCTCAACCTCGCTCGGCTGGGGGAGGCGTTCGAGCTCCTCCACACCACGAGCCCGTCAGCGGCGATCCTCGCCAGCCTCGACCGAGCCCGCATGCTGGTGGCGACGCGAGGGCGCGAGCTTTTGGGGCGGACGGTGGCCCTGGCCGCCCAAGCGCGAGCCGAGCTAGCCAGGGTGGAGGGCCTACGCCTGGTAGATCCCTCGCTCGTCGAGCGCTACCCCAGCGTGGCCGCCGTCGACCCCACCAAGCTCGTGCTCGCTCTGGCGGGGACCGGCGCCGATGGGCTGGAGGTGGAGGCCGATCTCTTCGCAGAGGGAATCCGCGTCGAGCTCGCCAATCGGGATACGCTCGTCCCCCTCCTCACCGTCGGCGACACCGAGGAGAGCGTGGCCCGGCTCGTGACCGCCCTTGGCCGCTCGCTCGAGCGGCGGCGAGGATCCCCCCGCTCGCCGG
>PSLH01000126.1:865-5293 GCA_040289505.1 Thermoleophilia bacterium | reverse complement strand
CCAAAAGAATGGTCGCTTGTCTCCGAGCTATCGATACCACAATGAGGCCGCGACCTTTCGGTCGCGGAAAGCCTGACCTCCTGACACCTTTCAGCATACAGCATCGAGCGCCCTCTGACGAGAGGTGTTCGAGATCTCACGGCGAAAACGTGGGCTTCGGGAGGACGGTCCACAATGTTCACGTGCGGAGCAGGCGTTTTTGACTTCGAGCCCCTCCTGGGAAGAGGGGCATCACTCCACCGCTCGAACCTCAGCTCGAACCTCGAGCCCAGCTGATGCTTCCCCGCGTGTATGGACTCATACGATAAGCTCTCGCTCCAGATGGGGAAGTGCTCCTCGACCGAGCTTCGCGATGCGATGCGCGGCAGTGCCCCGGGCTGGGCCGAGGTCGATGATTAGAACCGAGTCATCCCTCAGCGAGACCACTCTCCGTAATGCTTCCTCGAGTAAGAGGCGCTCGGCCCGTGAAAGCTCGCACAGGAACACCGAGTATTGGATCGGATCCCCGAAACCGAGCATGACCTTGTGTGTGCGGCGCAGCCGGACAGGATCGCGGACGTCGTAGCAGACCAGAAGGCTATGGCGCACGCCCCTCCTACCTCGTCGTGAACGGCAGGTAGCGGGGGATCTCGCCGGAGATCGCACGAGTGAGGAGCCGCGCCTGGATCTCGACAACTCTCCGGTAGCTCACCTGGTATCCGAAGAGCGGGTGGCGAACGAGCGTGTCCATCCGTGCCTCGAACGCCCGAACGGTGCGGCGCCGTCCCTCAGCTCTTAGGCCACACGCGGGACCTCGACGGACAAAGTCGGAGTCAGCTAAAACGCGATTGTTTACTAAGCTAAGAACCACAGAGTCCGCGATGAGTGGCCGGAACTCCTCCATCAGGTCAAGCGCGAGCGAGGGTCGCCCGACACGGAGCTGGTGGTAAAGACCCCGGTATGGATCGAGTCCTACGGCGACCAGGGCGGCGATTGTTTCCTTGAGAAGAAGCCCGTAGGCGAAGGAGAGGAGCGCGTTCACAGGGTCGGGCGGCGGTCGCTTCTGGCGACCTGAGGCGTCGAAGCCCATGGGACGTCTGAGCATCTGGCCAAAGTGCTCAAAGTAGACTCGCGCAGCGATTCCCTCGATACCTAGCAGCCGATCTACCGACGAGGCCTGCTGCGCGAGTCGGATGAGGCGGGCCATCTCGCTCAGAGCTCCACGCGGGGCGGCAGGGTGGTTGCGACGGAGTAGCGTCCGCTGGTTTTTGATCTTCCCCCCGACGAAGGCCCGGGCGATGCGAAGAGCACGCGGGGCGTCGCTGGCAGCGCGGTACTGCTCATCCCGAAGGTCCGCGTTCCTTCCGAGAACACCGGATGTTACTGCGACGAGCCAGCCGCCGTACGTGTGGTGGAGGATCGGCACGTCACGCTCAGCGAGCGCGCGGAGAGCCTGCGAGGAGATCTGGACGTTTCCGTAGACAGAGACCTGCGAGACATCGATGAGGCGTGCGGAGGCCTCGCGACCTGCAGGTGTGCGGACGACAAGACGCTCACCCTGCCGCCCAATGGAGGCGCCCTGCTCCATGACGTAGATCGGGGCGGCATCGTCTCGGGCTGGCACTAAGCGCCGAACCTCAGCGAGCGGCTCCCCTCGCAAAAGGTTTGTCTCGTCTGGGAGGCAGAGGTCAACGAGTACGCAGGAGCGACACTTCGGGCTGTCGAGCAGGGGCGGCGGAGGAAGGGGGGCGCGTGCGACGCGCCGGAGCTCGCCGACGAGATGCAACGTGCGCTGCACCAGCTCGTCAGTGAGGGGGACGTTGACGCGCGTCCGGGAGTCTGCGTAGTAGATCACGCCCTCATCGCAGGCGTAGCCGTTCTCCCGGAGAATGAGACCTTGCACGCAGAGCTGGACGAGCTCAGGCTCCCACGGCCCGCGGGGGCCCGGGCGCCCCCTCTTGTAGTCGACAGGCCGGACCTTGCCCTTGGCGCCCTCGAGCAGGTCGATCCTCGCGATCAACCCCAGCCGGTCCGAGGAAAGAAGGATGCCGCGCGAAACGAAACGAAACTCGGGCTCCATAACGTCAGGTGGAGGGAGGGTTCCAGACTCGTCTTGCACGCGGCGGTGGAGAGCGGCCCCTTCGAGCGTGTTCGCATTCTCCGCCCATTGGCCGTGCACCCACTCGAAGTAGAAGAGCCTCGGGCAGTAGGCAAACTCGTTCACCATGCGGGCAGGAACGAGATCCAGTGACGCCTGCTCTTGACCTGACGCCATCGTGCTTTGTCAGGCAGGCCAAAGGAGGGTCGGACTGCCCAGAGGTCCCTCGCTGTTCGGAAGCGTGGTGCGCTCGGAGCGAAAGACGGCGATGATGCCAAGGCGTCGCAGGGCGTTTGCAGTTTCGCTCGTTGCCCGCTGCTCGCGGGCTACCTTCCCTACGACAGGGTGGGTGATCAGGACCTCGATCGCCCAGGGGTCGAGTGGCTGCGACCAGACAGGCCAGACGAACGCCCGCGGCCGTCCGCTCCGACCTGTCGGCCACCAGGCCCAGGCCTGGGGTCGACCCCTCAACCCCCCTAGGCGAAACCACGGCGCAGCCTGAAGAGCGAGCCACTCTGCCCCCGTGACCGCTGCGTTCCCAGAGCGGCCGTCCGTGGTCACACCTGCGTCCCGCTCGGCCCGCCAGTCGAGGGTGATGCCTGCGTCGGCGCGGTTTCTTCGCCAGGCAAGACAGGCGGCGTGGAGAAGGTCCGGGTCGGAAGCGACGGCTCCCAATGTCTTTCCGTAGAGCTGGGGTATGCGCTGCCGGGTGCGGGGAACGCAGAGAGGCGTTGCCTGAACCTCCTCCTTGTCCGGTAGCGTCGCGAGCTGGTCAGAAAGGGCGCATAGCCAGCGGGACGCTCCTAGGTGCCCTACGCAGGCGTTCTGGAGCGAGCGGTACCGCTCGATCGCCTTCCGCTGCGTGACTCGAAGGGGGTCGAATGGAGGCTCACGACCTTTCTCGTCTTTGAGCTGTTTCCGCTCCGCGTCGGAGAGGCCTGGAGGAATGAAGTTCGGTACGGGAACGGGAACGAGGCGATCCTCCGCTGCCATCGTCTGTGCCGCCGCGTAGAGAGCCTGGACGAGCGCCTCCGCGCTCTCGAAGGGGGCGAGAAGCTGCGCCGGCCTTCCGATCCCCTCCCAGGCAAGGCCAAGCTCCTCCTCTGGCACTCCTAGCTCGGAGCGGCACAGCTCGACGATTCCCAAGGCAGCGAGTACGCCGAGAGGGTCGTCGCTACGGAGCGCAGGCAGCCGTAGGAGCGCTCCCGTCACTACGCCTCCTCCGATTCCGCGATGCCAGCCTGCTCCGATACTGCGATGTCAGCCAGACGAAGGGCCGTCTCGAGGAGAGCGAGACCCCACCGTCCGTAGCGCCGGCAGAGGCGGGCGAAGCGGGCAGGCCCCTCCCAGTCGAAGGAAAGCGAGGAGGGAAGAAGCTCTTCGAGGGAGGCCTCCACCCCAGGAATCACCTCGCGAAGATCGACGTCCCAGCCGGCGAGGGAGCCATTCGCCCCGGGAGCAAAGAGCGGCCGGCAGCGGCCATGGTGGGTCTGAACGAGATGGATGAGAAGGTCGGTGTCCACGCTATCCCGATCGACCAGCCCCCGACTGAGAAGCGTTCTTGCCAAGAGGCCCGAGAGTGCCTCGTGGCGCCAGCCCGGCGGAAGTCCGGCGAGTTCCCGGGCTCGACGTAGAGCTGCCCGGTCGCTTGGATCCATCCCCGACTTGGCGAGGGGAACGCCGCTTGCCTCGAACCGGTCGGGGTCGCCGCGATGGAGCATGACCTGGAAGCGCCGCTCGAGCTTGCCCAGGTCGTGAAGGCGGCCGGCGAGCTCGACCAGGTGGACGAGGTCGGAGGGAAGACCGATCCGCTCGGCCAAGCCCCGTGCCTGGCCTGTCACGCTGCTGAGGTGCGCGGCGAGCGGTATCGGCCTCGCCGCCAGGCTGGAGGAGGCCTCGCCTGTGTCTCCCTCCTCGTCGAGCGCGTCCCTACTTCGGAGGGAGACGACGAGGCCGATCGTCGCCAGCTCCTCCGGGCCTCCAGGGCGAAGGACACGCGTGCGCGGATCGGAAAGCCGTGCGCGGAGGCGGTCAGCTTGCTCGGCCCAGCGGCGGGCCGCGGGAGCGAGCTCATCGTCGGGGGAGCTCCTGATGGCGGAGAGGGCAAGACCGAGGAGCGCGTCCGCCAGCTCTCGGAGAGGGCGGTCCCTGCCGCCCGCCAGCGTCTCGGCGAGCCCTGGCGGGTCGGCGCCGATGAGCGAGGCCACGACCCCGGGGCGGAGGCGGACGAGCGGGTTTCGTCGGGAGACGATGTCGGCCACATCCGGGACCAGGCCTGGTTTTCCTGTCCACCCCCAGAGATCGTGTCCTCCCGCCTCGGAGGACACGATCACCGTGTCTCCCGGGCGAAG
>PSLH01000126.1:341-809 GCA_040289505.1 Thermoleophilia bacterium | reverse complement strand
TCCGAACGCTGGACGACCGCCGGCACGGCCGGCGCCTCGGGCACTTCCTCGCTCTCGTCCGGCTCGGCTACCGACTCGAGGTCGGACAGGGGGCCTTGCGCGAGACCGCCGAGCCAGCGCCGCACCGTCCAGAGGGGAAGCTCGACCGTCTCCTCGTCCACCACGGGGACGGCCGAGAGCTCGGCACGCCAGGCAGCCAGAGAGGGAAGGGAGGCCCGCCAACAGACCGATACCTCAGGCTGGCCGTGCTCGATCCCGTGCAGGAAGGGCTCGACCGGCTGATCGGGATCGGGCGGGGGCGAGGTGCGCGCCCACGCATCCAGGTACGGGGGGAGGAGCACGGGGACATGCGGGATCGGGGACGAGGTTTCCGAGAGGTCCTCTGGCCTCACGGCGCCGCGGATCGCCGCGGGGGTGAAGGTGAGGGCGGGAGCTTCGCGCACCTTGGGGCGTGCTCCTCGGAGACCA
>PSLH01000126.1:0-317 GCA_040289505.1 Thermoleophilia bacterium | reverse complement strand
TGGCTCCCGGGGCACGAGCGCGAAGCCAGTCCCAGGTTCTTCTCACGCCCTCTCCGTACACCGGGTGCGCGCGATGGAGGCGATCCGCGTAGACGACGATAGCCTCCGCTGCCGGACAAAGGCCGAGGCGGTTTAGGCGACCCAGGCGCTGTAGGAGCGCGTCGAGGGGCGCTGCCTCCGTCACGAGCAGGTCGACGTCCAGGTCCGCCCCAACCTCGATCGTCTGGGTGGCGACGATCACCTGCGGCCGGCCCTGCACAGAGCGTCGATGCGCCGCTGCGAACACGCTCCGTGCCCGATCCGCGATCGGCTCCCGC
>PSLH01000125.1:5031-5351 GCA_040289505.1 Thermoleophilia bacterium | reverse complement strand
CTCCCCCCCCGCTCGGCGTGCACGACCTGCAGCGGCTCGGGAAGGACGGGCCCCTCGAGGAGCGCTCCCCGCTCGATGTCCGCCGTCGCCGCCATTCGCCGTGAAGCTACGCCGAGCGCGCCCCGTCCCCGAGGCCGCGACGCGAGCCTCGCTCTACGAGGGGCGAGCGTCTCTTGGCTCAGAGGCCGGAGGAGCCCTGATCGGCGTTGCAGGATGACGGGCCTCCCTCGAGCGAGCGCAGCCGGCACAAGGGGTCGCCGGGCGGAGGCCAGGCGACAGAGACCCGGAGACGCCCTTGTCGAGCGCCTCGGTCTCGGCGG
>PSLH01000125.1:4011-4993 GCA_040289505.1 Thermoleophilia bacterium | reverse complement strand
GGCGGCCAGGCGCTCGGCGTAGCCCTCCTCGCGAAAGGCCTGGACGGGGTCGGCGGGAAGGCCAAGGTCGGAGCGAAGGCGGGAAAGGAGCGGCCGCACGTCTGTCTGGAAACCATCGACGAGGACGCGGTGAGCGGCGAGGACGTCGCCGGCAGCCTGGGCCTGGCTCAGCCTGCCTCGGTCGACGAGGAGGGCCTTGGCGTAGGCCGTCTGGATGTTCGTGACCGACTGGATCATGGCCTCGATCTTGCCCTCGACGTTGTGCGACTGGTCGATCATCAGCGCCAGCCCTTGCGCCGTCTCCTCCGTCCTCGGGTCGAGCTGAGCGGCGGCGATCTCGAACATAATCCGGAAGAGCTCAAAGGGGTCGATCGAGCCCACGATGAGGTCGTCGTCGGCGTACTTGCGGTTGTTGAAGTGGAAGCCGCCCAGGAGCCCCTCCTCGAGGAGGAGGGCGACGATCTGCTCGATGTTCGTGCCCTGAGGATGGTGACCGGTGTCGACGAGCACCTGGGCCTTCGACCCCAGCCGGCGGCAGACGAGGGCGGCCGTGCCCCAGTCGGGGAGATCGGTGCTGTAGAAGGCGGGCTCGAAGAACTTGTACTCGAGGAGCAGCCGCATGCCCTCGGGGAGGGCGGCGTACACCTCCTCCAGCGAGGCCACCAGGCGGCGGAAGCGGCCGCGGAGGTCGTCCTGCCCAGGGTAGTTGGTGCCGTCGGGAACCCACAGGCTGAGCACGGTCGAGCCCAGGCGACGGGCGATGTCGACGCACTCCAGGCAGTGGTCGATCGCCTTGCGGCGTACGCCAGGGTCGGGGTGGGCGAGGCTGCCCAGGCGGTAGGCGTCCTCCTGGAAGAGGTTGGGGTTGACGGCGCCGATGCGGATGCCCTCGCTCTCGGCCAGGCGGCGAAGCGCCTCCCAGTCGTCTACCCGATCCCAGGGAATGTGGACGGCAACGCTGGGGCAGGCGCCGGTGAGGCGG
>PSLH01000125.1:3375-3921 GCA_040289505.1 Thermoleophilia bacterium | reverse complement strand
GCCCGAGTCGCCGTAGCCCCAGGAGGGCGTCTCGACCGCGAGCTGCGAGAGCTTCGACAGGACCTGCTCGACGTCGATCCCTCGCCTGCGCAGGAGATCGAGCGCGACCGCCTCGTCCTCGGCCATGGGGGAAGTCTGACGCAGGGGGCGGCGGCGCGCTACCGCTTTCGCTTTCGCTTCAACTGATTTCGCAAGTTTCGTTGACAGGTTTCGAAAGGTCTCGTAACGTGCTATGGCATGGCGAACCTGACGGCCACGCAGCGCATGCAGCGCATCCTCGAGCTGCTCCAGACGCGGGACGCCCTGCACGTGTCCGAGCTGGCGAGCGCCTTCGCCGTCTCCGAGGTGACGGTGCGGCACGACCTCTCCGAGCTCGCCCGCCAAGGCCTGGTCGCCCGCGTGCGCGGCGGCGTCCGCGCCTTGGAGCGGGGCCACACGGAGCTCGCCTTCGACGTCCGCCTCCGCCTGCAGGTGCCGGAGAAGCGGGCCATCGCCAAGGCGGCAGCGGCCATGGTGGCAGATGGGGAGGCGGTCGCCCTCGACTCG
>PSLH01000125.1:0-3250 GCA_040289505.1 Thermoleophilia bacterium | reverse complement strand
GGCATGCTGCGCCTTCCCGCCATGTCCGTGGTCGGCGAGCTCGCTGGCGAGGTCGTGCGCCGGGCTCACATCGACAAGGGCTTCTTCGGCGCCCGGGGGCTGAGCCTCGAGCGGGGCTTGATGGACCTGAACCCCGAGGAGGTGGGGGTCAAGCAGGAGCTGGCGAGCGCCTGCCGTCGGGTGGTCGGCATCCTCGACAGCACCAAGTGGCACCGCACTGCCCTCCTTCCCTTCGTACCGGCGGAGAAGGTGGACGCCATCGTCACCGATGCCGCCGCCCCCGCGGAGCTGGTCGAGTCCTGGCGCGCAAGAGGGGTGGAGGTCCTGGCCGAGCGGCCCAGCCGCAGGCCGCGCCCGCCTGAGCAGCTTCCCCGCCTCTACCTCGAGGCTCTCGGCAGGGGTCTGGGACGATCCGAGGAGGTAAGACCGTAGAGGTGGCGACCATGGTGGCGGTCGATCTCGGCGCTCAAAGCGGGCGGGTGGCCGTGGCTCGGCTGGAGGACGGCCGGCTCTCCCTGTGCGAGGTGCACCGCTTCGCTAACGCGCCGGTGCGGGCCGGCGGAACCCTCTACTGGGACATCCTCGCCCTCTACGGGGGCGTGATCCAGGGCCTCCGCAGGGCCGCTGGCGAGACGGATGGCCGGGTGGAGTCGGTGGGCGTGGACACCTGGGGCGTCGACTTCGCCCTCCTCGATCGGGCAGGCAGGCTCCTCGGCAACCCCGTCCACCACCGGGACGGGCGGAGCGCGCGGGGCATGGCCTACGCTCTCAGCCGCTTCCCTGCCCGCGCGCTCTACGAGCGTACCGGGATCCAGCTCATGCCCATCAACACCCTGTTTCAGCTAGCGGCGATGGCGGAGGCAGGCGACCCAACCTTGGACGCGGCTCGCACCTTCCTCCTCGTGCCCGACCTCCTCCACTACTGGCTCTGCGGCGAGGTCGGCTGCGAGCGCACGAACGCCACCACCACCGCCTGCCTCGATCTCCGGCAGGGAGCCTGGGCCAGAGATCTCCTGGCGGCGCTCGGCATCCCCGCAGCCATCTTCCCTCAGCTCGTTCCTCCCGGCGCCCGCCTCGGCCCCTTGAGGGAGGACGTGGCCGAGGAGACCCGGCTAGACAGGGCGGAGGTGGTCGCTCCCGCTACCCACGACACCGCCTCGGCGGTGGCGGCCGTTCCCTTCCGGCAGCAGGGCTCGGCCTACGTGAGCGCGGGCACCTGGTCGCTCGTGGGCGTAGAGCGGCTCCAGCCTGCCATCGACGAGCGCACCTTCGCCGCCAACCTGACCAACGAGGGGGGCGTGGGCGGGACGGTGCGGCTGCTCCGCAACGTCACCGGCCTTTGGCTCCTCCACGAGTGCCGGCGGACGTGGGCAGAGGAGGGAAGGGAGTGGGGCTACGAGGAGCTTCTCGCTCTGGCCGAGGAGGCAGCGCCGCTCCGCTCGCTCGTCGACCCCGACCATCCCTCGTTCGTCCCGCCTGGCGACATGCCGGCCCGCATCCGCTCGTTCTGCGCCGCCACCGGCCAGCCTGTCCCCGAGACTCCGGGCGAGGTCGTGCGCTGCGCTCTCGAGAGCGTGATCCTGGGCCAGCGGCGGGCGCTTGAGCTCCTGCGGGCGGCGGCCGGCGCTGACCCGGCGGAGGTGCACGTGGTCGGAGGAGGAGCGCGAAATCGGCTCCTCTGCCAGTGGACAGCTGATGCCGCCGGCCTTCCTGTGCTCGCCGGCCCTGAGGAGGCGACTCTTGTCGGCAACGCCTGCGTCCAAGCCATGGGCCTGGGCGAGCTTACCTCCCTGGCCGAGGCGAGGGAGGTCGTGCGCCTCTCGTTCCCGCCGCTCGTGTACGAGCCAGGCGCACAGGATCCCTGGGACGACGCCTACGGGCGACTCCAGGAGATGAGCTCTTCCCCGGAGGCGGCGGAGGCAGGGAAGGCATGAGCGGTCAGCTCGCCGACGTCCTCGGGCCCATCCCCCCGCCGGTAGACCGCTGGGACTCCGCTGCAGCGGCGGGGGGAAGCCCCCTCGAGGAGCTCGTCTACCGCTCCCGCTTGCTCGGCGCCGACAGGGCGCTCGCCAACTGGGGCGGGGGGAACACCTCCGCCAAGGGGACGAGCCTCGACCACACCGGGCGGGAGGTCGCCACCCTCTGGGTCAAGGGATCGGGGACCGACCTAGCCACGATCACTCCCGCCGGCTTCGCCGCCCTCCGCCTCGACGAGGTGCTCCTCCTGCGGGAGCGCGAGGCCATGGAAGACGCGGAGATGGTCGAGTACCTCCGCCGCTGCGCTCTTTTCCCCGACCAGCCACGGCCCTCCATCGAGACCCTGCTCCACGCCTTCATCCCCGCCGCTCACGTCGACCACACCCATCCGGACGCCGTGATCGCTCTAACATCCTGCCCCGCCGGCCGGCGGCTGGCGGAGGAGGGGGAACGGGCCCTGTGGGACGCCCTGGATGCCGGCGGCTGGCGGAGGAGGCCTTCGGCAAGGAGGCCGTGTGGCTCGACTACCAGCGCCCCGGCTTCGCCATGTCCAAGCGGATCGCCGAGCTCCTCGAGGGCGAGCCGAGAGCGCGGGCGGTGCTCTTGGAGAGGCATGGGCTCGTCACCTGGGGAAGGACGAGCGAGGAGGCCTACCGGAGCACGCTGGAGATGGTCTCCCGCGCCGCCGAGGCCCTGGCCCGGGCGGGGAAGAGACGACCCCTCCTGGGCGGCCAAAAGGTGAGGGCGACCGACGAGGAGGAGGCCCGCTCGTTGCTTCGGGCCGCCCTCCCTCATCTCCGCGGCGCGCTCCTTGCCGACTCGCCCAGCGGGCTCGTGCTCGAGGTCGACCGCAGCCCGGAGTCGCTCGCCTTCGTCTCCTCCGTCGCCGGCCCCCAGGTGAGCCAGGAGGGAGCGCCCTGTCCCGACCACCTGATTACCACCAAGCACCGGCCCCTGGCGGTCGACTTCGATCCGGACCGGGACAGCCCAGGCGACCTGGCGGAGCGGCTGCGACGGGGGGTCGAGGAGTACGCGGCCTGGTACCGAGATTACTGCCGCCGTAACCTGACCGAGGAGAGCCGTGCCTACCCGATCGACCCGGCCGGACCCAGGGTCGTGCTCGTGCCTGGGGTCGGCATCGTCACGAGCGGCGTCGATGCCCGACGAGCGCGGCTTGCCCGCGACCTCTACCGGCGGGCGGTGGCGGTGGAGTCGGCCGCCCACGCCGCCGGCGGGTTCCGCTCCCTGAGCGAGGCAGAGGCGTTCGCCATCG
>PSLH01000124.1:0-5534 GCA_040289505.1 Thermoleophilia bacterium | reverse complement strand
GGTGGCGTCCCATCGTCCGGGTGAAATCGTTCGGACGTAGCTCCGCTTGGTCGCGATCCTACGCGGCGATCACCTCCTCGGCCGCCGAGGGTTGATCGGGGTCGCTGGTCTCGCCGCGCCGCAACCGTTCGATCTCGGCGACCGCTCGCGGGGTCATCGTGATCCCGCGCCAGCCGCGGCTGGCGAGCTCGAGCACGGCCCACACGAGCGAGAGCGCCGAGGTCTCGCCGGGGAAGCGGCCGATCACCTTCGTCCGTCGGCGGACCTCGACGAAGGTGCGCTCGAGCAGGTTGGTGCTGCGGATGCGCTTGCGGTGCGCGGTGGGGAAGCGCAGGTGGCAGACGAGCGCGTCGAGGTCGCGCTCGATCACCGCCATCGCCGCCGGGTAGGCGCGCCGGTAGTCGCCGGCGAGCGCAAGCAACCCCGCGCGCGCCTCCGCGACCGAGCTCGCCTCGTCGAGGATCTGCCAGGAGCGCGCCTTCAGCTCACGGTGCAACCGCTCGGGCAGCTTCTTCGTCACGTTCCTGAGCGCGTGCACCGTGCAGCGCTGCTCGAGCGCGCCCGGCCACAGCTCGCGGGCGGCCTTCCAGAGGCCGGGCGCCCCGTCGCCGATCACGAGCGCCGGCGCTCTCATCCCGCGGGCTGCGAGGTCGCGGCCGAAGTCGAGCCAGTCCTCGTAGCTCTCCCTGGAGCCGAGCTGCAGCCCGAGCAGCACCTTGCGCCCATCGAGCGTGATCCCCCAGGCGACCAGCACGCCCTCGGCCGGCGTGTCGTCGGGCCGCAGCTTCAGGTAGACGGCATCGAGGAACAAGGAGACGAGGTCGTGCTCGTCCAGCCGCCTGCCGCACCAGGCCCGGTAGCGCTCGCGCGCCTGCTCGCAGATCCGGGAGACCGTCGACTTCGAGACGATCGGCTCGTCGAAGGTCTCCTCCAGCGCTGCCTCGATGTCGCGCACCGAGAGCCCGCGCAGGAACGAGCAGAGCACGAGCGCCTCCAAGGCGTGCGTGCGCGCCACGCCCTTGCCGACGATCGCGCTCTCGAAGCCGAGCCGTGAGGCGTTTCGCAACCTGGGCCGCTCCAGCGCCAGCGGTCCCGCGGTCGTCTTCACCGTCACCCGCTCGTAGCCGTTGCGGTGCGAGACCGGCTCGCCGCGACGCTCGTAGCGCCCACGGCCAAGGAACTCGCTCACCTCCTCCTCGAGCGCCTGCTGCAGGATCAGCCGCGCACCGAGCCGGCCGATCGCCTCGATCGGATCGTGCTCCTCGCCGGCGCCGTCGATCACGTCTTCGAGCTGGCGGCGGAGCCGCTCACTCGGGGCTATGCTCGCCATCCGGGCGTACCTCCTTCGTCGACTACCAGGTCAACGCGGAGGCTACGCCCGATTCATTTCCCCCGGCTCACGGGACGCGACCTGCCAGATCGACTTCAGGCAGGAGTCAGCTTCGTCGCGTGGGCGCACAGTGAGGAAAGATGGGGATCAGGCGAGAGACGGGCCACGCGCCGCGGTGAGGAGGGGAGGCTTGGGCCTCTGTAGGCGGACCTTTATCATGCGCTCTGTGGGCGTAGTTGCTGCCGCGGGTGTTCCATTCGTGGTATCTCCAGGAAGGCTATCGGCAGCGGTCACCTCATCCGAGCACGACTCGGGCGTAATGGCCTCCGTAACTGGGGTCGCAACAGCTGGGGTTACGGTTGCCAATCGAGCCGGCGCGATTCCAATCGAAGGCTTTCCTACCGGTTGGAGGGTGGCAGTCGGCGACCACGTCGCGCTTCTCCCGTCTCTGCTCAGCTCGACATCCGCTCTGCGAGCGTTCCCCATCGCTCATTGGACCGAGCGAACGCTAACGCCAGCGGAGCTGATGTCAGGCTCGTCGCTTCCCGGCGATCCTCTCCTGAGGATCGAGGAGAGTACGGTTCTGTGGGGAGACCCCGGACAGGCAAGGACCGCCGTCATCGCGAATGTATGCGTAGTCGACCGCGACCCCGGGCCCGGGCCCGACAGAGTCATCTGTGTCAGATGGTAACTACCCTGTTAGCAGCCCTCGCCGTCGCCACGTGCGCCACCCTCGGCTGGTCTGGGCTGGCAAAGGGCCAGAACGCTCGGCCGTTCGCCGTCTCGCTGCGGGAGATCGGGCTTTCGCGCCCGTTAGCAATGCCGGTCGCGGGCCTCGTGATCGCATGTGAAATGGCAGCACCCGCAAGCGTTATCGGAGGCTCCAACAGAGCTGGGGCTGTGCTGGTTGTGGTGTTGGGAGTATGTTTTGCTACGGCGGGTGTCTGGGCGGTCGCTCGACGCCTCAAGGTGGCATGCCGCTGCTTTGGTTTCCGATCTCTACGACACCTAGGCTGGCATCAGGTCGCTCTGCTGCCGTGGTGGGTGCTTGGTGCGTATGCGATAAGCGAGCTCCCGACATCCCCGCTCGACACGCGGCTTGAGATCGCCGCACTGTGTCTCGTCGGTATGGCGTTCTTCCGATCGGTCGTGTGCGCCCGCTGGTTCATTCACGCGCGCACCGACCGACGAATGTACGCCGGAGCCTAAGCGGTGTCCGAGATAGCGCTCGCGATCCTGGCTCTTCTCGCGATCGGCGAGTTCCTGTTGTTCGGGGCTGTGGCGGAAAGCTTCAGAGACATCGACCAGCTGCGCCGCGTCACGGGGGCGATGGATGAGTTGCAGCCGGTTGATCTGGGTGATGCCGTCGGAGGCCAGCCCAGCGCATTCGGCCTCGACCCCTTTCTCGACGAGGCAGGCAAGGGTCTTGCGCTCTTTGTCGACAGCCGTTGCAGCACGTGCCAACGCATCGTTCGCTCATTGAACGGTCGCCTGCCTGCTGGAACGTCGCTCGTCCTGTTCGCTGACACCGAGGATCAGGGGGTACGGTGGCTCACGAGTAGCGGCTTCGATGCCGAGCGGCTACGTGATCTGCCGGTGAGGATCGTAACGTCCGCCGATATGAGTCCCCTCGGGATCGATGTGACGCCACTGGCCGTCGAGGTCGAGAACGGTAGGATCGCCCGTGCGTTCGCGGTCCCGTCCACGCGGCGCTTCTACGCCTTGGTCCCGGACGTCCATGGTCTTCTTCAGCCGAGACGCCCCGCTTCGGAGGTGCGAGCCTGATGTCCGACGTTCCTCTGGAGACGCCCGTCGCCGGGGCCGACGCGCACGTCTTCCCGCCAACGGCGGCGGAAGACGAGAAACGGAGCACGCGCCGCCGGCTCACCCGCCTGTCGCTCCTTGGGGCCGCCGTCGTGGGCGCGATCGCCAGGACGTGGGCCGACGCTCCCGATGCAGGCGCCACCCCGTACTGCTGTGATCTTTACTACCCCAACGGGCCGTGGTGTGGCGGAAGCCCGGGCACCGGGAACTTCACATGCCCGAGCGGCTACTACAAAAGGTACTGGACCTGCTGCGCGCCAGCAGGGCTAGTTACCTGCTGGGAATGTACTAAGAGCAGAACTTGCTGGGCAGGTCCCTATGCCTGCTCAAACTATAGCATAGGCCCCGGCTGTTGAAAGGAGCTACGGATCATGATAGCGCCAGCGGACATCGTCTTCGCGCTGGCAGCAACCGCAGGAGTTCTCCAATTGTTCAGTCCCTGAGGCCTATCGTTCATAGGAACGATGTCTCCCGTGAGGGGACAGCCACCGCGGCCACAGCTCTGCCAGATCATCAGCTTTCAAGTTGGCTTTCTCGTCGCTGCGACCATTTCCTTCGCTGTGCTCTCCTTTATCGGCGAACCGGTGGGAAGATCGGCGATCGGGATAGTTCCGCCACTAGTGCGGCCCTATATCGTTGGGTCGATATTACTAACAGCCCTAATGCTCGATCTAACCGACATTGCTGGCAAACGCCAGCACGCGCTTCTTTCCTGCAAACGCCAAACGCCAAAGCGCATCGCCATGGACCTCGGTATGCACCGCGCTGCGCTTGCCTGGGGCTTAGACGCAGGGCTCGGGTTCACCACCTACCGCATGTCGACGATCTACTGGGTTGTTGCTCTATCTGCGCTCCTGAGTTTAGCGCCGTGGTGGATAGGGGCGGTGTACGCGCTCGGGTTTCTCGTTCCTCTCGCTGTCGCATGGCTCGCTGGGTTTGCGATATCAGGGAGCTCGTCTCCCTCTCGTATCGCGGAGATCTGTGGCGCTCGCGTCCGACCGGCGCGCCTACTAGGCGCTGTTGTGATCGGTGCAATCATAGGTGACTATTTATCGTCGATGCTTGGCGCTTTTTAGCAATATCGGTTGAATTGGTCATGGTTCGCACGCTTGCCTGTAGTGTGTGTTCCATCGTCCTTGCAACGATGCTCGTTGGGACTCTACTCGCTGGCGCTGGCAGTCGCAACGGGACAACGCTACCTGAGGCTGTAAGCCTGGAGGCGTTGGCGCCAATACGTGGGAGCAGCGTACGAAGAATTCAGAACCTACAGCTCTTGGTGGCCGACAATCCGCCGTTTGTTCTCGATGGCTACACAGGGCGCCCAAGGGAAGTCGACACGCCGCCAGTGATGGAGCAGGGCGTGCTGTGGGTGGTGGCCGTTGGTGGTCGAGCCGGCGTGATCGTAGCGGGATATCCGAGGGCAGAGATATATGGGGTGCGCGGACGCGGAGGGCATCTGACGTATCTCGGTAGGGGGCGCGATGCCGTGGCATCAGGAGATGGCGCATCGGTCTGGATCAAGAGCGCCGGGGAGTCCGGTTGTCAGCTCCGCCGGGTCGGGCTGGACGGACGACAGAGGGGACGAGCACTGCCGTTTAGCTGTAGGTCGACCATTCAGTACGGCGGAGAGCTCGGCTTGGTGGTTGACCAGCATCAGGTGATCAACCCTGCGACCGGACGGACCTTGGTCAAGGCGCCGCGTGCCGTCATCGTCGCAGCTGTCGGCAAGCGTCTTGTGCTCGCTGGGCCAGGACGGAAGTTCACGCTGCTCGACACGCGGACAGGAGCGAAGCGGGCTTTGCCATGGCTGAGCGCCCTCCCCGGCCTTGACGAACCCAAGGCTGACTACCAGGGTCGCCACGTCGCGCTGGCGTTCGCCGATCCAGCCTGGCAGGGAGGCCCGAGCCAGGCGATAGACGTCTGGTCGCTCGACACACGCTCAGGGGCCCTCACGCACGTTCCCGGTATGCCAGCGCTTGTCCGTCTAAAGGCTACGAGCATGGAGTGGACGCGGGATGGCCGCCTCGTTTTCCTCGCCGAAAGTAACGAAAGGGAACTCATCGCGGTATGGAGGCCCGGGGCTCGACGCCTCACCGTGAAGCGAGTGCGTCTGCCCTCGCGCACGAGCGGAAGCGACTCGTTTGCGCCTCTGGGCTGATGCCAGTCAATCGGACGACGGTCGCTCCCAGCCTTCCTTGGCTGCGTTTGACGCGCGCCGCCCCTGAGCAGCGGTATGGCGGGAGCTCGGCGTCCCCGGTGGCGCTCGCGTCGTGGTGGTGACGAAGGGCGGCGCGGAGGAGTCGATCTCTCGACTGCGGCGCCTGGTACCTGACGACATCCCTGTTGTCTTGTCTTCCGAGGCATGGGAGTCGTGCCGGGT
>PSLH01000123.1:3627-5693 GCA_040289505.1 Thermoleophilia bacterium | reverse complement strand
GCGGGCGAAGCTCGAACGGCAACCACTCGACCTCGACCTCGCCGGCGTCCTCGGCCCGCTCGACGGCGTGCGACTCCAGGTACGAGTACGGGCAGACGAGGTCATAGTAAAAGCGGATCCTCCGCACCGAGAGCGAGGTTATAGACTCGGCGGGAATCCTGAGAGGAGGTCGGTATGGCAACGACGGCGGAGAGCCTTACCTACGAGGCCCTGCTCGAGCGGGACGGGGTCACGGTGTCGAAGAGCCCCTGGGGCCCCGACGACGAGATCGGGCGCTTGAACTGGATCACCCCGGAGACGACCAGGGCCATCCTGGAGCACCTGGACGGGCGTCACGTGTTCGACCTCAACGTCGAGTACTTCATCGGCATGCCCTCCTGGGTGGCAGCTGGAGACCCTCCCTACGGCATCTGGATGACGCACACGCCGCAGGGGTCGGTGAACGACAACCTCTCCGGGGCGGGGAGCGCGGTGCACGAGAAGTACTCCTACTGCGGCGACTCGATCCACATGTACACGCACTGCGGCACCCACATCGACACCCTCAACCACCTCGGCTTCTACGGCATGTTCTGGAACGGGTGGACGGCGGACAAGGATCTGGGCAGCCGGGTATGGAGCAAGGGAGGCCTCGACAAGTACCCGCCGGTGATCGCCCGCGGCGTCCTGCTCGACGTCGCCCGGCTGCACGGAGTGGACTGCCTGCCCGACGGCTACGCCATCACCCCTGACGACGTGAGGAAGGCTGCCTCCGAGCAGGGGGTCGAGATCAAGCCGAGGAGCGTCGTCCTCGTCCGCACCGGGCGCATGACCAAGTGGCCCGACTTTGACGGCTACCTCAAGAACCCGCCTGGGATCGGCCTGGCCACGGCCAAGTACCTGTGCGAGGAGGCCGGCGCGATGTGTATCGCCGGTGATTCCATCGCTCTGGAGGTGCTTCCCTCCGAGGAGGAGAACGTGTTTCTCCCCGTCCACGCGTACATGTTCGCGACCGCTGGCGCCCAGATCATCGAGGTGGTGAACATGGAGGAGATCGCGGCCGAGAAGCAGTACGAGTTCGCCTTCCTCGGCTTCCCGCTCAAGCTGCGGGGAGCGACGGGGGCGCCGATGCCCTCGTACGCAGTGCCGTTGCGGGGCTGAGACGCGACGAGGTTGTCGAGGACGCGAGCCGCTCGCCGAGCGGCTCGCGTCGCTTCCCGGCCGTCACGCCCCCCTGGGCACGAGTGGTCGGAACCGGTCGGGGCGGAAGGGGGCGAGGTCGGAGCTCGGGCGAGAGCCGATGATGAGCTCGGCCACGACGACGCCCGTCACGGGGGCGAGGGACAGGCCCTTCATGGCGTGGCCGGTGGCGATCACCAGGCCGGGCACGCGCTCAGGCCGACCGATCGCGGGCAGGCCGTCGGGCGTGCACGGGCGCAAGCCCGCCCAGATGTCGATCGTCCTGCGCCCATCCACGCCGCGGAGCCCAGAGGCGGCGTTCCGGCGGATGGCCTGGGCGCGAACGGGGTCGATGGAGAGGTCGAGCCCAGCCAGCTCCAGCGTGCCCGACAGCCGAAGCCGGCCGGGAAGAGGGGTGGCGATGGCCCACGACTCCTCCAGCCAGCAGGGGATGCGGGGGTCGTCGGCGGCCTGCTCGAGATCGAGGTGGTAGCCCTTGCCGCCTTCGAGCGGGAGGAAGAGGCCTACCTGGGCGGCCAGCCTGCCTGACCAGGCGCCTGCAGCCAGCACCACGGTCTCCGGCTGGAGGACGCCCGCAGTCGTCTCAACGAGCACTCGGCCGGCCCGGAGGCGGAGGCGTCGCGCCTCTACGCCTGTCCGGATGTCGGCCCCCTGCCGCGCCGCCTCCTGGCCCACTGCCTGCACGAATTGGAGGGGGTCGCAGTGGGCCTCGTGGGGAAAGTAGACGGCGCCGGCGGTGGCGGGAGCGAGGGCGGGCTCGAGGGTGAGCGCTGCCTCCCGATCGAGAGCCTGGAAAGGAAGGCCGGATCGCTCCGCCTCCTCGACGGCAGCTGCCAGCGACTCTGGCCGGGCGTACACGTCGAGCATGCCCCGGCGCTGGAAGCTGG
>PSLH01000123.1:2676-3617 GCA_040289505.1 Thermoleophilia bacterium | reverse complement strand
CCGCCTCGGCG
Source organism: Thermoleophilia bacterium (assembly GCA_040289505.1). Lineage (GTDB taxonomy): Bacteria > Actinomycetota > Thermoleophilia > Gaiellales > Gaiellaceae > PALSA-612. Next base: position 3,606 of record PSLH01000123.1, on the reverse strand, counting down.
AGCCGGGCGTGGAGGTCGAGGCTGCGCAGCGACAGGGCTCGCACCGCCCGGGCGCCGGCCTCGGCTCTCTCCGCCCGAGCAGCGAGGGCGAAGCGGACGAGCCAAGGCACGGCCGCAAGACGGGGACGGAGGGAGAAGGGGCTGTCTCGCCGCCACATCCAGCGCAAGCCGTCGCGCAGCGCCTGCGGGTTGGCGAGCGGCCGGGAGTGGCTGGGGCAGATGAGCCCGGCGTTCCCCGACGAGCAGCCCGCTCCCAGCTCCGGGCTCCGCTCGAGCAGCGTCACCTGCGCCCCCCGGCGGGCGAGCTCAAGGGCGACCGCCACCCCGATGGCGCCGCCGCCGACGATGACGACGTCGCTCTCCACCGTCTCCAGCATGACACGAGCGGCTCCCCCAGCGCGGCCTCGACGCAAAAGCTCCCGTGTACTAGCCTTCGGCCATGCCGCTTCAGCCCTCACGCACGGTGCGCGAGCTCCGTGAGCTCCAGGCGCTGACCGGCGACGAGAACGGGGCCCAGCGGGTGGCGTGGACAGAGACGTGGGCTCGGGCCCGAGCGTGGCTTCGGGACAAGCTGGCCGATCTCCCGCTGGAATACGAGATCGACGAGGCGGGGAACCAGTGGTTCACCCTGCGCGGACGCTCGCCCCGGGCGCTCCTGATCGGTGGTCACATGGACTCGGTACCGAACGGGGGCTGGCTGGATGGCTGCCTGAACGTCCTCGCCGGCGTAGAGGTCGTGCGCCGGATCGCAGAGGAGGGCGAGCCCGCGGTCACCGTGCGCCTGGTCGACTGGGCTGACGAGGAGGGAGCCCGCTTCGGTCGCTCGCTCTTCGGCTCGTCGGCGGCCTGCGGCTCGATGCGGGACCAGGAGGAGCTGCGGAGGCTGGTCGATCGCGACGGCGTCCCCCTGCCCCAGGCGCTGGCCGCCCA
>PSLH01000123.1:0-2662 GCA_040289505.1 Thermoleophilia bacterium | reverse complement strand
CCTCGACCGGGCCACCGAGGCTCGGCGGCAGCTGGCCACGGCGGCTGCCTACCTCGAGCTTCACATCGAGCAAGGGCCGGTGCTGGAGTCGCTCGACCTGCCGCTGGGGGCCGTCCTTGGCACCTTTGGCGTGGAGCGACACCGCGTCACCTGGCGGGGGCAGGCGGCGCACGCGGGGTCGACGCCGATGGACAAGCGCCGGGACGCCCTCGCCGGGGCGGCCAAGCTGGCGCTCGAGATCCGCCAGATCGCCAAGCGCGTGGGCGAGGGAGCGGTGTGCACCTGCGGCAACGTCGTCTGTAAGCCCGGCATCGTCACCTCGGTGGTCGAGACAGCCGAGCAGCTCCTCGACCAGCGCCACCTCGATACGGGCAAGCTGGCCGCGCTGCTGGCCGAGGCCGAGGCCGCCTCCCGGCGCTTCGCCGAGGAGGAGGCGATCGAGGTCACGTGGGAGAAGCTGTGGTCGATCGAGCCCATCCTCTTCCACCCCGAGCTCGTCGACCTCTGCGACGAGGCGATTCGGGAGGTGGCGGGGGCTTCGCACCGCCTGCCGAGCGGCCCCCTCCACGATGCCGCCGAGGTCGCCCGGGCGGGAGTTCCCACGGTGATGATGTTCGTGCAGAGCCTGCGCGGCCTCTCTCACACGAAGCTCGAGGATACGAGGGAGGAGCACATCGAGCTGTCGGTCGCCGCGCTCGATCGGCTGGCGAGCAAGGCCATGGAGTGGATTGGCGCTCGCTCGTGACGAGAAAGACCCTGCTCGTCTTCGGCGCTCGCCATTTGGGCAGGACGCTCTGCCGAGAGCTCGCCCGGGAAGGCTGGAACATCGCCGCTGTCGCCCGTAGCCCCGAGACGGTGGCCTCGCTCCAGGACGAGCTTCCTCAGGCGCTGGCTATCGCAGCCGACGCCTGTCGGGCGGAGGACGGCGAAGCCGTCTTCGCCGCCACCCAGGAGCGCTTTGGCGGTATCGACCTGGTGGTGAACGCGGTCACCGCCAGGCCGCGGGGGACCTTCGGCGGAGGGGAGCTTGCCCAAGCGCCGCCCGATGTCCTCGAGCCATACGTGCACGAGCTCCTCCCGGCGGTACTCAACGTCCTCAGGACCGCTACCCGGGCTCTGTGCCAGCGCGGGCAGGGCACGATCGTCCAGATCACGGGCGGGTCTGCCCGGCGGGGCATGGCCGGCAAGGGGCCGTGGGCCGCCGCCGCCTTCGCTACCCGAGCCTTGACCCAAGCGGCAGCACTCGAGGCCCGCGAGCGGGGCGTGCACGTCGCCCTCCTGATCGTAGACGCCACCATCGAGAGCGACAAGACAACGGCCTTCCTGGAGGGAAAGCCGCCCCAGGCCTCGGCTTCGGAGCTTGACGTCGTGGCCGCGGTGCGGTACCTGGAGGCCCAGTCTCCGAGGGGCTGGACGCACGAGCTCCAGATCACCCCCCGCCTCGATCGCTGGGTTCCCTAGAGCGGAGGCCCGAGGAGTAAACTCTTCGCTTTTCCGGCCATGCTGAGCTTCGGCGTCACCGTCCTTCCCGACCCTCCTGCTCGCCGACTCGTCGAGCTGCTTCAGCTGGCCGAGGAGCGAGGCTTCGAGTACGGCTGGACGTACGACTCCCACATCTTGTGGCAGGAGCCCTACCCGCTCCTCACCATGGCCGCCCTGGGGACGAGGACGCTCAGGCTCGGCCTCAACGTCACCAATCCGGGCACGAGAGAGCCCACTGTCACCGCCAGCGCGTTCGCCACGCTCCAGGACATCTCGGGCGGGCGCATGGTCTTGGGTATCGGCCGTGGAGACTCGGCTCGGCGGGTGATCGGGCTCAAGCCGGTCTCGGTGGGCGAGCTCGAGCGGGCAGTGGTCATGATCAAGGAGCTCATGAACGGCGGGCGGGTGCGCTGGAACGACACCGATATCGAGATCGCCTGGGCCAAAGGGCTCCCCCGCATCCCCGTGTACGTGGCAGGCTACGGCCCCAAGGTGCTGGCTGTCGCCGGTCGCCACGCAGATGGGGTCATCATCCAGCTCGCCGATCCCGAGATCATCGAGTGGATCGTGGGCCAGGTGCGGCACGCGGCGAGGGAGGCAGGTCGCGACCCGGCCGAGATCAAGGTCATGGCCTGCGCCCCTGCTCACGTCTCTAGCGACCTCGCCGACGCCCGGGAGCGGGTACGGTGGTTTCCAGCCATGGTCTCGAACCACGTGTTCGACCTCCTCGCTCGCTACGACAAGTCGCAGCTTCCCGCGGCACTCACGAACTACGTGGAGCGGTGGCGCAGGGAGCAGTACGACTACGCCGAGCACAGCCGCGTGGGGGCCAAGCACGGCCAGTTCGTGAGCGACGAGACCTGCGATCGGTTCTGCGTGCTCGGCACTCCCGAGCAGCACGTCGAGAAGCTGCGGCGACTCCAGTCTGTGGGCGTCGACCAGTGGAATATCTACCTCATGACAGGAAGCCAGGAGGAGACGCTGGAGGCCTACGGCCGCTACATCATCCCCGCGCTTCGGGGTCAGGTCTTGCATTGACGCGTACGAGGGGCGGCCCCGCCCGGGGGCGACGGCGCGGCCCAAGCCCCACGGCGTCGCTGCCACGGCGACCAAGGCCCCGGCCTGAGGTCCTGCCTCGCAGCTAGAGCCAGCGGCGCGAGCCGGCGCTGCCAGGGGCGCC
>PSLH01000122.1:0-5729 GCA_040289505.1 Thermoleophilia bacterium | reverse complement strand
GCCGAGCGCGAGCCAGCCAGCAGTCGCTGCCAGGATGAACAGCGGTATGCGCGCCCGATCTCCCCCGCGGGAAGGGCAGAGGATGGTCGCCTTTTGCCGAGATTCAGGTCTCGCCTCGGTCGTAGCCGGTATCCAGGCCTCTTCACCTCGTTCCCTCCGCGGCTGATCGGCCTTCGCCGGCGGGGCTCGCTGCTCGCGGGCGCACGACGAGAGCCACCGCTCCCGGCAGGCTGGCAAGGAGGAAGGAGGCAGCGCCCAGGAGCGAGAAGACGGTGGCGTCGGCGGGAGCGAGCCCGGCGTAGCCGAGGAGGACGACGTAGCTTCCCTCCCGCACCCCTAGGCCGCCGAGAGAGACAGGGAGCAGGGACACGATCAGGACTGGCGCCAGGCTGGCGGCCAGGGCAGGAAGGGCGAGGTCGAGGGAGATGGCGCGTACGAGGAGCCAAGCGGCAAGGAGGATGAGCCCCTGGAAGGCAAGGCCCGCGACCAAGGTCTGGGCCAGGACCTTCTTCCTCGCGCAGGCGCGCGCCGCCTGGGCGATCTCGCGCCGGGGGCCTCTCAGCCGGGCAGGGACGAGTCGCGCCGCCCGGCGACTTCCAACAAGGAAGGCTGCCCCCGCCATCCCCACTCCTGCGACCCCGGTCGCCGCCCCCAGCGCTGCCCAAAGCTCGCCCGGCACCTCCCCGGGGGAGGCGGCGGCGGCGATCCAGCCTACCGCGATCAGGCAGGCGAGGGCAGTCGCCCGATCGACGACTACCGTCGTCGCCGCCCGCAGGCGGGTGCCGGAGCCGCTGGCGAGGAAGGCGCGGGCGACGTCGCCCCCCACCTGGCTAGGGAGGAAGGTGTTGGCGAAGGTACCGACCAGGTAGGCGCGGATGGCTGTCGCCGGGCTCGACTCGAGGCCCGCTGCTCTCAGGTAGAGGTGCCAGCGCCAGGCGGCAAGGAGGAAGGAGACAAAGTCGATGGCGGCTGCGGCCGAGAAGAGCCCCCAGCGCCCCCCAGACAGCCGCTCGCCGGCTTGGGAGAGGTCGATCTGGGTGAGGACGAGGGCGAGCAAGCCTGCGCTGACCAGGGCTCGCGCCCAGGCCGAGCGAGCGATCGCCCCGAATGGCCGCCTCACCGGCTTGGCACGATACCGGCCGCTCCCTGACCGTAGGGAGGGGTCGAGTCGAGACGGCCACTCCGTCTGCGCCCGCGTCCCCTACGAGCAGGGGATCGCGTTCGCCATTCAGAGGATCGAGATGAAGCTGGTAGAGAAGGTCGACGACCGGCGTCGCCCCTGAGCGAGCGGGGAGCAGGCTGAGCCTGGCTTCCGGCGCGCGGTAGCGCATCGCCGTCTTTCGCGGAGTCGGTAGGTTCTCGGCCGTGGGGCGACGGTACTTCGGGACGGACGGGGTACGGGGCGTCGTCGGCCGCGATCTCACCCCCGATCTCGTCGAGCGGCTAGGGCGGGCAGCTGCCTTGTGGGCGGGAGAGGGGGCGGCCGTGCTTATCGGCCGCGACACCCGGGAGTCGGGGCGCGCGCTCGAGCACGCCTTCGCCTCGGGCGTCGCCTCCGCTGGTGGACACGCCGTGCTGGCAGGGGTGCTGCCCACGCCGGCGGTAGCCCTTCTTCGCCTCGACCTGGGAGCGGTCATCTCCGCCTCCCACAACCCCCCCGAGTACAACGGCGTGAAGCTGTTCGGCCGGGACGGAGGCAAGCTCACCGAGGAGGCCGAGGAGGAGATCGAGGAGCTGCTCGACGCCGAGCCTCGCTACCCCGAGCGTGGCCGCATCGACACCCTGCTCGTGGCGGTCGATAGCTACCTCGACCACGTACTCGAGCGCTTCGGCTCCGACCTCGAGGGCCTGCGCCTGGGCGTCGACTGCGCCAACGGGGCGTACGCCGCCATCGCCCCCCGGGCCTTCGCCGAGCTGGGCGCCAAGGTGGTGGCCATCGGCGACCGGCCCGACGGCCACAACATCAACGTGGGCTGCGGGGCAACCGACCTCCGGGCCTTGCGACAGCTCGTCACGAGGGAGGGGCTCGATCTGGGGGTGGCCTTCGACGGCGACGGCGACCGAATGCTGGCTGTGGACGAGCGGGGCCGGGCGGTGGACGGCGACCAGATCCTGGCCGTGCTCGCCCTCCACCTCGCCGTCGATGTGGTGGCGGTAACCACAATGACTAACCTCGGCTTCCACCGCCTCATGGCCGAGCGCGGGGTGCGCGTGATCACGACCGACGTGGGCGACCGCTACGTGCTCGAGGCCCTGCGGCGGGAGGGGGGCGTGCTGGGCGGGGAGCAGTCCGGCCACATCCTGTACCTCGATGGCCACGTGACGGGAGACGGCCTGACGGCGGCGCTCCTCCTCTGTCGAGCCCTGGACGGGCGGGCGCTCTCGGAGGCGGTCGCGGTCATGCCCCGCTTCCCCCAGGCCAAGGAGAACGTGCCCGTACGGCGCAAGGAGCTGAGCCCTTCCCTGCGTCAGGAGGTCGATCGGGTGAACGGCGAGCTGGCCGGCCGAGGGAGGGTGCTCGTCCGGCCCTCGGGCACAGAGCCCGTCGTGCGCGTCCTGGCCGAGGCAGAGAGCGAGGCCGAGGCCCACGAGCTTTGCGCCCGCCTCGCTGCCCGCGTGGCTCGAGAGCTCGCCTGAGCGCGTCCTTTCCGCTACTCGGCGGCGAGAGCACGGTCGGGGCAGGCGACCCTGCTTGCTTCGCCGTCTCCCGGGCACTGGTAGAGCGAGTACGCGTAGAGAGACACGAGCACCATAGTGGCCCCAGGCCGGGGTTGTGGTAGCATCGCGGCGCCTCCGGGGCGCACCGCCTCGGTCGGCCCGCCCGCCGAGCGCGGGCTCCTTGCCTCCCCCGAGCGGGGGAGGAAACTGGGCGTAGAGCGGGGATAATCCGACCAAGGAGCGGGGTGTGTGCGGGATTATCGGATACGTGGGAGAGAGGGCCTGTAAGCTGCTTCTCCTGGGCGGCCTGGAGCGGCTGGAGTACCGGGGCTACGACTCCGCGGGTCTCGCTCTGCTCGAGGACGGCCGGCTCGAGCTCGTCCGAGCGGTGGGCAACCTCCAGTACCTGAAGGAAGCAGCAGACGGCCACGCCTCTGCGGCCACGGCTGGCGTGGGCCATACTCGCTGGGCTACCCACGGGCGCGTGTGCACGGAGAACGCGCATCCCCTCACCGGCTGCGACGAGGGCACGGCCATCGTTTTGAACGGGATCATCGAGAACTACCGCGAGCTCAAGGCCTCGCTCCTCGCGCAGGGGCACCGCTTCTCCTCGGAGACCGACGCCGAGGTGGTGGCTCACCTGGTCGAGCGGCACTACCAGGGAGATCTGGTGGCGGCGGTGCGGGCCGCCTACGCCGAGCTGGAGGGCCACTTCGCCTTCGTCGTTCTCCACCGCGACCACCCCCGCCAGCTTGTGGGAGCGCGGAGGCAGTGCCCCCTCCTCGTCGGCCTGGGCCGGGGGGAGACGTTCCTCGCCTCCATGGCTGCTGCCTTCCTGCGGGAGACGCGACGGATCCAGCTCATCGAGAACGGGGAGGTAGTGGCGATCACCCCTGAGGGCGCCACCTTCTTCACCGTGGACGGCGAGATTGTCGAGCGGGAGGCCCAGGAGGTGGACTGGGACGACGAGGCAGCCGAGAAGGGCGGGTTCGAGACCTTCATGCTCAAGGAGATCTACGAGCAGCCAGACGCGGTAGAGGAGACGATCGGCGACCGGATCCGGCACGGGCGGCTCGAGCTGGAGGACATCGGGCTGAGCGAGGAGGACATGCGAAACCTCCGCCGCATCGTCATCGTCGCCTGCGGCACCGCCTACCACTCGGGCGTCGTCGCCCGCTACGTCATCGAGGAGTGGGCCCGGCTCCCGGTCGAGCATGAGATCGCCAGCGAGTGGCGGTACCGAAACCCCGTCCTCTCCAGGGATACCTTGGTGATCGGGGTATCCCAGTCGGGAGAGACAGCGGACACGCTGGCTGCTATGCAGCTCGCCCGCGCCTCCAGGGCCCGCACCCTCGCCATCACCAACATGATGGGGACCCAGATCACCCGCGAGGTCGACTCCGTCCTCTACACCCGAGCCGGGCTGGAGATGGGGGTAGCGGCCACCAAGACCTTCACCGCCCAGGTAGCCCTCTTCTACCTGGTGGCCCTGCGGCTGGCTCAGGCTCGAAAGACGCTCTCCGAGGAGGAGATCGCTCGTCTCCTGGCCGAGGTGGACGCCCTCCCCGCCAAGATGGCCGAGTTCCTCGACGGCGACCACCTCAAGGTGATCGAGGAGGTCGCTCAGCACCACTATGACAAGCCCTTCTTCCTATACCTGGGCCGGCACATCGGCCTGCCCGTGTGCCTGGAGGGGGCGCTCAAGCTCAAGGAGATCTCCTACATCCCCACCGAGGCCTACTCGGCAGGCGAGATGAAGCACGGCCCCATCGCGCTCCTCGACGAGGAGACTCCAGTCGTGTGCATCGCCACCGACTCCCACGTCTACGACAAGGTGGTGTCCAACATCCAGGAGACGCGGGCGCGGGGGGCGAGGGTGATCGCCATCGCCACCGACGGGAACGAGGATATCCAGCACCACGCTGACGACGTCATCTACGTGCCCCGCACCCACCCCTTGCTGCAAGCTGTGCTGGCCGTGCTCCCCCTCCAGCTCCTTGCCTACAAGATCGCCCGCCTGCGGGGCTTGAATATCGACCAGCCGCGCAACCTGGCCAAGACGGTCACGGTCGAGTAGGAGCGGTCCGGGGTCTGACCCCGGGACACGGGCGTCTAGGGCGTGTCCAGCGTGAGGCGGGCGTCCTCCCGTAAGCCGACGCGAGCGGCTCGGCCGGCCGGAAGCTCGAGCACGGCCTTGGCGCCCCGACAGGCGGCGAAGCGCCAGGGGCGAAGGCAGGAGACGACCTTGAGCACCTGAAGCTCCCGGTCGAGGAAGACGGCGTCGATCGGGAAGCGCATGAGCAGCGTGTGGATGGCGGAGGCTGGCCGCAGGAGGACGCCCTCCTCCTCAGCCAGCGCGGAGCGGCCCAAGAGGCCCTTCATACGAAGCCAGGGGCTGTCGGCGAGGAGGCAGCGCTCGCACACGACCGTCCCCTCCTCGGCGCGCACGCGCGCGGTCCTCCCGGTCACGGCCTTGAGGGTACCTGAGCGGTCGCCGCTTTTTGGGCCAATCCTCAGAGGGGGGGATGGCGCAGGGTCGAGACCTGCCGATGGCAAAAGCGTCGACGCTGGAAGCCGGCGCCATTCGCGCCTCGACACCGGGAAAGGAGGTGACTCCGTGCTGACTCGTCTCAAGGCGCGCATCCGGCGTGAGGAGGGTCAGACGATGGCTGAGTACGCCGTCGTCCTGGCCGTAATCACGGTCGCGACCGTGGCGGTGTTCACCGCCCTCTCTGGCGGCATCCAGGGCGCGGTCAACAACGTGACCAGCCTTCTGTAGCCCACCGCAAAGTCGACGCCGCGCTCTCGCCGAGCGCTGACAAGGCAGGGCGCGGCGTCGACATGCGTGAGCCCAGATTTCCCGCATCGGCCGATGCCAGCGATCCCTCGCCTGAGGGATGCTCGGCGCCCATCGCCTCGACGACATGGAGACCAGGTTCAAGGCAGTCGGCGCCGTCGTGATCGCGCCGTGATGAACGAAGGGAGGTGTATCCCGTGCTGAACGCCCTCAAGGCTCGCCTCAGGCTCGCTCGTGAGGAGGGTCAGACGATGGCCGAGTACGCCGTCGTCCT
>PSLH01000121.1:598-5747 GCA_040289505.1 Thermoleophilia bacterium | reverse complement strand
CTCGACCGCGATCCCGGTCAGGACCTTCTTACCGCGGGCGCGCCCGCCGGCGAGCCCCGGCTCCTCCCCGCCGATGTAGGTCTCGTCGACCTCAGCCCTCCCGGCCAGCCTATCCCGCCCCGGCCGCACCAGCACCGAGCGCAGCCGGTGCAGCATCGCCCAGGCGGTCTGGGAGGAGCCGATCTCGAGCGCACGCTTGAGCGACAGCGCCGACATCCCGTCCTTCTGCGAGGCAAACAGCCAGCAGCGTGCGCGTCTTGTCGAAGATCGTGCCGGCCGTCGACGAGGTCCGCTCGTGGCACTCGCAGCATTCATAGCGCCCGTCCCCAAGCGCCCACGCCTTCGAGTGACCGCACTCCGAGCAGACAAACCCCGCCGGAACGCAGCTACTCCAGGTAGTCCAGACAGTCAGCGTCCGTCCGAAACCACGCCTGCACCTCGCCCAACGAGCGTGGATAGTGCTTCCCGGCTTCAAGACTGGCGATCCGCCCATCTTACTCCGGCTAGATCGATACCCCCAATCAGGCCTTATGCGTAATGCAAGACCTGACCCCTGTTCAGACCCCTGTTCACCAGATCGTCACCGCACGTTCACGAGGCGGCTACCCACGGGAGAGCGGGCACAGGCAAGACTGCCCGGGATGGCGCTCGAAGCCCTGCCAGCGAGATCCCTGCGGGCTTCCCGCCCCCGCTACGGCGAGCGAGCGATCGCGGCCGGGCTGCTCGCCTGCGCGCTCGTCTCCGTCGCTACCACGGTGGCGATCGTCGTCGCCTTGCTCGCCCCCGCCATCGACTTCTTCCGCCAGGTCTCCCCTTGGCGCTTCCTGACCGGAACGACCTGGGCGCCGCTCTTCGAGCCCGCCTCCTTCGGTGTCCTCCCTCTGCTCGTGGGTACCCTGAGCGTCACCTTCTGGGCCTGCCTCATCGCCTTACCTCTTGGGCTGGGGGTGGCTGTCTTCCTCAGCGAGTACGCAGGCGAGCGAATGCGGCGCGCGCTGAAGCCGGCGCTCGAGATCTTGGCCGGCATTCCCACGGTCGTCTACGGCTACTTCGCGCTCACGTTCGTCACGCCTTTTCTCCGCGACCTCGGGCTCGGCGTGGAGGTCTTCAACACCCTCTCTGCCGGCCTCGTCATGGGGGTGATGCTCATCCCCACCGTGGCGTCCCTCTCCGAGGACGCTATGTTCGCTGTTCCCCGCGAGCTCCGGGACGGAGGCTACGCCCTGGGCGCGACCCGTAGGCAGGTGGCGACCCGCATCGTCGTCCCTGCTGCTGCCTCCGGCATCGTGGCCAGCTTCGTCCTCGCCATCTCCCGGGCGGTGGGGGAGACGATGATCGTGCTCATCGCCGCTGGCCAGATGGCCCGCATCACCTTCGACCCCAGGCAGTCGATCGAGACCCTCACCGCCTTCATCGGCGCTACCGCCCAGGGCGACGTGCCCACAGGCTCCACCGCGTACAAGACCATCTTCGCCGTCGGCCTCACCCTGTTCGCGATCACCCTGGCCATGAACCTGGTCGCCATCCGTCTTGTTCGCCGGTTTCGAGAGGTATACGAGTGAGAGGGCTCGGCGATACCCGCAGTCGACGAGGGAGCGAGCTCGCCTTCGCCGCCCTCCTTCTCTCCTCCCTGGCCGTGGGCATGGCAGCCCTCGTCGCCCTCCTTGCTGACGTGATCCACGACGGAGCGGGCTGGGTCACCTGGCGCCTGCTCACCCAGGCTCCATCGGCCGACCCGGCGGTAGCAGGCGCCCGTCCTGCCATCCTGGCCACCATCTACCTCGGTCTGCTCCTTCTGGCCATGGTCGTCCCCGTAGGGGTGGCCAGCGCCGTCTACCTGGAGGAGTACGCGCGCAAGGAGCGGTGGTACAACCGCCTCCTCGAGATCGCCATCCAGAACTTGGCCGGCGTCCCCTCCATCGTCTACGGCATCCTAGGGCTCGCCTTCATCGTGCGCGGAGCGGGGCTGGGGCGCGTGCTCTTGGCCGGGGCCATCATCCTCGCCCTCCTCACCCTACCCACGGTGATCATCGCCTCCCGGGAGGCGATCCGGGCCGTTTCCGACTCTATCCGCCAAGGGGCCTACGCTTTGGGCGCGACGCGCTGGCAGGTCGTCTCCCGCCAGGTGCTGCCAGCCGCCCTCCCCGGTATCGCCACCGGCACCATCCTCGCCCTCTCTCGCGGCCTCGGCGAGACCGCCCCCTTGCTCATGATCGGCGCTCTCACGTTCATCGCCTTCGATCCCACCCTCCTTGGCCCCTTCACCGCCCTCCCGGTCCAGATCTACAACTGGATCCGCCAGCCCCAGGCCGAGTTCCGGCGTTTGGCGGCAGCCGCCATCCTCCTCCTCCTTGCCCTCGTCCTCTCCTTGAACGCCGCGGCGATCTGGATTCGCGACCGCGCCCAGCGGAGGTGGTAGCCATCGTCGATCCTGCCCGCCTGCTCGAGCGCCGGCCCTCTGCCCAGGTCGAGCGACCCTCTTGCGTATTCGAGCTCCGCGACGTCTCCGTCCTCTATAGCGGCAAGGCAGCCCTGAAGGGGATCTCCCTCGACATCCAGGCTCGCCTGATCACGGCCATCATCGGCCCCTCGGGATGCGGGAAGAGCACCTTCATCCGCTGCCTCAACCGGATGAACGACCTCATTCCGGGGGCCAAGGTGCGAGGGACGATCCTCTACCACGGCCAGGATCTGTACGCCGCCGAGGTCGATCCGGTCGAGGTACGGCGGCGGATCGGGATGGTGTTCCAGAAGCCAAACCCGTTCCCCAAGTCGATCTTCGACAACGTCGCCTTCGGGCCGCGCGTCCTCGGCCTGAGGGAGGACTTGGGCGCCAGGGTGGAGCGGGCCCTGCGACAGGCGGCGCTGTGGGAGGAGGTCAAGGACCGTCTGGACGCGAGCGCGCTCACCCTCTCGGGGGGCCAGCAGCAGCGCCTCTGCATCGCTCGCTGCCTGGCGGTGGAGCCAGAGGTGATCCTCATGGACGAGCCTGCCTCCGCCCTCGACCCCATCGCTACCGCCGCTATCGAGGACTTGATGCACGAGCTCAAGCGGGAGTACACCATCGTCATCGTCACTCACAACATGCAGCAGGCAGCCCGCGTAGCCGACATGACCGCCTTCTTCAGCGTCGACGTCGGCCCCGAGGGAGAGCGGGCCGGGATCTTGGTCGAGTACGACCGAACCGAGAAGATCTTCACCCAGCCTGCAGACCCCCGCACCGAGGGCTACGTGACGGGGAGGTTCGGCTAGTGCGGGCCACCCTCCAGGAGGAGCTCGACCGGCTGGAGGAAGCCCTCCAGGAGGAGGCAGAGCTGGTGCTGCGCTCCCTCAGGGGGGCGATCGCCGTCCTCACGGAGCAAGACCTCGAGCTCGCCGACGAGATCATCGCCTTCGACGACGAGGTCGATCGCGCCTACCTCGCCCTCGAGCAGGACGTAGAGGAGCTCCTCGCCCGCCAGACCCCCGTCGCTCGCGACCTTCGCCTGGTCCTCGCTTCCCTGCACGTGAACCTCCACTTGGAGCGGGCAGCGGACCTCTGCGTGACTATGTGCAAGCTGGCCAAGCTCGTCGCCTCCAGCCCAGCCGATCCGGCCGTGGTCGCGAGCTTCCGAGAGATGGGCGAGCGGGCGGAGACCATGCTCCGCGTGGCCATGCAGGCTCTCGCCGGCCGAGATGTCGCCGGCGCCGAGTCTCTGGTGGAGATGGACGAGCTTATCGACCGGGCCAACCGTCGGCTGGTGGGGCGGATCCTCGACCTCGGCTCCGACCCCGACCGGCGGGAGTGGGGGCTGCGCATGCTCGTCATCTCCCGCTGTCTCGAGCGGATCGGCGACCACGCCGTGGACATCGGCGAGCAGACGGCCTACCTCGTCACCGGGGAGCTGCGGGAGTTTACGGACGCCTCCCACCCAGGGAGCGAGGACGAGTAGCGCGCGTCACCGGACCGTCACCGAAGCGTCACCGCTCTGCTTCCCACGACCGCTTTCATGGCAGCGAGACTGGCCGCGAACGAGTCAACGACCTTCAGGAGGTAAGCCCGAGATGCGAATCGGACGCGCGATCGCTTGCGCTCTTGCTTTTTCCCTGGCCTTGGCGACAGGCGTCTCCGCCTCGACCAGGGAGCTCAAGGGATCGATCAGCGCCGACGGCTCCAGCACCGTCGGCCCCTACACTACCGCCGCTGCAGAAGGGTTCATGAAGCTCCACCCCAAGGTGCGGATCACGGTCGGCATCTCCGGGACCGGAGGCGGCTTCGAGCGCTTCTGCCGGGGGGAAACCGACATCTCCAACGCCTCCCGGCCGATCAAGCAGGCGACCGAGGCTAAGACCTGTCGCGAGAATGGCATCCGGTACATCGCCTTCGCCGTGGCCAACGACGGCATATCGGTGGTGGTCAACAAGCAGAATACCTGGGCTACGTGCCTGACGGTGGGCGAGCTCAAGCGGATTTGGGAGCCAGGCTCCACGATCGGCAACTGGAAGGAAGTCCGGCCTGGCTTCCCTGACGTGCCGCTCAAGCTCTTCGGACCGGGCACCGATTCAGGCACGTTCGACTACTTCACCGAGGCGATCGTGGGCAAGGCTCGCGCCAGCCGCTCGGACTACCAGGCGACCGAGGACGACAACGTCACTGTCCAGGGCGTGGCCAACGAGAAAGGCGGCCTCGGCTATTTCGGCTTCTCCTACTACGAGGAGAATCAGGACAAGCTCAATCTTCTCGCTATCGACGCGGGCAAAGGCTGTGTCCGCCCCAGCGTGAAGACGGTACAGAACGGGACCTACAAGCCCCTAGGGCGGCCGCTCTTCATCTACGTCAAGCTCGCCTCGTTCAAGCGGCCCGAAGTTCAGGCCTTCATCAAGTACATCCTCGACAACGAGCGCGAGATCGCCAAGAAGGCGCGCTTCATTCCCCTCACGGACAAGCAGCTCCGCAACGCCAAGCGGCTGTTTCGAAGCGCGGTCTTCTTCGCCCGCAGGAACGGCTAGCTGCCTCGAGAACTCTCCTCTACTCCCTTCCCGGTCAAGCGAGGGGCGGCCGGAGCCGCCCCTCGCTGCGTTCTCCGTGGCTTCCGCGACCCGCGTCTTCTCCTTTCCTCGCCTCGGTCGAGATCGCGCTCGTTGCTGGGCGAGCGAGCGGCAGGCATCA
>PSLH01000121.1:0-538 GCA_040289505.1 Thermoleophilia bacterium | reverse complement strand
CGCCGACGGCGGCGCGGGCTTCTCCTCCCTCGGTATCAGGCGAGCCCTCGCCGCCGACGTCGCGCTCGGCAACCTGGAAGGCACGCTGGCCCCCAGGGGTCTCGAAGTGCACCAGGGAAGCGCTGGATGCTACGCCTTCCGCGCCCCTTCGTCCTAGGCCCGGCGTCTGTTCCAGGCGGGCTTCACCGTCCTCTCTGTGGCCAACAACGACGCGCTCGACGACGGACGCGGAGGTCAAACGGAGACAGTCGCCGCCCTCGCCCGGGCCGGCCTTCGCCATACCGGCCTTCCAGGCCAGATCGCCCACCTCCGGGTGGCGAGCGTGCGCGTCGCTGTGGTCGCCTTTACTTCCTATCTCTGGGCGGAAGACCTGCGCGACATCGCCGCCGCCGTCCGCCTGCTCGGGAGGGCAGGTACCCGGCGCCCACGTCGTCGTCCCCATGCACGCCGGCGCCGAGGGGGCCGAGCACCGGCACGTCCGCCCTGGAGCGGCGCGGTTTTTGGGCGAGAGCCGCGGCGACGCGCTCGCCTTCGCCCA
>PSLH01000120.1:479-5767 GCA_040289505.1 Thermoleophilia bacterium | reverse complement strand
CCTTAAGATCGTCGTGTGCTCGAGCCGATCGATCTCCGCCACCAGGCGACCGAGCGCGTCATCGGCGTCTACCTGATCGAGACCACGGACGGGCCGGCGCTCGTCGACTGCGGGCCGACCGTGTCCATCCCCGAGCTTCGGCGCGGCCTGGCGGATCGGGGGCTCACGCTCACCGACGTCCACCATCTCCTGCTCACGCACATCCACCTCGACCACGCGGGCGCGGCCGGGGTGCTCGTGCGCGAGCACCCGCATCTGCAGGTTCACGTGTCGCCGGTTGGCGCCCCCCACCTGATCGATCCCGCACGGCTGGAGCGAAGCGCCCGGCGGCTGTACGGCGAGACCTTCGACCCCCTGTGGGGCGAGCTGGCGCCGGTGCCGGAGGCGAACGTGCATCCGGCCGGCGATCGCGTCCTCGGCCTCGACTGCTTCCCCAGCCCCGGCCACGCCTCCCACCACGTGTGCTTCCTCGACCAGGAGGGGACGCTCTACGCCGGCGACGCGACCGGCGTCCGCATCGTGCCTACTCGGCACGTGCTGCCGGTGTCGCCGCCTCCCGACGTCGATCTCGATGCCTGGGGGGCGACTTTGCGCGAGATCGAGCGCCGCTCGCCCGCCCGTATCGCCCTTCCCCACTTCGGAGTGGTGGACGATCCTCTCGACCACCTCGCTCTCGTGCGCGAGGAGCTCCATCGCTGGGCCGAGCGAGTGCGAGCAGGGGCGAGCGAGGAGGAGTTCGTGCGCGCTGCCCGCGACGAGCTGCTCGAACGGGTGGGCGACGACTCCGACGTCTGGGAGAAAGCCGCTCCCTTCTGGCAGTCCTACCTCGGCCTGCGCCGCTACTTCGACAAGCAGCGGCAGGAGGCCGCGAAGGCTTCGTAAGAGATTCCCGCGAGCAGCGTGACTAGCGAGGCAAGACGGTGTAGAACACGAAGACGGTGTAGAACACGCTTGCCGCCGCATTGTCTGCGACGTACGTCACCCAGGACCAGATCGATCGCCGGGCGCGCGAGCTCGCCCGATCGGCCAAAGCGACGCTCGACATCGCCTCTCCCTGGGTGGAGACGCTTCCCCTCCAGAAGCTCGTGGGCGAGATCCTCCCCCGCGTTCGCGACGGCCAGCTCTCGGTACGCCTCGTCTACCGGGTAGCCGAGGAGGACGACCTCCGCATCACCGATCTTGCCGCCTTGGAGGCCCTGGCTGCGGAGGGAGTGCGCGTCCGCTACTCGCGTCGACTCCACGCCAAGCTCGTCATCGCCGACGGCGATCGGGCCCTCGTCGGCTCCAGCAACCTGACCCGACGTGGCGGCTACGGCTACGAGTCGCGCCCGGAGTGGCGGAACGAGGAGGGTGGGGTGCTCCTGGAGGGAGAGCCAGCCGTGGCCGAGGCCGCCGCCCACTTCCAGACGATCTGGGACGCCGCCGACGAGATCGCTCCCGACCTCCTGGGCGTGGTCATGGACTTTCCTCGCGTCCGCGAGTTCCGGTTCGTGTGCGTCCGCGAGGTTGCCTGCGGGCAGCTCGTAGCCGCCAGCGACCGACCGGGGCGGGAGGTGGTGGCCGAAGTGGTGGAGCTGACCGCCTACAACCAGTCCTTTCCCCAGATGACCGAGGAGATGTTTCTCACCCAAGGCCTGAGCGGCGCCCCACCCCGGCGGGTCACTGTCCCCGACCTTCCCTCCCTCTTCTCCCACCCGGTCAAGGACCACGGCTTTCTCGTAGCCAAGACATACTTCCGGCCCGAGAGCGTTTTCCACGTGGCTCGGGCGCGGGTGCTGCGGGAGGTCGGCCCGGGCGGGCTGCGCTCGACCCCTGCCCCCGTCTCGCCCGGATCAGACGTGCGGGCGCCCTCGGTGGGGCTGCTGCGGGCGCTGTTCGGCGACGGCGACGTTCGCCTGGGGCGGATGCAGCACCACCCGGAGGTGGGCGTGTGGCTTCGCTCCGACGCCATCCTGGCCACGCACCTGGCCGTGCTGGGCATGACGGGCTCAGGCAAGTCGAACGCGGTCAAGCACCTGCTGCGGGCCCTGGGCGAGGCTCGTTCTCTGCGCCTGTTCGTCGTCGATACCCACGGGGAGTACCTCGACGGCACGCTTCCTGGCCGCGCCATCGACGTCGCCATCCCCGACAAGGTCGACCTCCTGGACCCGGATATGGTCAAGGAGCACTTCGACATCGACCGCATGACCGCGGCGGTGAAGAGGGAGCTGCGAGCGGCCGCCCGCCAGACCCGCGACCCCGCCCAGGCCGCCGAGATCCTAGCGCAGTCGACGAACGACACCGTCCAGGAGATCGCCGAGGCCGTGCGGGCCGATCCCGACCGCTACTGCCTAGGGGCGGAGGAGCCCCGGATCGTGACTGCCGACGGAGACGGTGCGCCTGGCCTGGACGAGCCCGGCCTTTACGTCCTCGACCTGCGCGCGACGGCCACCTTCGAGGTGCGAGCCAAGAAGTGCGCCGTCCTCGCCCGTTGGCTCTTCTCGCAGGCCAAGGCGGCCCAACCCGGCGTCCCCGCCCTCCTCGTCGTGGACGAGGCCCACAACTACATCCCCGAGCGCACCACCGGGTTCATGGCCCAGGCCCGGACTCACGGGTCGCTGGACGCGCTGACTTCGGTGGCCGTGGAGGGACGGAAGTTCGGGCTGGGGCTTGCGATCGTGTCCCAGCGCCCCAGCCGGGTGGCGAAGGACGTCCTCGCCCAAATGGGGAGCCAGCTCGTCTTTCGCTTGGCCAACGTCGAGGACCTCCAGTACGTGCGCGAGTCGTTCGAGGCGGCTGGCGAGTCGTTCCTGGCCGAGCTTCCCCAGCTCGAGACCGGGGTCTGCATCTGCGCCGGCCAGATGGTGGCCATGCCAGTGCGCTGCGACGTGCCCTTGTTCGCCCCTCGCCACCGCCTCCAGCTCGGCCAGCAGCGCCCCCGTCTGGAGGCCCTGGCCCAGGCGGTGACGTCCGTCCTGCCCCAGGCCCCCCTTCTCGCCGAGATCGAGGAGGAGGTGATCTTCTCCAGCCCCCACGCCGAGATCGCTTTGCGCGCGGTCGACTCTGCCTACGCCCTTGACGTCGACTGCGCCGACCCCGCATTAGTCGCCCGCGTACGCCAGGCGGTGGAGGAGGCGCTAGCACCGCGAGAGGAGGGTCTTCCGTGAGAGCGCTCGCCCTCATCGTGAGCGGAAGAGGTTGTGTCGAGCCGCTGGAGAGCCCGGCAATAGAAGCGGCCCCTCCGCCCGTCCCTGCTGTCCGATGGGGAGCGCGGCGCTGCCCGTCAGTTCGTCACCGAGCGGGAGTAAGAGAAAGGCTCGGAACTCGTGATAAACAGCGCACGACTCCCGAGAGGTCCCGAGTCACGACATGCACACCGAGGAGGGCCGAACGATGGTGGAGAATCTCTATGAGCGACTCCTGTCTGGGACAAGCCCTGGCGCGGCCGATGTTGGGATCCGGATCAGAGCTCGGTACGTCCCTGCCGCAGGGGAGGGGGCGAAGATCTCGCCCCCCACGTACCCGATCGAGGACCGGCGGAGCGATTCGTATCTCGATCCGTACCTCGTCGAGCAGCGCAGGCTCCCGGATGGCACCCTCCGCTCGACAGTTCTGATCGATAGCCGACAGTCGCAGGCCAACCGCTGCGAGGAGGCGCTGCAGGCAGCCATCGACGAAGAGCGCCTCTGGATCCCGCATCTCGTTCTTGGGGGAGAGATCCACGGGCGCAAGCTACGCATGACCAGTCTCACAGCTCCCCACAGGAGCTGCGACGCCTACTTCCTCAACGCCGAGGATGACGCCGGGACGGCGTTCCCTGATACCACGATTGGAGCCGAGCTCGGTGGGGCCACGGCAGGCAATGCGCTTGCCCTCTACCGATACGCTCCGACCGATCTCATCTACGGCATCTGGGACTCTCACCGCGGCCTCCGCCTGGCCGCCCGCTTCCCGCGCGTGTACACGTCCGAAGTCGTAGGCTGGGATCCACAAGGGGGAGTCCGGGCGGCGGGACGCTACGACCTTCTCACTTCGGGCGCGCAGAAGGTGAGCGTCACCGACAGCGGTAGAAGCTGGAAGATCGACCCAAACGGAAAGAGCAAGCTGTCTGAGCTTGGCCTGGGTTCGATTCCGCCCAGCTCGCGCAACCGGCGAGGAGAGCCCCTTCCTGGGGGCGTCTCGGTCTCGGAGATCGAGCGGCTTGCCCTTCTCTCGTTCGTGGGGATTGGGCGCATCCGTCTCGGTGAGGACCGCGAGGCTGCCCAGACAGGGAGGGCGGTCTTGGCAGCCCTCGCCATTCTCGGCGATCGGCTTGCTTTCGGCGGTTCAGGGCTGTTCCTCCGCTCGGGCTGCGAGCTTGCGCGAGTGGACGAGAGAATCGTCTGGATTCGTGACGGGGGCGAGGAGGAGCCGCTCGATGTCGACGCCAAGACTGCGTACACGCTGGTCGAGTACGCCGTGGCCAGAGCCGAAGAGCGCGGCCTCGCGTGGCATAGCGAGCCGGTGTGCCTGCGGCCGAGGGCGAACCTCCAGCAGGCGTTCGACGCAGCCTTCTTCACTGCTATCGGAGATGAGGCGGACACCTAGCCGGGTTGGGCGATGGGCCTATCCATCGAAGTCGAGCTACTCACTGGCACCTACGAGGCTGGAATAGGCGGCAAGCGAGCGGAGTGGCCCCCGCATCCGGCGCGCCTGTTTTGCGCTCTGGTGTCGGTGGCCGAGGGCGAGAGAGACTTCGAGGCCCTACGCTGGCTCGAGCGCCAGGATCCACCGCTCGTTCTATGCCCGCATGCGTCTGAGAGCGTCCTCCGGACGCATGTCCCCACGAACGCCATCGAGCAGAAGCGGCACGGTGCCACGTACCTCGGCCGGGTGAGTGTCCAACGACGATGGGCTCGGGCGCTTCCCGCTGTACCCAGGTTCTGGGTGGTCTGGCCCCAGGGGCATCCTGAGTCTCAGGTTCTCGCGTCGCTTCGTTCCTTGGCCGCGCGGACGAGCTACCTAGGCCGGCCAGCTGGGATGGCGCGAATGACAGTGCAGGCAGAGGCAGAGAGCGCGCCTGCGCAGCCGTGGCGGCGTTTCGTTCCCGCTCCCAGCGGCCCTTACCTCCTCCGTGTCCCCTACGAAGGGTATCTGGACGCTCTACGTGCCGCTTTCGACTCCGATGAGCAAGCGGACACGGTGTCCATGGCCATCCCTTACGTGGAGGAGAAGGCACAGGCGCCGTCGGCGGGCATCGAGCGACCCGTCGAGGGCCCCTACGACCGGCTTTTATGTCTGGGATTTCGACCAGGCGCTGGCGTCGCCGG
>PSLH01000120.1:0-412 GCA_040289505.1 Thermoleophilia bacterium | reverse complement strand
GCCCCGTCACGGAGATCCCTGGCCCCCGTTCGAAGAGAGCACCCTCGCACCGCTGCACGGACACCGCGATTCCATCCCGCCCGAGGAGAGGTGCGCCTTCCTCGCCCTGCCCTTCGTCGGCCACGGTCAGGCGACAGGAGAGATCATCGGGGTGGGAATCGCCCTGGGCAAAGGCGTGGAGCGCGCCCTCCGCCGCGCCCTCCTACAGCTTGTCGGCCTCGACAGGGACGAGGAGCGACCTCGCCTCGATCGCCTCCACGTGCCCGAGCTAGGGCTGACGCTGCCGCTCGTCTCTCCCGACGGTCGCTGGACGTTGGAAGCCGAGCGGTGGTGCCGTCCTGCTCGCCGCTGGGCAAGCTCTCTCCCGGTTGTCCTCGACCGCTGGCCCCGCCGAGGCCGAGGCTGGGAGGAG
>PSLH01000119.1:239-5845 GCA_040289505.1 Thermoleophilia bacterium | reverse complement strand
TCGCATGCTCCCTCCTTCCATCAGCCGTGTTGGAGTGAGGAGCACAGGCGGGCAAACGACACCTACGGATTCCCGCTCGCAGCGCATCCGGGCAAGTCGCAGGGGCGGCCAAGTAACTACCACGGGCTCGAAGCCCATCGAACGAAGAGCGGCCTTCCCGACCTGCGCTTGCTCCCGGATGCCCCCGTCCCGGACGGTCGCGCCGTACTCCCCAGCCCGGACGCCACAGGCGTCGAGACGGTGATGGGACCAGGCAGGCGTCTACCGCCTTTCATACGGGATACCAACTCGCTCGAGCGCGCCTTCGTCGAGGTCAGGCAGCGGACGAAGGTGATCGGCCGCTTCCCTGGCGAGACCTCGGCCCTCTCGCTCGTCTGGGCCGTGCTCGAGCGCGCCAGCCGGGCTGGCGCGGGATCACGATGACGCCGCGAGCGGTCGCCGAGATCGAACGGCTGCGCCGCGGGCAAACCAGCGAGCCCGATCAACCGTCAACGACCGAGGAGGTGATCGCAGCGTAGGATCTCGTCCAAGCGGAGCTACGTCCGAGCGATTTCACCCGGACGATGGGACGCCACCGCCAAAGTAGCGGCCTTCAGCTTGGTTTCGCGGATTTGCGGCACCCGGCAAGAGACCATGCCGGAGCGCTGTATCCTCAACACGTGGCCGAGCGTATCCGCGTTGCCTGCGTGCAGATGACGAGCCGTGCGGACAAGGCGGCCAACCTGGAGAAGGCAGAGAGACTCGTGGCTCAAGCTGCGTCCGCCGGCGCCGACCTCGTCGTCCTGCCCGAGAAGTGGAACGCGATCGGCGATCCGGAGGCTCTCCACGCGGCCGCTGAGCCGCTGGACGGAGGCGAGTCGATCGAGGCCATGCGCGCGTGGGCGCGTCGCCATGGGATCGCCCTGGTCGGCGGCTCGATCGTCGAGCGGCGAGAAGGCCGCGACAAGCTCTCCAACACCTGCCTCGTCTTCGACCCCGAGGGCGAGATTGCGGCTGTCTACCGCAAGATCCACCTGTTCGACGTCGAGGCAGGAGGGCACATCTACCGGGAGTCCGACTCGGAGGAGCCGGGCCAGGAGCCGGTCCTGACTGAGATCGAGGGCTGGCCGACCGGTCTCACCGTCTGCTACGACATCCGCTTCCCCGAGCTGTACCGGATCCTCGCCCTCGAGGGGGCGCTCCTTTTCACGGTGCCCGCCCACTTCACGCTCTATACGGGCAAGGACCACTGGGAGCTTCTCCTGCGGGCTCGAGCGGTGGAGAACCAGTGCTACGTGGCTGCCGCCGCCCAGGTGGGAGAGACGCTGCCAGGGAGGCTCAGCTTCGGCCGCTCCTCGATCGTGAATCCCTGGGGGATCGTCCTCGCCCAGGCACCCGACGAGGAGACAGTGGTCGTGGCCGAGCTCGACCGCTCCGCGCTCGAGTCGATTCGCTCTCGCTTCCCCTCCTTGAGAAGCCGCCGGCCCCAGGCCTACCGCTGGCCGGCTCCGGTGTGAGCCTGCGGGCAG
The DNA here is from genome assembly GCA_040289505.1 of Thermoleophilia bacterium. GTDB lineage: Bacteria > Actinomycetota > Thermoleophilia > Gaiellales > Gaiellaceae > PALSA-612. The sequence continues at coordinate 4,337 of PSLH01000119.1, read as the reverse complement.
TCCTCTTCGACGTCGACTTCACCCTCTGTCGGCCAGGCCCAGAGCTGGGGCCGGCTGGCTACGAGCGACTGGGGCGGGAGTACGGCCTCGTGCTCGATCCCGAGCGCTACCGCGCGGCTCGGGCGGCGGCCATCGAGGATTTGCGCGTCCATCCCGAGCTAGAGCACGACGAGGCCGTGTGGCTGCGCTTCACCGAGGACATCGTCCGGGGGATGGGCGGACGAGGGCCGGCTGTGCGCGAGGTAGCGCGCAGAATCGTGCGCGGCTGGGAGGAAGCAAGAAACTTCGAGGTATACGAGGACGTGGGGCCGACGCTGAGCGAGCTCCGCCGGCGGGGGCTCAAGCTCGGGCTCGTCTCCAACACGAGCCGCGACCTGGGCGCGTTCGTCTCCCACCACAGCCTGGACGTGGACGCGTGGGTGTCGTCGGGCGCCTTGGGCAAGGTGAAGCCGAGCCCGCTCATCTTCCAGGCGGCTCTCGAGCTTCTGGGCGTGGAGCCGGTCGAGGCGGTGATGGTCGGAGACTCGCTCCGAGACGACGTCGAGGGAGCGCGAGCAGCGGGCCTGCGGGCGATCTTGCTCGACCGTGCGGGGCTCTTCCCGACAGCTTGTGACCGCATCCAGTCGCTCACGGAACTGCCGGCCGCCCTTGGACTCTAAGAGCTGCCCGAGCGCGATGGCGGAGGCCGGCATCACAGACCGAGCTCGCGCCGCCAGGCGTCGGTGTGCTCGCCCAGGGCGGGGGCGCGGCCCGTGGCGAGCCGAGCTCTTCCGCCGCCTCCTCGAGCGTCCACACCGGCCCTACGCAGACGTCCTCGCCGTCGAATAGCTGGAGCCACTCGTCGAGGGATCGCGTAGCGAGGGCTCGGGACAGCGCCTCCCCGATCTCCTCCTGGGAAGCTGGATCGTACTGGCGACTCGCGAGGTGGGGAAGTCCTAGGATCTGGCACAGGCGGCGGAAGAACTTCTCCTCCAGAGCGGCCACGGTCAGGAACCGCCCGTCGGCGGTCGCGTACATCCGGTAGCAGGCAAGACCGCCGGTGAGAAGTCGGGGCAGGGGCTCGCCGCTCAGCCGGTGCGAGGCGAGGCGGTGGGCGCCGTGCGTCATGGAGATGACCAGCCGTCGCCCCGGCCGGCCGCCCCTGGCTCGATCGAGAAGAGCGGCCAGGACCTCGCACGTGGCCGCCAGCGCCCCCGCTGCCAGATCGGCGATGGGGACCGGCGGCAGCCCCGGCGCCGTATCGGCCAGGACCCCGGCGTAGCCCAGGTAGTTGAGGTCATGACCCGCTCGCAGCGCGTGCGGCCCCTGGGCGCCGAAGCCCGTGATCGAGCACCACACGACCCGCTCTGGCGGCTGCAGTCCCGCCCGCTCGAGCGCGCCAGGCCGGAAGCCGTCGAGAACGACGTCTGCCCGCTCGCACAGCGCCTGGGCAAAAACAAGGTCGCTCTTCAAGTCGCAGACGACCGACTCCTTTCCTGCGTTGAGCGCCTCGTGCCATCCCGAGGCGGCACGGCGAAGCGGGTCCCCTCGAGGGGGCTCCACCCGAACTACACGGGCGCCCAAGCGGAGAAGCTCGCGGCCAGCGTAGGGCCCGGGAAGGTAATGAGCGAGCTCAACGACGAGGAACCCGGCCAGCGGTTGCACTCGGTCGCACGCTAGCACTACCCTTGCTCCATTGACTGACCGGTCAATCATCGAGGACAAGCGCCGCCAGATCGTGGGCGCTGCCGTCCGCGTGTTCGCCCGCAAGGGCTACCACACCTGCCGGGTGGGGGACGTGGCCGAGGAGGCGGGCGTCGCTCACGGGCTCATCTACCACTACTTCTCCTCCAAGGAAGAGCTTCTGGAGACGATCTTCCGCGAGACCTGGAGCGAGCTCCTGCAGGCGATGAGAGAGGTAGAGGAGTCCCGGCAGCCCGCTGGCGAGCAACTGCGCCAGGTGGCCGCCATCCTGCTTCGCTCCTGGCGGCGTCAGCCCGACCTCGTGCGCGTGCTGGTGCGGGAGGTCGCCCGCAGCCCCCAGATGCAGCGGCGGGTGGACGAGCTGGGGCATGCCATCGAGGCGATCGAGCGGATCATTGCCTGCGGCCAGAAGCGGGGCGAGCTTCGGCCTGGCCTCGACGCGCGGCTGGCGAGCTGGATCTTCTACGGCGCGATCGAGGAGATCCTCACCGCCTGGGTGCTCGGCCGCCTTCCCGACGGCGAGGAGGACGTGGCCCGGGCCGAGCGGACGGTGGTGGCGCTCCTCGCACACGGGCTGGCGGCCCAGGCGGTCGAGGCGCCGGTGTGACCGGCCACCGCCCGCTCGTCTGGATTGTCGGCCTGGGCACCTTCGGCCTCGCCTTCTCGGTTACCACCACCGCCGCCTACCTGCCGCCGCTCCTCGAGCAATTCACCGACTCGCGCACCGTGATCGCGGCCGTGCTGGCCGCCGAGGGCCTGTTCGCGCTCACCGTGCCGCTCGTGATCGGCCCCTGGAGCGACACCTTCCAGACGCCGATGGGCAGGCGCCGGCCGTTCATGCTCGCTGCCGTGGGGCCGATGGGCTTCTCCCTGGCGCTCCTCGCTTTCATGCCCAACATTTGGACGACCGCCCTCGTCGTTTTCGCCTTCTTCTTCGCCTACTACGTGTCCGAGCCGCCCTACCGGGGCCTCTACCCAGACCTACTGCACGAGAGCGTGGACGGACGCTCGCAGAGCGTCCAGCACGTCCTGCGCGGGGCGGCGATCGGCATCGCCCTCGTGGGCGGAGGTTTCCTGCTCGACCTGTGGCGGGCGGGGCCGTTCCTTCTCGCCGCTTTTGTGACCACTGCGGCCTGCACGGCGGTTGTCGTCTTGGTGCACGAGGACGGGGGCGAGCAGCGCATGTTCAAGGGTATCCGTGCCTACCTCCGGATCAGCTGGCACATCCTCCCCGCCAGCCGCACGTACGCTCCTTCCTCCTCGCCAACGTAGGCTCGGAGGGGACGTTCGCCGCCATGCGCACCTTCGTCGTCCTCTACATCACCCGCGGCCTGGGTCAGTCGCTTTCCGTCTCCTCGGCCGTGCTGGCCACGGTCGCTGCCGGCTACGTGGTGGCAGCTCTCGTCGCTGGCCCGCTCGGCGATCGGCTGGGCCTGGCGCGGGTCATGCTGTGGGCCTCGGTCGTGAACGGGGCCGGCCTGGCCGTGGCCAGCGTCGCCCAGCAGTGGCACGACTGGCACTACGGCCTCGTCTTCCCGGTGGCGATCGCTGGGGGGACGGTGATGACGCTCTCCTGGGCGCTCCTCTTCAAGCTCATGCCGGGCGAGGACAGGGGCGCCATCTCCGGGCTGGCCACCACCACCAAGGGCCTCGGCCTTCTCTTGGGGCCGCTTGTCGCCGGAGTCCTCATCGACGTCCTAGAGCCGCACTTGGACGCGACCGAGGGCTACCAGGTGCTGTGGCCGTTCTGCGCCCTGCTCGTCGTCGCCGCCATCCCCATCGTCGCCAGCCTCGTGCGCGTCGAGCCGAAGGGCGCGCCCCAGCCCGAGCTCGGCTAGGAGGTCCGGGCGGCCACGCAGGCTGCGGCGTAGCTCGCGGTCTTGGCGCAGCAGCGGGTAAGCGTGGCCACGAACGCCCGCTCTGCCGGTGAGAGCGGGCGGCCGGCGAGATGGGCGACCGAGAGCGTGCGACGAAGTGGGGGGCGGCCGGCCAAGCGGAACACCTCCAGGTCACCGCGCTCCACCTCCTCGGCCACCGCGTACCGGGAGAGGAAGGCCACGCCCAACCCCTCGCGGGCGGCCCGCTTGATCGCCTCGGTCGAGCCGAGCTCCCAGACGCTCGCCGGCTCGACCCTGACCGCCCGCAACTCCTGGTCGGCGAGCGTCTGCGTGCCCGATCCCGGCTCGCGGGCAAGGAGCGTGTGCTCGGCTAGCGCTTCCGGAAGAAGGGTGCCGCCGCGAAGCTCGAGCAGTCCCGGCTTTGCCACTCCCACCACCTCGTCCTCGAGGAAGGGCTCGAGAACGATCCGCTCGTCCTGGGTGCCGGCGCCGACGAGTGCGAGCTGGACGCGGCCGGCGAGGAGGCGGGCGAGGATCTCGGCGCTGGAGGCGATCTCCACCTCGACTGTCACGCCCG
>PSLH01000119.1:0-207 GCA_040289505.1 Thermoleophilia bacterium | reverse complement strand
CAGCCGAGCGTGTCCGGAAGGAGGTAGACGCCGGGCACGGTGGAGGCGCCCAAATGGATCGTCCCCGTGCGCAGACCGGCCAGCGCGGCCAGCTCCTCCTCTGCGGCGCGGAGCGCTGCCAGCGCCTGCGCGCTTCGCGCCGCCAGCACGCTTCCTGCCTGGGTGAGGCGGCTGCCGCGGCCCGAGCGCTCGACCAGTCGCTGGCCG
>PSLH01000118.1:0-5857 GCA_040289505.1 Thermoleophilia bacterium | reverse complement strand
GCCGAGGCGGGCGGCTACCTGTTCGTAACCGTTGACCTTCCTGCTTACGGGCTGCGCGAGGCCGAGCTGCGGAGAGGCATGGGGCTACCGCCCCACCTCACGCCCCGCGTCGGGTCGCCGCTGCCGTCGCACGGCCGCGCTGGGCGTACGGCTTCGTGCGCTACCGGCGTTACTCCCCGCGGAACCTCGTCGATCAGGCCGGGATGAGGGCGGCTGCCCGCTCGCTCCAGGTGTACATGAATACCCCTACCCGAGATGAGACGCCCTGTGTCAACCGTCTGCCGGCAAGAGTCGGTTGAGGCTGCCGTGCCGGGCGGGGTGGTAGGGGGTGCGGTCCTGCCACATCCGCCAGATGACGCGCAGCCAGGCGCGGCCGAGGACGCGGAGCGCGTGCGGGTGGTCTTTGCCGCGGGCGATCGCGTCCTGGTAGATCTTGCGCGCCCAGGGGTTGTGCTTGCGGCTGCTGTCGGCGAGGACGCCGACGGCGCTGCGGAGCGTCTTGTTGCAAGCCCAGCGGAAGGTTGCGACCTCCTTCTTGCCCGACTCGACCGCGACCGGGCTCTGTCCGGCGATCGCCTCCAGCGAGTCGCGGGCGGGGTGCCGTTCCCTGCGGTCGCCGATCTCGGCCAAGAGCTCGGCGGCGGTGACGACCGACTTGGGGTCGCGGAAGAGCGAGCGGAAGATCTCCCCGTCAGGGTGGTCGTTGATGAGGCCGCGGATCTCGCTGGTCAGGAGCTTGATCTCATCGACGAGCGGCTTCAGCGCCGCGACCAATCCGAGCACGACTGCCCGGCGGGCCTCCGCTTCCAGCTCGCCCGCCCTGCCCTGGGGGGCGGAGCGCAGCCTGGCGATGAGCTCGGCGGCGCTCTTTCTGCCGCAGTAGCCGTGGCGGGCGAGGAAGCTGGCGAGCCGCTTCTCGCCGAGCGAGCGGGCGTCCTGCGGGCTGGGGTAGCGCTCGAGGAAGGCGAGGCAGATCGGCGAGTCGACCTGGCTGAAGATGCGGGCGGCGCCGGGCCAGAACGCGTCCAGCTGCGCGCGCAGCTGGTTGGCGAGGCTGACGCGCTGCTCGACCAGGTCCTCGCGCGCCCGGGTCAAAGCCCGCAGCGCCCGCGTCTCGTCCGCGTCGGGCTGGAGCACGGTCAGGCGGTGCATGTCGGTGCGGGCGAGCTCGGCGAGCACGTAGGCGTCGAAGCCGTCCGACTTGCCGCCGCCGGAGCGGTAGCGGTCGCGGGCGGCCGCGAGCTGGTTCGGATGCACGGGCACGACGCTGATCCCGGCGTCGAGCAGCCGGTCGACGACCAGCCCGTTCGGCCGCTCGATCGCGACCCGGGCGACGTCGAGTTCGACCAGCCGCCGCACGAGCGCCGCGATCCCCTCCTCGCTGTGCCGGTAGCGCCGCTCCTCCCGCCGACGCCCGTCTTGCTCGACGACGCAGAGCCGATGCTCCTCGCTGGCCAGGTCGATCCCTGCCGTCCTCTCCATCTTTTGCCCTCCTCGACTCGGGGTGCTGGAAGTGGGCCGACCGACGAGGTACCGTGGCCGATGCTCATAGGCTGGCGCTCGGTCGCGCGACGCCCTGTCGCCGCTCCGGGTGCCTCACACCGCCGGGAGGCGCTGGTCTCATCGGGGCCCTCTACGGGGCAAGCGAGCGAGGCGCTCTCCCGGCGGTGGTCAGCCACGGCGCGACCGTACGAGCCGCGCCGGACGCCCTCACTGACTGCGTGCGGGCGGACTTTCAGTTTTCAAGGACCAAGTACAACCAAAGGCAAGGTTGGCCTATGAGCGTCTCTGAGCTAGCTCTCTGGGAGCCGGTCGTCGGCCTGGAGATCCACGTCCAGCTGAAGACGCGGACGAAGATGTTCTGTCGCTGCCCCACGAGCTTCGCCGAGCCCGAGAACACGCGCACTTGCCCTGTCTGCTTGGCCATGCCGGGCGCCCTTCCCGTGCCCAACCGGCGGGCGGTGGAGTGGACGGTCATGCTCGGGCTCGCCCTCGGCTGTCGGATCCCTCCCCGAGCCGTCTTCCACCGCAAGAACTACTTCTACCCAGACCTTCCCAAGGGCTACCAGATCTCCCAATACGACGAGCCCTTGTGCGTAGACGGGCGCTTCGTCGTCCCCACCGAGAGCGGCGACCTCGAGGTCGGGATCGTCCGCGCCCACCTAGAGGAGGATGCCGCTAAGACGGTGCACGTGGGCGGCGTGGGCGGACGCATCGTAGGAGCTGGCCGGTCTCTGGTCGACTTCAACCGGGGCGGCACCCCGTTGGTAGAGATCGTCACCCGGCCCGATTTGCGCTCGGCTGAGGAGGCCAAGCGCTTCCTCCAGCTTCTGCGCCAGACCGTCGTCGAGCTGGGGATCTCCGACGCCGAGATGGAGAAGGGGACCCTGCGCTGCGACGCTAACGTCTCGGTCCGTCGGGTGGGGGAGGAGGGGTACCGGACGCGCTGGGAGCTCAAGAACATGAACTCGTTCACCTTCATCGGCCGCGGCATCGAGGCGGCCGTGCGGGAGCAGGTGGCTCTGCACGAGCTAGGCCGCCCGGTCGAGCAGCAGACCTTCGACTACGACCCCGGCACTGACTCGCTGACGCCGCACCGCACCAAGGAGGAGGCGGAGGATTACCGCTACTTCCCGGAGCCAGACCTCGTCCCGCTGGAGCCGACGCCGGCTCTCCTCGAGCGTCTGCGAAAGGAGCTCCCGGAGCTTCCGGGGGCGCGTATCCGTCGGCTGGAGGCCGAGGTGGGCTTCGATACCGCCTTCGCCCTGGTCACCAGCGGCCGCGATCGACTGTACGAGCGGGTGGTGGCCGCTGGGGCGGAGGCGCGTGCGGCCGTGAACGTGATCATGAACCAGCTGGCTGGGACGGGGGTCGATCCTCAGGACGTGGATCCGGTGGAGCTGGCTAAGCTGATCGAGGCCCGGGAGCGCATCCCCCGGTCGGCCTTCGACGAGGCCATCGCTCGGATGGGCGAGCCCAGCTTTTCCGTCGAGCCCTACCTGGCCCAGGCAGCCATCTCCGATGCCGCCCAGCTCGAGCCGGTGGTGGAGCGGGTCTTGGCCGCGAGCCCCCGGGAGGTCGCCGCCTACCGGGGCGGCAAGGAGGGTCTCCTCGGCTTCTTCGTGGGACGAGTGATGCGGGAGACGGGCGGGAAGGCGAACCCCAAGGTCGTGAGCGACCTCCTCCGTGAGAAGCTACGCGGGTGAGCGAGGCGATCGAGCAGGCGAACGCGCTCCTGCGAGCCAAGGGCTACCGTGAGCTCCAGCTGAGCGTGCACCCGTCTTCCCTGCCGGGGAAGGCCCTGCTCAAGGGCTCCAAGATGCTGAGCCCGTTCGCCGACTCGCCCGAGACGGTGCTCGCGGCTGTGCGCGACTGCGTGCCCCAGGCGGACGAGCTGGGCGGGCGCACGTTGACGCCTCACGAGCTGCGTGCCTGCCTCGAGCGGCGCTGACGGCGTACCCTGAGCTGGTGACGAGCCCGACCTCCTCCTCGTCTTGGCGAGCGGGGTCTCTCGCCTGGGCCCTGTACGACTTCGCCTACTCCCTGTTCAGCTTCCTGCTCGTCGTCCGCTTCATTCCCGACTGGATCATCAACGACCAGGGTCGTCCCGACTGGTACGTGGCAGTGACCCAGGCAGCGGTCGTGCTGCTCGTGCTCGTGGCCATGCCCCTAGCCGGGGCCCTGGCCGACCAGGCAGGCCGCAGGAAGCCGTTCTTGGCTAGCTTCACCCTGGCAGCGTGCGCCTTCGCGGCAGGGCTAGGCCTGGTGCCGGTCGGAGGGAGCGTCGTGCCGCTCCTTGTGCTCGCCGGGGCCGCGGTCGCCTGCGCCCAGCTTGCCCTCGCCCACTACGACCCTCTGCTCGCGGACGTAGCTCCCAGCCACGCCCGCGGGCGCGTGTCGGGGCTGGCCGTGGCTCTCGGCTTCGCCGGAATGATCGTGGGGCTGGGGGTTGTGGGAGAGCTGATCGTGGGAGAAGGAAGTAAGCAGCGGGCCTTCATCCCGGCCGCTCTCCTCTACCTCGCCTTCGCCCTCCCCGCCTTCCTGCTCGTCCGCGAGCGGCCCCGTCCCCGGGCCCAAGGGCCACCAGCCAGGGTGCTTCGGCACGCGCTCTCCCAGCTCGGCCAGAGCCTGGAGCACGCTCGCCGCTACCCCTCCGTCTTCCGGTTCCTCGCCGGCCGCTTTCTCTACTCGGACGCTATCACCACCTCGAGCGCCTTCCTCACCGTGTACATGGAGCGCCTAGGCGGGTTCTCGGAGCGGGACAAGAACGTGGCCATCGGCATGGCCGTGCTCGCTGCCGGGGCAGGCGCGGTCGGGGGAGGCCTCCTCGTGGAGCGGCTTGGCCCCAAGCGGCCGCTCTTGGCGGTGCTTCCCGTGTTCACCATCTGCTCGCTGTTCTCGGCGGCGATCGGGCAGCCGTGGACGGTGTGGCTCGTCAGCCCAGCTGGAGGCGTAGCCTTGGGCGTGGTGTGGACGGCCGACCGGGTATTCATGCTGCGGCTGTGCCCGCCCGAGCTGCGGGGCCAGTTCTTCGGCTTCTTCAACCTGGCCAACCGTGTGGCATCGGCCGTGGGTCCCCTCGTCATCTGGAGCGGCACCGTCTGGCTCCTCTCCCAGCACACGGGATGGCTGAGCCAGCTCGACGCTAGCCGGGTGGCTCTGGCTGGGCTGGCCCTGGCGGCTCTCTGCGGATGGCTCGTCATCCGCCCGGTCTCCGATCGCGAGCAGGCGTGGCAGCAAGCCCCGGCTCCGAAGACCACGACGGCCGTGGAGGCCTCTGTCAGTTCGTCCTCGGGTCCATCGGCATAAGGGCAAGGATGCGGTAGACGCCGCCCTTGCGCCGGAGCACCGAGGCGAAGAGGTCGCTCCCCGGCTCGGGGAAAAGATCGAGGCCGTCGGCGGGCTCGACCAGCCACGCCTCCTCCTCCAACTCGGCCTCCAGCTGCCCAGGGCTCCAGCCGGCATAGCCGGCGAAGACGCGCGCCCGCCGAGTGGAGGCGGCCAGGAGGGCGAGGTCTCCGTCGGCGCGCGCGAAGCCGATGTCGCCCACGACGAGCGTGGCGGCGGCCTCCGGATCGTCGAACTCGGCCAACACGATCACCGCCTGGGGCTGCACGGGGCCGCCTACGAACACGGGCTCGTCGGCGTCGACCAGAGCGGAGAGGTCGGGCACGGCCTCGCCGACCGTGGTGTCGGAGGCACGGTTGAGGACGACGCCCATTGCTCCCTCCTGGCTGTGCTCGCCGATGAGGACGACCGTGCGCCGGAAATTGGGATCGTAGAGCGAAGGGGAGGACACGAGCAGCTTCCCTTTGAGCGACTCCACGCCTCCATTGTCGCCCTTGACCGAGGGTCGCGGCGGCGTCTGTAGCGCCTCGTGGCGGACGACGGCGTCGAGGAACAGGTAGACGAGGTCGTGCTCGTCCAGGCGCCACCCGTTTACGCGGTGGCTAACCCGTTGCCTCGCGGGCGATGGCCTGGGCCAGATCGCTGAAGATGCGGCGGTGCACGGGATAGAGCAGCCACCAGTACAAAAACCCCAACAATCCCTTGGGCTCGAAGTAGGCGGTCTGGACCAGATGGCTGCCCCGTTCTCCTCGCAGAGCCCGCCACTCCAGCCAGGCCCGTCCGGGAAGGCGCATCTCCGCCCGCAGGCGTAGCACCTCGGGAGGGTGCACCTCCTCCACTCGCCAAAAGTCCACCGCCTCCCCGGGGAGGAGCTCACTGGGATGGCGACGACCTCGGCGCAGCCCCGGGCCTCCAAGAAACCGGTCCACAAGTCCCCTCAGCGCCCATGCCCAGTCCCACGCACGCCAGCCCCGCTCCCCGCCCAAGGAGGCGAAGCTGCGGAACAAGG
>PSLH01000007.1:36091-46656 GCA_040289505.1 Thermoleophilia bacterium | reverse complement strand
CATCCACCTGGCCGACGCCCTCGACGCCATGCTTGCGGCCCGCGTCTACCGGCCCGCCCTGTCGCCAGCCGAGGCCCTGGCGGAGCTCCGCCGGGGCTCCGGCATCCAGTTCTGTCCCCGCTGCCTAGAGGCCCTCGACCAGGTCATGCTGGCCCAGGTGTCCGAGGGAGCGGACGTTCCCGGCCAGCTCCTGGCCTCCTGAGCGCTGTCAAGACGCTCAGGCTCTGCTTGCGCTTCACACAGAACGCTCTATTCTGATTGCCATGGCCAGACGGCGCGCCTACCGGGCCCTTGCCCGTATCGACCCGGCCGCCCTGGCCGCCTTCCAGGCGGGGATGCGCAAGCGCTACACGGACGAGCAGATCCTGGCCGAGCTCCGTGCCTGCGCCGAGCGGCTGGGGCGCTCGCCCACCATGCGCGACCTGGCCGCTGACCCCGAGGCCTCCATTCACCCTCAGACGGTGGTGGAGCGGTTCGGAAGCTGGAACGAGGCCAAGCGCAGGGCAGGGCTCGTCCCTCGCCGCTACGCCACCAAGGAGGAGCTTCTGCGCTGCCTGCGCGAGCTGGGCGAGGAGCTCGGGCGGGTGCCCACCGCCAAGGACTTGGACGCCCGCCGGGGCCGAGTTCCCTCCAAGTCTCTCTACTGGCACACATTCGGCTCCCTGGCTGAGGCCTTGCGCCAGGCCGGGTTCGACGTGCCGGTGGGGGAGGAGCGGCTGGAGCGGGCGATCGACCAGGGGGCGAGGCTGGCCCGCTCTCTCGGCCGCCTGCCCAAGTTCGCCGACTGGGCCCAGGCCCGCCGGCGCGATCCGACCCTGCTTAGCGAGTGGCAGGTCTACCGCATGCTCGACGCGAGGAAGGGCGCCTGGGCCACCTTCCAGTTCCTCGTGCGGGAGCGCCTGCTTGCAGTGGGGGTAGAGGTCGCAGCCGACGGCTCGCTCAGGGAGAGAGGAAAGAGCGCTTAGGCTGGCGCTCGCTCCTGCCGATACCAGGAGCGGTATGGCGGAGCCAGTCTCCCGAAGCGACGACAGCGACTGCCTCGATCTCGACACCCCCTCGGTCGAGGACGAGGCGGGAGAGGAGGATAGCGGGGACGAGGAGACCCGCGATCCCCTCAAGCTGTACGTGCGCCAGATCGGAGACGGACCCCTCCTCACTCGCGAGGAGGAGCGGGAGCTCGCCCGGCGCAAGGACGCCGGAGACGAGGAGGCCAAGCGACGGCTGATCGAGGCCAACCTCCGTCTTGTGATGTCAATCACGAGAAACTACACCAAGGCCAGCGTGCCTCTCCTCGACCTGATCCAAGAGGGAAACTTGGGACTGATCAGGGCGGTGGAGAAGTTCGACTACCGGATGGGCTACAAGCTCTCTACCTACGCCACCTGGTGGATCCGCCAGGCCATCACTCGAGCCCTCGCCGACCAGGGCCGGCTCATCCGGCTGCCGGTGCACGTGGCCGACCAGGCCCGACGGGTGATGAAGGCTCGTCGCATCTTGGCCCAGCGGCTGAGCCACGAGCCTACCTCGGCCCAGATCGCGGCCGAGAGCGGCCTTGCTGAGGGCCGGGTGAAGGAGCTGCTGCGGCTGATCGAGGAGCCGCTGAGCTTGGAGACGCCCGTGGGGGAGGGGGACAGCCTGTACGGCGACCTGATCGAGGACGCGACGGTGGACGATCCCGAGGACGTGGTGGGAGAGCGCTTCCGTCGCCAGGAGCTGGACCAGGCTCTAGCCCAGATCGAGCCCCGCCTACGCGAGCTCCTCGAGCGGCGCTACGGCCTGGCCGGGCGACCCCAGCAGACCCTGGAGGAGATCGGCCGCGAGCTCGGGGTCACCCGGGAGCGGGTGCGCCAGCTGGAGAGCCGGGCCCTACGCGCCCTGCGCACGGTAGCTCCCGGCCTTGCCCACTACCTGCGGACGGCCTAGCAGGGAACGGTCAGTGGGGGACAGCTTGGATCTCCCGCAGCGTCGCCAGTCGGCGGAGAGCCTCAACCTCGATCTGGCGCACCCGCTCTCGGGTCAAGCCTAGCCGGCGGCCGATCTCCTCGAGCGTCTTTGGCTCCTGCTCTCCCAGGCCGTAACGGAGGGCCAGCACCTGCCGCTCCCGCTCGCTCAGGGCGGCAAGCGCCTGCCTGAGCGCCTGAGTACGAAGGGAGACCTCCACCTCCTCCTCCGGAAGCGGCCCCTCCCCGGCCACGAAGTCGCCCAGGACTGCCTCCTCCTGGTCTCCAACCGGCTGGTCGAGGCTGGTGGCCGCTCGGGCTGCCGCCCGTACCTCCCGGGCCTGCTGGAGAGGGAGGCTCGCCTCCTCCGCGATCTCCTCCAAGGACGGCTCCCGGCCAAGCTGGGTCCACAGGTTCCGCTCTGCCCGGTTCATCTTCTGCAGGCGCTCCACGATGTGGACCGGCATGCGGATCGTGCGGGCCTTGTCGGCCAGTGCCCGAGCCACCGCCTGCCTGATCCACCAGGTGGCGTAGGTCGAGAACTTGTAGCCTCGCCTCCAGTCGAACTTCTCCACCGCTCGGATGAGCCCCAGCGTCCCCTCCTGGATGAGGTCGAGGAAGGGGAGTCCCTGGTTTCGGTAGTTCTTGGCGATGGAGACGACCAGGCGCAAGTTCGACTGGATCATCCTCTCCTTGGCCTCCGTGTCCCCGCGCTCGATGCGCTTGGCCAGCTCGACCTCCTGAGCAGCGGTCAGCAGCGGGTGGCGGCCGGCCTCCCGGAGGAAGAGCTGGAGAGCGTCGGTGGTCGTCTCCACCGGGGCGGTCAAAAGCTGGGCGATCGAGCCCCCGTCGTCCTCGACGACGTCGATCCCTCGCGCCTCGAGCTCCCGGTAGACGAGGTCGATCTCCAGGGGGTCGAGACCATGGGCATCGAGCACCTCCAAAAGCTCGGACGCGCGTACGAGGCCGGTAGCCTCGGCCGACTCGAGCAAGAGGTGGAAATCCTCGCTCTGAGCCAGGGCCTCGAAGTCGACCGTCGGCTCGGGCTGCTCGCTCGTCATCGTGCCTCGGTCTCCACCTCCGGGATCCTCCCTGGGGCTCTCTACCCTTCCCTCGCGCCCCAGCGCGGGCGCCCGCTAAGGATAGCCCGGATGGCTACAAAAGCGAAGATGCCGGCTCTCGCTTCGATGCACGATAACCTACGTTATGTCAAGTCAGCTCCTGCCTGTCCCTCGCTCGCCCCGGCCGAGCGCTCGCCTCCCCGCCCCGCCCTGTCCCGCGTAGGATGTTCCCTCGATGAGGGCGCGCCTGAGCATGCTTTGGGCAGCCTGCGCTCTCCTTGCCGCTCTCGCGCTCGCGGGTTTTCGCGTCGGCGAGAGGCCGGGCTCTCTGTCTGGATGGCAGGCGCTCGTCCTGGGCGCCGTTCAGGGAGCCACCGAGCTTCTCCCCGTCTCCTCCTCGGGGCACCTCATCCTCGTCCCCTGGCTCGCCGACTGGACCTCCCTCAAGGAGAACCCTGCTCTCAACAAGACGTTCGACGTCGCCCTCCACCTGGGAACGCTCGTGGCGGTAGTGACATACTTTTCCGGCGAGGCGGCACGTCTGGCTGTGGCTTTCGCTCGCTCCCTCTGCGCCCGCCGGGCTGAGAGCGAGGACGAGCGTCTGGCCTGGATCGTGGCCATCGCCACCGTTCCGGCCGTCCTCGTGGGCGCGGCTGGCGAGAGCGTGGTCGAGCGGCGCCTGGGCGAGCCCTGGCAGATCGCCCTCCTCCTGGGGCTCTTCGCGCTCGTGCTCTTTGCCGTCGACCGGCGGGCGACGGGGCGGTCGGTGTCCGATCTTTCCTACCGGGAAGGCCTCGTTCTCGGCGTTGCCCAGGCTCTCGCCCTGGCCCCCGGGGTGTCTCGGTCGGGGATCGTCATCAGTGCCGCCCGGCTCCTTCGCCTCGATCGGGACGCGGCGGCGCGGATCTCGTTCCTCCTTTTGATCCCGGTGGTGCTAGGAGCCTCTGTCTACAAGGGGATCAGCGACGTCTTGCTCGTCGGGCTCCCCCCTGGGTCGGCGGGGCCGTTCCTCGTCGGCATGCTGGCCGCTGCTGGCACGGGAATGGCGGCCATCTCCGGCCTGCTCGGGTACGTGCGCCACCACACCTACGGGGTGTTCGTCCTCTACCGCCTGGCCGTGGCTCTCCTCGTCCTCGCCTTGATCTCCGCCGGGCTGCGGGCGGCCACGTTTTGATCAATCCCGGGCACGCTCGCGATCCTGCGCAGGAGGTCGTGCGCAAAATGCAGGAAGATTCGTTCCCGCGGCTCTTGAGCATCCCCCCTTCGCGGTGTAGATTCTTTCCTGCGCCGAGCACGGGGCGCGAGTAGGATGAAGCTAGCCCTGGGGGCGCTACGCGCAAGCGGAACGTCAGCGGGGTTGGTGGACGAAAGCGTCACCGGCTCGGCGAGCTCTTTTGTCCGACCTTCGCCGTTGGGCCGCGAGCGAGGCCCGTGCTGCCGCCGAATGGTCTAGGATCGGCTTCGTGCGCCTCCGTCTTCCCAGCATCGCCCCAGGCGTCGTCGCCTTCGCGTGGGCCCTCCTCTTCGGGGTCTACGTGTGGGCCTTCATGCTGGGAGTAGGCGTGTCCAACGCCCTGGCTACTATCGTCGGCGCCCTCGTCCTGGCTGCGACTTTCGTCTACGTGCGGGTACTCGGCTTCCCGGGCCCTGGCAGGCACGCTCGCCGGCGACGGCCGTGATCGCCTGACAGGGCGAAGACGAGGAGGCTGGCGAGGTCCTTGCCCACCCTCGCCTCCAGCCGGGCTCTCGCCCTGGCCCGAGTGGGCTCGGCATCGGAGAAGGCGATACAGTGGCCGAGGAGCCTCTCCGTCCCTCGGTCGCGGTTGGCAGCGTAGGCAAGGAGCATCTGCCGGCGAGATCGGGCGGCCGGGGCTGCGGCTCGATCCCTAGCTCGAGTAGCCCGGCTGGGGGAGTAGCCCGGCTGAAAGAGCCGAATCAACCTGCTACTGCTAGTCGGAGAGCCGGCGGAGGTCGAGCGGCCCCAGGCGAAGCCCCTGCTCGAGCTCCTGCAGGCTATGCGGGCCCTCGCTGGCGAAGACCTGCTCCACCACCCCTACCTGGACATCGTTGTAGAAGGGAACGTCCAGGTGCTCGCTCGAGACGACGTTGACCGACACCTGACCGCAGGAGGGACAGCGCACGGCCACGCCCACCACGTCCTGCCCGGATGCCGGCACGAGCAGGGAGAACATGGACGGAAAGGCGGGCCGGGGCCGCTCCTCCGGGTAGCAGAAGAAGCTCCAAGGCCATGACCCGGCGGCGATCCGGCGCGCGGCCAGGTCTCCCAGCTCGTTGGCGATCGGCTCCAAGCGGTCGGTCATCAGGTTGAGGAACGGTCGCTCGTCGAGGCCGAGCGGCGCCCAATCGAGCTCGTCGTGAGGGACGAGACCCACGTGATCGTCGCCGCAGGAGCACACGAAACGGACGCGGTACACAGCAGGGTGGGAGGCGCCAGGGAGGCGCTCGAGCACGCGGAAGGAGGACAACCGGATACTCGCCCGCTGGCGGTGGGGGCAGGGGAAGATGTAGCTCGCCCTTAGGGAGTCGTACATGACGGTAGGTATAGTCGGCCGGCCGGGGGCGGAGTCAAGCCTGCCTTCCTCCCTCAGTACTCGATCAGGGAGAAGACGTCGTAGCCTTGCAGCTTCGCGCGCCCGCGCAGGAAGGTGAGCTCGATCAGGAAGGGAAGGCCGACCACCTCCCCGCCCAGCTGCTCGACTAGCTCCACTGTCGCCTTGGCCGTGCCCCCAGTGGCGAGGACGTCGTCGTGGACGATCACCCGCTGGCCTGGCTTGATGGCGTCGGCATGCACCTCGAGCTGGTCGAAGCCGTACTCGAGGGCGTACTTCACCCCTACCGTGTGCCAGGGCAGCTTCCCTGGCTTGCGCGCAGGCACGAAGCCGCAGCCCAAACGACAGGCGAGGGCTCCCCCGGTGATGTATCCACGGGCCTCGGCCCCAAGCACGAGGTCGGGCTTGCGCGGCTCCGCCCATGCTGCTAGGCGCTCCACCGCCTCCCGTAGGGCCTCCCGGTCGCCGATCAGGGGCATGATGTCCTTGAAGACGACGCCTGGGCGGGGGAAGTCGGGAACGTCGCGGATCTTGGCCTTCAGATCGATGGCCACGTCGAGACCCTACCCTGCCGCCAGCCGCCGAAGCGCCCGCCAGAGGAGGAGCTGGGTGAGGCTCGACGCTAGCTCGCTCAGGGACTGGAGCTGGTCGAGCCCCGCTCTCCGCCGCTCGATGCTGCGGGCCCGCAGGGAGGGCGCGACCACCTGCTCGACCAGCCCCGCCGCCCGATCAGCCCCCAGGCGGAAGGCGCGCAGATGCCGGGCTGACATCCCGAAGGCGGCGAGCTGGCCGCATAGCGCGGCGATGTCCGCCTCGATAGGGGCGTAGCGACGTTCCCCGCGCCGGCGCAGGGGCTCGATCAGCCCGAACTCCTCGAGATCGCGGGCGAGATCGGCGCTGATCCGGGCTCGGGCGCAGAGGGCGGCGAGATCGAGCTCCTCCTCTTTTTCCGCGACCCCCAGGGGCCGCCCCCGGCGCTGGCTGGGAAGCGGCGAGGAGAGCTGCTGGCGGATCACGCGCAGGGGGAGGAACTCGTCCCGCTGGAGCCGGAGGATCGTGCGCAGCCGCTCCACGTCCTCCTCGCTGAAGAGGCGGTAGCCGCCGGGCGTTCGCCGGGGGGCGATGAGCCCCTGGTCCTCGAGGTAGCGGATCTTGGAGATCGAGACGTCAGGGAACTCCTGGCGCAGGCGCGCGCACACGGCGCCGATAGTCTGCATCCGGTCGCCCGGTGGGGCTTCCTCGCGCATGGAGGTCGTCGTCATCGGTCGAGGAAGACGAGGCGGTACTTGCCGATCTGGAGCTCGTCGCCGTCGCTCAGCTCTGCAGACTCGATCCGTCGTCGGTTGAGGAAGGTGCCGTTGAGGCTCCCTTGGTCCGCGATCGAGAACCGATGCCCCGCACGGGTGATGACGGCGTGGCGGCGGGAGACTGTGACGTCGTCGAGGAAGATGTCGCAGTCGGGGGAGCGGCCGATGGTCGTCCGCTCGCCGCGGAGCGGGAAGTGCTCCCCTACCCTTCCTCCTCCCGCCCGAACGACGAGCGCAGGCCCCTCCACCCCTTCCACAAAGGCAGCCGCCACGTCTGCCTGGGCGTCGGGGACGTAGGAGAGGGTCGTCTCCTCCAATGCCTCCTCTCGCAGGAGGGCGCCGCAGCGGGCGCAGTAGCTCGCCGCCTCGGGGTTCTGAAAGCCGCAATCGGTGCAGTAGACGTGGCTCATCGCTCGCCTCCCGCCCGGCCCCTGCGGGCCCGCTCTAGTCCTCCCCGAGAGGAGGAGACGACTTCCCGGCCAGGATCTCGCTCAGGCGATCGACGTCGACCTGGGCCAGCTCTCCTTCCCCCTTCCGCTTCAGGCGCGCCACCAGCTCGGCGCGCAGGATGTCGATATGGCCGTGGAGGATGCGCCGCCTGTAGGAGATCTCGTTCTCCTCCTTCTCCAACCGGGCAATGAGCTTCTTGAGCTCGCTGTCGGAGAGCGTGGTCAGGTCGGGGAGAGCGTCCATCGCTACCTTTCGTCTAGGATCAGGGCCCGTTGCCCATTGAAGCAGGCCGGAGAGTAAGGGTCAACGTAACGTTGAGATTCTGGCCAAGGCCGGCTCTTCTCGCTCCTCTCCCTGGAGCACCTCCTCGACGAGGGCCCTAAGCTCGCCTACGAGCTCGGTGGAGTCGGCGTCGGTCTCCCCCTCGGCGTAGATGTGGAGCACAGGCTCCACCGGATCGGGAAGCACCTGCACCCAGCCCCGCTCGTCGGCGGCCTTGATCCCGTCACGGAGGTCGAGGTGGCGATCCTTGAGCCGCTCGCCGAGGACGCGCATGACGCGGCCCTTGAGCGCCCAGGGACAGGGAACCTGGCGGTGGACGACGGTGGAGGCAGGGAGCTCGGCCACGAGCTCCGACAAGGGGCGACCGATCGGGGCCAGAAGCTCGAGCAGCTTGCACAGAGCAGTGATGGCGTCGTAGGCGGGCTGGAACTCGGGGAAGACGTACGCGCCCCCGAGCGCCCCGGCGAAGATCGCCTTCTCCTCGCAGGCGGCGCGGGCGAGATCCGCAGGCGAGGAGGGAGTGCGGATGACCTCCAGCCCCCGAGCGGAAGCGATGCGGTCGACCTGGCGGGTGACGCTGAGCGGGAAAACAACTTTTCCCTGGCGCCCGGTCTCCGCGACCAGCTCGAGGAAGAGGAGGAGCGCCTGCTCCACCGGGATCTCCCTGCCCCGCTCGTCGATTAGGTGCAGCCGCTCGGCAGCTCGGTCGAAGGCTGCGCCGAGATCGGCGCCTACCGCCTTGACCAGGCGCTTGGCCCGCCCGATCGACTCTCGTAGCGTCACCTTGCTAGCCTCCTCGCTGAACTCGTGGGCGCTTACCGCCTCTACCCCCAGAGGGCCCAGGAGGAGAGGGAGGACGAACGAGGCTGGCGAGTGGCCGTAGTCGACGACCAAGCGGAAGCGGCGGGCGCGGATCGCCTCCACGTCGAGGACGGACAGGAGGTCTTGGGCATACCCCTCCCGCGCGCGGGCAGGGTAGGTGATGCCCCCGATGTCGGCCGGGCCCACGCGCCGAACCTCGTGGCGGGTGAAGTGCTTCTCGATCTCCTTCTGAACCTGGGTCGTGAGCTGGATACCGGGCTGCTCGAAGAAGCGAATCTCGATCATCTCCGGATCGGCGGCGCTCGTCCCCACGTGGAAGCCCGCCTCGTAGCCATGGGTGCGAAGGAGGTGGCGGCTGACAGGAGCCGGCAGCACCCGCAGGTCGGCCACGTGCACCCCGGTGGAGGTCACGCCCGAGATCATGGCTCGCTTGATCATGCGGCAGGCGGGGCTCGACTCCCTGCTCGCGACGACTCTCGCTCCCCGGTGGAGTACCGTGCCCAGGGCCGCCGCCAGCCGTACGGCCGACTCGGGGGTGAGGTCGACGTTGACCAGCCCCGAGACTCCCTCCCGGCCGAAGACGTGGGGCGAGGCAGCCGACTCCCAGATCAGGCTCTCGTGGACGTGGGCGCCCGACTCGACCTCCTTGTAGGGGAAGATGCGTACGCCGGGCATGACCACGGCCTGAGCGCCCAATATGACCCCGTCTCCCAGGGCGGCGCGCTCGTGCACGTGCACGTGGGAGCGGATATCGCAGGAGCGACCCACGATCGCCCCCTCGATCACCGTGCTCCGGCCCACGTAGGTGGAGGCGTCGATGACCGACCGCACCACCCGGGCTCGCTCGCGCAGGCGAACGTTGGCGCCCAAGACTGAGTAGGCCCCCACGGTGGCCTGGGGGGAGATGGAGCAGTAGTTGCCAATGAAGGCAGGGCCTTCCACCCCCTCCAGGTCGTCGATCTCCACCCCTTCCCCGATCCAGATGTTCCCGCGCAGGCGGATCCCGGGCACGTTGAGCTGTACGGCCCCGTCCAGGGCGTCGAAGTTCGCTTGCCGGTACTGGTCGAGATTGCCGATGTCCTGCCAGTAGCCGTCACATACGTAGCCGTATAGGGGCCGTCCCATCTCGAGCAGGAGCGGGAACAGGTCCTTAGAGAAGTCGAAGGGTCGGTCGGAGGGCACGTGCTCGAGCACCTCAGGCTCGAGCACGTAGATCCCGGTGTTGATCGTGTCCGAGAACACCTGGCCCCAGGAGGGCTTCTCCAGGAAGCGCTCGATGCGGCCGTCCTCGTCGGTGACCACGATCCCGAACTCCAGGGGGTTGTCCACCGACTTGAGGGCGATGGTGACGGCGGCCCCTTTCTCGCGGTGGAACTCGACCAGGCGGGTGAGGTCGAAGTCGGTGAGCGCGTCGCCGGAGATCACGAGGAAGGTCTCCTTGAGGCGGCGTCCTGCCAGCCGCACCGAGCCCGCCGTGCCCATGGGCACCTCCTCCACCGAGTACTCGACGCCGAGGCCCAAGGAGGCTCCGTCGCCGAAGTAGCTCTCAATCGCCTGGGGGAGGAAGGCCAGGGTGACGATCACCTCCTCGAAGCCGTGGCGGCGGAGGAGCTCGAGGATGTGCTCCATGCAGGGCTTGCCCACGATGGGAACCATCGGCTTGGGCTGGTTGGAGGTGAGCGGGCGTAGCCGCGTCCCCTCCCCTCCTGCCATCACCACCGCTCTCACTGCCGCACCGCCCTCCAGGCCCCTAAGCCGTACAGCACGGCTGCCGCCGCGGCCAGGGCGACGCCCGTCCAGAACACCCACAGCGGCCAGGCCGTGCCCTTGGCGGTGGCGAGGATGAAGGCCAGGCCCGCGTAGAGGATCCAGGTGGCGAGCTTGCCCAGGAAGCTCACCCGCAGCTCGTACCCGTGCGGCTCGACCAGCTTGGCGCCGACGACGAGCAGGGCGTCCCGAGCCACCACGAGCACGAGAGCGAGCCAGGGCAAGCGCTCGGCCAAGAACAGCATGACGACGGCGGCGTCGATCATCAGCCGGTCGGCCAGGGGGTCGGCGTACTTGCCGAACTGAGACTGCACCTGCCAGCGGCGAGCCAGCCAGCCGTCCAGCTGGTCGGTGATGGCGGCGGCC
>PSLH01000007.1:26915-36032 GCA_040289505.1 Thermoleophilia bacterium | reverse complement strand
GCTGTGGCCATCGTCGGAGGTGGCCACCAGGACGACGAAGACGGGGACGAGCACCAGGCGTGCCACGGTGAGCGCGTTGGGGAGCTGAGTCAGAGGGAGCGGGATGGACGGAGCGCTCATTCCGAGGCAAGCATAATCTGCCCACCCAGGGTGCCCGCTGCCGGGGCCTCCAACCTCCTCCCCGCTTTCGATGCTATCGACGATCCTGCAACGTAGGGGAGACGCCTCCGTGACAAAAGGTGAAAAATGCGCCTGTGACGTCCGTCCTCGCCCTCCCTGGCTTCGTCAACGCCCACTCGCACACCTTCCAGCGCGCGCTCAGGGGCCGGGCCGCAGGCGGAGACTTCTGGGCCTGGCGGGAGACCATGCTGGAGGAGGCGGCCCGACAGACGCCAGAGACGGTACGAGCGGGATACGGCCAGGCCTACCGGGAGATGGTGGAGGCCGGCTACACGGCTGTGGGCGAGTTCCACTACTTAGGCCTGGCCGAGGCCGGGGCCGCGGTAGAGGCGGCGGCAGAGGCTGGCATCGAGCTCGTTCTCCTCTACGCCGCCTACGCCCGCGGCGGCCTCGATCGCTTCCGCCAGCCGTCGGTGGCGTCCTACCTGAGCCAAATCGAGGAGCTGGCGGCCTCCGGGGCTCGGGTCGGAGTAGCCCCCCACTCCGTGCGCGCCTGCCCGGCCGACTGGCTGCGAGAGATCGGCCGCTACGCGGAGCGGGAGGGCCTTCCTCTCCACGTGCACGCAGACGAGCAGCCGCGCGAGATCGAGCACTGCCTGGCCGAGTACGGCCTTCGCCCCATCGAGCTCCTGGCCGACACGGGCTGCCTCTCCTTTCGCGCCACCGTTATCCACGCGACCCACGCCAGCGACCGAGAGCTCGATCTCCTGGCCCAGTCCGGGGCTCGCGTCTGCCTCTGCCCCACCACCGAGGCCGACCTGGGCGACGGCTTCGCTCCTGTGTTACGGCTTCTCGAGCGAGAGATTCCTCTGTGTGTAGGCTCGGACTCGAACGTCCGTATCGATCCCCTGGAGGAGCTCCGGGAGCTCGACGGCATCGCCCGTCGCACGGCGCTTCGCCGCCATGTGATCCCTACCCACGATCTCCTCCGCATCGGTAGCGAGAGCGGCGCTGCTTCCCTCTCCCTTGCCTCCTGGCCCGAGGTCGAGGTCGATCTCGGCCACCCCGCCTTGCGAGGCGTCGAGCCTGCCTCCGTTTGCGCCGCTCTTATCTCCTCCTGCGCGGCAGACGTATTCCGTCCGCCAGACTGAGAGCGTGTACCGCTTCCTCGACCACACCGGGGAGCTCGCCCTGGAGATCGAGGCCGGAAGCCCGGAGGAGGTGCTCGCGCAGGCCTTGGAGGCCTTGGCCGAGGTGATCCGCACCGACGATTTGGGAGCGCCGACCACTCGCGAGGTAGAGGTCGAGTCCTCCGACCGAGAGACGCTCCTGGCCGACTGGCTGTCCGAGCTCGTCTTCCTGGCCGATACCGAGGGCTTCGTGCCCGAGCGCGTGTGCTCCCTCGAGCTCGCCGACGCTAAGCTGCGGGCGACCGTGGAAGGTCGCCTGGGCCGACCCTCGCCGCTCGTGAAGGCAGTCACGTACCATGGACTTGAGCTAGGGAGGAAAGGAGATGGCTACTACGCTCGTGTCGTCTTCGATGTCTGAGCTCGTCCAGATCGAGGAAGTGCTGTGGGAGATCCCCGCCTCCGCCCGCCCGGACATGCGCGTTCCCGCCCGGGTGTTCGCCGACCGCGAGCTCTTGGAGGCTATCGCCCGCGACGAGTCCCTCGTCCAGCTTCAGAACGTGGCCACCCTGCCCGGGGTGGTAGGGGCAGCCCTGGCCATGCCTGACATCCACCAGGGCTACGGCTTCCCCGTCGGCGGGGTGGCGGCCATGGAGCTCCCCGACGGGGTCGTCTCTCCTGGCGGAGTCGGCTACGACATCAACTGCGGGGTCCGCCTGCTCGCTCTGCCCGTGAGCGAGCCTGAGCTTGGAGCCCGACGAGAGGCCCTCGTACACGAGATCTCCCGCACCGTTCCCGCCGGCGCAGGCAAGGAGAGCCCGCTCTTCCACGTCGACCTCGACCGGGTCCTCCGGGAGGGCTCTCAGGCCATTGGCTCGGGGGAGGACATCGAGCGCACGGAGTCGCGGGGCTGCCTCCCCGGGGCCGACCCCGCCGCTGTCTCCGAGCGTGCCAAGGCCCGCGGCCGCGGCCAAGTGGGGACGATGGGCTCCGGCAACCACTTCGTCGAGGTGCAGTACGTGGACCGGGTCTTCGACAGCGAGGCCGCCCGCGTCTTTGGCCTGGCCGAGAAGCAGGTCACCGTGCTCATCCACTCGGGCTCGCGGGGGCTCGGACACCAGGTTTGCACCGACTACGTACGCCGCATGGATGCGGCTATGCAGCGGCACGGCATCCGCCTCCCGGACCGCCAGCTCGCTTGCGCCCCAGCCTCCTCGCCCGAAGGGCAGAGCTACCTCGCGGCCATGGCCGCTGCCGCCAACTTCGCCTGGGCCAACCGCCAGGGGATCGCCGACGCGGTGCGACGGGCGGTGGCACGGGCGCTGGGGGCGAGCGTCGCTCGGGGCACGCGCCAGGTGTACGACGTGGCCCATAACGTGGCCAAGGTGGAGGAGTACGACGGCAGGCGCGTCCTCGTCCACCGCAAGGGAGCGACGCGAGCCTTCCCCGCCGGCTCTACGGACATCCCCGAGGAGTACCGGCCTGTCGGCCAGCCCGTGTTCATTCCCGGCAGCATGGGGACAGCGAGCTACGTCCTCGTAGGGGCCCCGGGGTCCATGGTCAAGTCGTTTGGGACCACCTGCCACGGCGCCGGCCGCATGCTCTCCCGCACTGCTGCCCGCAAGCGCATCGGGGGGAACGAGCTTCGCCGAGAGCTGGAGGCGCGCGGCATCGTCGTTCGCTGCCCCTCGCCCCGGGGCTTGGCCGAGGAGGCTCCCTTCGCCTACAAGGACGTGGAGCGGGTGGTGGACGTGGTCGAGCGAGCAGGTCTGGCCCGCCGGGTAGCAAGACTGGTGCCCATCGGGGTGGTCAAGGGATGAGGAGGCCGAAGGCGCGGAGCGAGGCGGAGGCCCGGTAGGCGAGCGCCCACAGGCGGGTGCGCAGGAGGTAGGCGAGCTCGGCCGCCCGGCCCCGCAACCCGAAGGCTCCCTCGTAGCTTTGGTAAGCGGGGACGACGGGCGAGGAGGCAAGTCGGCGAGCGGCGAAGCTCCGGGCCGGCTCGATCTGGGTCCCCTCGTGCCACTCGTTGTAGCTGGTGATGGTCACCCGGTCGGCACCGCTTCGGAGCGCGGCCAGCCACATGCCGTCGTAGGTCGCTCCCTTTCTCCGGGAAAGGAGGCGGGGATCTCCCCGGGCCCGCAGCGCGTCGTAGCCAGGGCCAACCGACGGCGCGCAGAGGAGGCCGGCGGCGTGGGCTCGGGAGCACAGGCGGCGGAAGGTGGCTGGCCCGTAGCGGAGGAGGTCGTACGTGTACACGCCAGCGAAGCCGGCGGCAGCAGCGCGGGCGACGTTACCGGTCTGGGCCAGCACCTCCATCCCTCGCGCCTGGGCGGCCGCGTTCAGCCGCGTCCAGCCGCCATCGTCGATGACTCCGTCGAAGGGGCGGAAGACGTACACCCGCCCGATCCCGAGGTCAGCCAGGTGAGCAAGGTCGGCGGCCAGGACGTTCTCCGTCCGCGGCCACCGCTCGTACGGCTCGATCTGCACCGCCAGCTTCAATCCCTGCGCGCGCGCGGCCTGGATGACGGCAGGGAGCCGCAGGTCCTCGGGCGAGCCCCAGCCCCACCAAGAGCTCACCACCTCGGTCACGCCGGCGGTGGCGATCTCTCGCATCTGGGAAGCGAGAACGCGAGGGTCGGAGCTGGAGTAGACGCCCCGGGCTGGATAGTAGCTGGCGGCGATATCGGCTGGAGGGAGGTGCCCATTTTGGGCCCAGTGCTCGTAGCTTCCGTCCCGAGCGGGAATCCCGTACCACGGGTAGTAGAAGATGGAGACGTCCCTCGCAGCGCGCGCGGGCCGCGCTACGACCAAGGCCGAGAGAAGGAGGGCGAGGAAGACAAGACGCCCTTGAGCCAGCATGGTCCGGCGGGCGCGGCGGGCGACGATGCCCTTCCTAGTCGCCCGCTCCCTCCTCGTAGGCGTGCTCCCGGTCTTCCTCCAGGCAGTCAGGGCACAGGAGGAGGCCCGCTGTCACCTCGTCCACTTCCCCGGCCTCGATCAGGTCGCCGTGTCGCCACCGCCTCGCCTCAGCGGGGTCACGAGGAGCCTCCCGACCGCACCGGGAGCAGCGCGCGACGCCTTCCACCGAGGCAGTAGCCTACACCCTTGCCGGCCCGCGGAGCACGAGGCCACCGGGGAGGCCACGGGACCCTCCGAGGGGTACCCCCTAACCCCCTGAGACGACAGAAACCGCCGGTTTACAGCGATCTCTTGAGTCGGGGCGGGCGGATTTGAACCGCCGACCTCTAGTCCCCCAGACTAGCGCGCTAACCAGGCTGCGCCACGCCCCGTCCCCGCCAACGATAGCGCCTGTCGCCCCGCCCCGACCGAGGAGGAGAGAGGGCGCTCAAGGGAGGCCGCCCTCCTGCCGACACATGGAGGGCCATGACAGGGATCGCCCGTCCGGCCACCCTCGCGGCCAGCGTCGCGCTCTGTCTCGCCCTGGCGTCCGGGGCAGGGAGCATCGCTCGAGGGAGCTCGGACGTGGCCGCCCTCCAGGTGGCGCTCCGCGCCAAGGGGCTCTATGCGGGCCCGATCGACGGCTTCCTCAGCGGCCCCACCATCCAGGCGCTCGTCTCCTTCCAGCGCCAAGCTGGGCTCTCTGCCGACGGCATCCCTGGTCCCCGTACCCGCCAGGCGCTGGGCCTTTTGGGCGGGCCCGAGCTCGGCTCGCGCCCCCTCGGCCTGGGGGCGATAGGCTGGGACGTGACCGAGCTCCAGTTCCTCCTTGCCTGGCACGGCTTCCCTTCTGGCCCCTTCGGGACGACACTGAGCGAGCGAGTCCAAGCGGCTTTACGGCGGTTCCAGCGCTTCGCTCGGCTCCCTGCTACCGGTGTCGCCGGCGCCGAGACGGTGAGGGCGCTGGCCGGGCCCCCTCCTTCCTCCCCGCTGCGCCTAGCCTGGCCTCTCCAGGCACCTCTGGGAGACGGCTTCGGGCCCCGCGGCGAGGGCTTCCATTCCGGCCTCGACCTGATCGCTCCGGCAGGAGCTCCCGTGCGGGCGGCGGCGGCCGGGCGCGTAGTGTGGGCTGGACCCCGCGACACGTTCGGCGACGCTGTCCTCCTCGCCCACGGCCGGGGCGTACGCACCCTCTACGCCCACCTCTCGCGGGTGGAGGTGACCTTGGGCCAGAGGGTCGACCAGGGCCAGGAGATCGGCCTGGTCGGTGCCAGCGGCCGGGCCACCGGCCCCCACCTCCACTTCGAGGTGCGGGTTCGGGGAGCCGCTATCGACCCTCTCTCGACGCTCTCCTAGCTGCTCTTCCCTCAGGCCTCCGACTCCGCCAGCCGGCGGTACAGCCGGTCGACGAGGTCGGGCATCCGCTGCAACCGCTCGCTGATTACCCGCACCCGGTACTCCAAGAAGTGCTCGGGCTCCACCCCCAGCGCCTCCGCTACCCGGGCCATTACCTCGTTGGAGGGCACCGGGCGGTTCCCGTGCACGATGTGGTTGAGGTACCCGGCCGAGAGCCCCGTCTTGGCGGCCAAGCCGCGGTAGGTGAGACCAGCCTCCTCCATCAGGCGTACGACCGTGGGGCCGAAGGGCTCCTCGCTGAACCGCCGCTTCCTCGCTGTCACGCTGTCACCTCCTCGATGGGGACTCGTCTCTCGGTCCCGCTCGCCCGGTCGCGCACGTCTACGGCGCCGTCCTCGAGGGTTTTCCTGCCCACGGTGACCCGCACTGGGCAGCCGATCAGGTCGGCGTCGGCGAACTTCTCCCCCGCTCGCAGGTCGCGGTCGTCGAGGAGCACCTCTAGGCCTTGGCGTTCCAGGCGGCGCTCGACCTCGGCCGCTTGCTCCTCTAGCCCGGGGAGAGCGACCACGTGCACGTGGTAGGGAGCGATGGACCGGGGCCACGCGGCGATGCCCCGCTCGTCGTAGTTTTGCTCCACCGCCGCCGCCAGGATGCGGCCCGGCCCGATGCCGTAGCTTCCCATCACGATCGGGTGGGCCCGCCCGTGCTCGTCCAGGTAGCGGGCACCCAGGGCCTCCGAGTAGCGGGTGCCGAGCTTGAAGATGTGCCCCACCTCGATCGCTACCTGGAACGAGAGAGGAGCTCCGCAGCGGGGGCAGGAGTCTCCTTCCCGGGCCTCTCGGATGTCGGCGAAGCGGGGAGCGTAGTCGCGGCCTGCCTCTACTCCCAGCAGGTGGCGGCCGTTGCGATTGGCCCCCGTCACGTACTGGCCTTCCCGGAGGGCCTCGTCGGCGATCACCTCCACCGCCACCCCTACCGGGCCCAGCGAGCCGCCGTCGGCCCCGAAGGTCGCTCGGATCTCCTCGTCGGTGGCCGGCCGGAAGGAGGTCCCGAGTACAGCTGCCATCTTGCCCTCGTGCAGGCGATCGTCGCCGCGGACGAGGCCCAGGACGAGCTTCCCCTCGGCGGTCACGACCGGCATGGCCTTGGCCGTGGCTGCCGGGTCGATACCCAGGTACCGGGCCAGGGCCTCGATGGTAGTCACTCCCGGCGTCTCCACCTCTTTGGGAGCGGAAAGGGAAGTGGGTAGCTCAGGGCGGCGGGGGACGCCGCGGGCGATCTCCGAGTCGGCCGCGTAGTCGCCGCGCTGGCAGGTCACGAGGACGTTCTCCCCCGCTCCTGCAGGAGCCAGGTAGTCCTTGCTCTCGCTCCCTCCCATCATGCCCACCTCGGCCTCGACCTCGTAGAAGCGGAGCCCGCAGCGCTCGAAGATCCGCCGGTAGGCCTGGGCATGGAGCTGGAAGCTGTGCTCGAGCCCCTCCTCGTCCCGGTCGAAGGAGTACGAGTCCTTCATGATGAACTCGCGCACCCGCAGCAGCCCTCCCCGCGGCCGCGGCTCGTCCCGCTCCTTGACCGCGAAGTGGTACCAGATCTGGGGGAGCTGCCGGTAGGAGCGAAGCTCGCTGGCGTGGAAGGCCATGGTCTCCTCGTGGGTCATGGGGAGCACCAGCTCCCTGCCTGCCCGGTCCGTGAGCTTGAACACCTCGGGGATGTCGTAGCGCCCCGTCTTCTGCCACAGCTCCGCCGGGGTCAGCACCGGGCAGAGCATCTCCTGGCCGCCGATGCGGTTCATCTCCTCCCGGATGATCTCCGCCACCTTCTGGTGCACCCGCCAGCCGAGAGGAAGGTAGGTCCAGATCCCGGCCGAGAGCTGGCGCACGAACCCGCCCCGGACGAGCAGCCGGTGGCTGACCGCCTCCGCGTCGGCTGGGTCCTCGCGCAGGGTGGGGAGAAAGAGGCGTGATGCCCGCATCGGCAGGACTCTACCCGCCGCCTAGTCGAGCGGGATCAGCGAGGCTTCGGCCATGGCCAGGGCGGCAGGCTTGGCCATCTTCAAGCGCTTAGGCCGGCGCATGCCCTCGGCGATCCAGCGGTCGATCTCGCGGAAGAGCTCGTCCACCAGGATGTCGGCGGGCACCTTGCGCAGGACGCGGCCGTGGGCGTAGATGAAGCCGACGTCGCGACCGCCGGCGATGCCGAAGTCGGCGTCCCCGGCCTCGCCAGGCCCGTTGACGGCGCAGCCGAGAACCGCTACCTCGAAGGACTCGCGGTAGCCGCCGAGCCGCTCCTCCACCTGGGCAGCCAGCTTCTCCACGCCCACGTTGTCCCGACCGCAGGAGGGGCAAGCGATGAGGACGGGCCCCCGCTCGCGCAGGCCCAAAGCCTTGAGGATCTCCCAGGCCACCTTGACCTCCTCGACCGGATCGGCGGTCAACGAGACGCGCAGGGTGTCGCCGATCCCGTCCATGAGAAGGGCGCCCATCCCCACGGCGCTCTTGATGGCTCCCGAGAAGGGGGGGCCGGCCTCGGTCACGCCCAGGTGGAGGGGGTAGGGAACCTTGGCCGCCAGCATGCGGTAAGCCCGGATCATGGTGGGCACGTGGCTGGACTTGACGGAGATCTTGAAGTCGTAGAAGCCGAGCCGCTCCAGGAGCTCCACCTCCTCCAAGGCAGCGGCTACCAGGGCCTCGGCTTGGTCGCGGCGAGCCAGGTCGTGCAGGTGCTTGGGCAGCGAGCCTGAGTTGGCGCCCACGCGCATGGGGATCCCGGCCTTCTTGGCCGCCTGCACCACCATCGCGACCTTGTCGGGGCCGCCAATATTGCCGGGGTTGATACGGACGGCGTGCACGCCCGCCTCGATCGCCTTCAGCGCCAGCGAGGCGTTGAAGTGGATGTCGGCGATGACGGGGATGGGCGATAGTCGCACGATCCTGGGGAGCGCCAGGGCATCCTCGGTCTTGGGGACGGCCACGCGCACGATCTCGCACCCAGCCGAGGCGAGGGCCGCGATCTGGGCCGTGGTGGCCTCCACGTCGTGCGTCTTCGTCAGGGTCATCGACTGGACGACGACGGGAGCGCCCCCGCCGATCTTGACGTTGCCAACAGTGATCTGCCGCTCGCTTGCCATGGCGGGCAAAGCTTAGCCGCCCCCCAGGCGGTTGAGGTCGTTGGAGAGGCCGATGAAGAAGAGGAGGAGGACGGCAGCGATGCCCACCGCCGATACCCGCTCGTAGATCTCTCGGCTGACCGCTCTTCGCCGTACCGCCTCGACCAGGGAGAAGGCGATGTGGCCCCCGTCCAGGGGGAGCAGGGGAAGCAGGTTGAGCAGAGCCAAGGACAGGCTGATGAAGCCGAGGATGCCCAAGTACTCGGGCCAGCCCGCCTCTGCCGCCCGCGACGACTCGCGCACGATCCCGACCGGGCCCGAGACGTTCTCGCGTCCCTCGGAGTGGACGATGCGAGCAAGCGACTTCCCCGTCTCCCAGCTGACGACCGCGGTGAGCTTGATCGCCTGCCAGAACGACTCGCCTGCGCCCAGGCGCTCGGCTGCCAGGCGGAAGCCGAGCCGATAGACCCCCTGGTCGAGGCGGGGCCGCACAGGGCCCAAGGTGACAAG
>PSLH01000007.1:10328-26724 GCA_040289505.1 Thermoleophilia bacterium | reverse complement strand
GCCCCCCGCCACCATGTACACGATCGCGAACAGGACGACGGCGAAGACGAGGTTGGTGGCAGGGCCGGCGAAGATGACGGCGATCTTCTTCCACGCCGGCTGGCGCCAATAGGCTTCAGGGCTGAGCGCGTCGCGCAGCTCCGCTACCCCCCGCCCTACCCCGGGGACGCCCGCACGCGCCGCCTCGCGCTCGAGCGCTTCCAGCTCTGCCACGGCCGCTCGCTCGTCCCCGGCGGCCAGCGCCCGCTTAAGGCGCTCGCTAGGCCCGACCAGGGAGGGCGCTGCCTGCACCGCCCGGCCGAAGTAGGCATCCACGTCGGCCGGAGCTGCCCGGTGCATGCCGGGGATCTTCACGTAGCCGCCGAGCGGGATGCTGCGAATGGCGTACTCGACTCCCTGACGACGGATCTTGAGCAGAGGCGGGCCGAAGCCCACGTTGAAGCTGCGCGGGCGCATGCGCACAGCCAAGGCGACCAGGAAATGCCCGCCTTCGTGGATGAAGATGAGCAGGGCCAGGCCGAGGACGGCGACGAGGATGCTCATACCGGCTCCAGCGCCTGCTGAGCGAGGAGGCGGGCCTCCCGATCGGCCACCAGGAGGTCGTCGAGGTCGCGAGCGGGAGCACCGTCGACCGAGGCCAAGGTCTCCTCCACCACCGGGGCGATATCGAGGAAGCCGATGCGGCCGCGCAGGAAGGCGTCCACCGCAACCTCGTTGGCGGCGTTGAAGGCGCAGGGGTAGGTGCCTCCCCGCTCGCCTGCCTGGCGCGCGAGGGAGAGCAGGGGGAAGGTGTCGAGGTCGGGGGCATGGAACTCGAGCGTGAGCCCAGAGGCAAGGTCGAGCGACGGCACCGGGGTGGTCGCCCGCTCCGGGTAGGTCAGGGCGTAGGAGATGGGGACGCGCATGTCTGGGTATCCCAGGTGGGCGAGGGCGCTCCCGTCCCGAAAGCGGACGAGGGCGTGCACCACCGAGGAGGGGTGAATGACGACCTCGATCCGCGGGTAGGGGATGCCGAACAGGTAGTGGGCCTCGATCAGCTCCAGCCCCTTGTTGGCCAGGGTGGCCGAGTCGATGGTGATCTTGGGGCCCATGCTCCAGGTGGGGTGGGCAAGCGCCTCCTCCGCGCTCACCTCCGCGAGCTCGCTCCGCGAGCGACCTCGGAACGGCCCCCCAGAGGCAGTGAGGACGAGCGACTGAACCGTCTCCGGCGAGCGTCCCTCCAGGCACTGGAAGAGAGCGGAGTGCTCGCTATCCACCGGCAGGAGCCGCCCTCCGCCCCGCCGCCAGGCCGCCAAGGCCAGCTCGCCGGCGGCGACCAAGCTCTCCTTGTTGGCCAAGGCCAGATCGACACCGTTCTCCAGCGCCCACAGGGTGGCGGGAAGGCCGGCGAAACCGACCACCGCGTTGAGGACGCAGTCTGGCTGCGCCTGCTCCAAGAGCTGAGTGAGGTCGCCACCCACCTGGGTGAGCGGAGCGAGCCCGTCGATCGGCTGGGAGCCGGAGGCGGCCGCCACCAGCTCGAGATCAGGGTGGGCCTGGATGATCTCGATGGCCTGACGGCCGATGGAGCCGGTAGCTCCCAGGAGAGCGATGCGCTTCATGCGTCCAGTCTACGGGCGGCTGCTATCGATACCGGTCGACGAGGCGACCGGATTGACAGCCGATCCCATCCTCCTCTACCTCGACCAAAACTACTTGTCTGGGATGGTCAAGGGCAAGCCCGGCTTCCGGGAGCTCGAGCCGGTGCTGCGGGAGGCGGTGGCCCGAGGCGTCGTGGCTGTCCCCGAGTCGGAGATCCACCGCCTGGAGTCCTCGCCCCGTCCTGACCTCCCCCTCTTGGACCTCCTGGGCCAGCTCTCGGCTGGCCTTACCCTCCCTCGCTCGGCTGACCGCGAGTACTGCCTGCGGCGCCTGCGAGCAGCGTGGGCGTCCTTCCCCGGCCGCCGCTCGAGACGGAGCGACCTGGCCGACCTGGTAGCCTTGGCCAGCGCGCTCCCCGTCTGCCAGCTCGTCACCTGCGATGCCTTCATGGCAGACCTCGTGCGTCGGTCGAGCCTCGACGTCCTCTACCGCTGCCAGATCTACACGGGACGGCGCCGGGACGTGGACAGGCTGCGGCGATTCCTGGAGGAGCTCCTGTCCCGACTTACCCCCCCGTGAAGGCGAGGACGGCGAAGTAGGAAGCCGGGAGGGCGAAGAGGAGCGAGTCGAGGCGGTCGAGGACGCCACCGTGGCCGGCCAGCACCCTGCCTGTGTCCTTCACGCCCATGTCCCGCTTGAGCATCGACTCGAAGAGGTCGCCCAACGGAGCTGCCGCCGCCACCACCATCCCCAGCGCGAGGGACTCCCCGATCGAGAGGAAGGAGTCCCGGTCCTCGTAGAGAGCGAGGAAGGTCACGAGCACGGCTGCCGCCGTCCCAGCCACGAGCCCCTCCCACGTCTTCCCAGGGGAGATGGCGGGAGCGAGCTTGTGCCGCCCGACTAGGCAGCCGACGAAGTAGGCAGCGGTGTCGTCGGCGAAGACGGCCAAAAGCACGGTGAGCGTGGCCAGAAGCCCGTGCTCGGGCAGCCCCCGCAGAAGGAGGGCGGCTGCGAGCCCCAGCCCGATCCAGGCGGTGCCGAGGACGCTCACGCCCACGCTCACGGTGGCCGAGCCAGTCGTCCCCGAGAGGCCCTTGAGGAGGAAAGCGAGGACGAGGGTGCCTAGGAGGGCCGCCACCGCCCAGTCGAGCCCCGATTCCTGGGCGGCAACGAGCGCCCCCAGGAAGCCTGCGTACCCGGCGATGGCGAGCGGGCGAAGCGGCCTCGTCATCCGGAAGAACTCGTGCAGGGCCAGCGACCCCGCGCAGGCGAGGAGCGCAAAGAGCCACCAGCCTCCCGCCCACACCGCCCCCACGACCAGGGGCAGCCCCAGGGCGGCCACGAAAACGCGCGAGGCAAGACCGCTCACGGGCGCGGCCGCCCCGCTGGAAGGCTCAAGGCGGGCCTCATCGCCCGCCGAAGCGGCGGCGGCGGCGAGCGTAGGCGGCAAGCGCGTGCTGGAGGTCGCGGGGGCCGAAATCCGGCCACAGGCACTCCAGGAAGACGAGCTCCGCGTAGGCGATCTGCCACAGCAGGAAGTTCGAGACGCGGAGCTCGCCCGAGGTGCGGATGAGGAGGTCGGGATCGGGCATGTCAGGCGCGTAGAGGTTGGCAGCGAGCACGTTCTCGTCCACCTCGCGGGGATCGACCCCGGACTCGATCAGCCTCCGCGCCGCCTCCACGATCTCCATACGGCCGCCGTAGTCGAAGGCGATCCACAGCTTGAGGCGCGTGTTCTCGGCCGTCTGCCGCTCCAAGGCCGCCATCTTGCGCTGGAGCATCTCAGGAGCTCGGTCGCGACGGCCGATGAAGCGCACCCGCACGCCTTGGCGCACGAGGTCGGGGAGCTCGCGGTCGATGGTCTCGGCGAAGATCTCCATCAAGGTGTCGATCTCGTCCCGGGGGCGCGACCAGTTCTCGGTGGAGAAGGCGTACACGGCCAGCGACTCCACGCCCAGATCGATGGCCGCCTCCACCGTGCGCCGAAGGGCCTTGGTGCCCGCCCGGTGGCCAGCGGCCACCGGGAGCCCGCGCCGGCGCGCCCACCGCCCGTTCCCGTCCATGATGATCGCGACCGAGCGGGCGACGTCGGGAAGCTCCCGATCGAGCGCCGGCTTGAGCGTCCACAGAGAGCGGATGCGGGTGAGCAAGCTCACGACGCCGAGCCCAGCCTGCCTGGTCGTGAGCTAGGCCGCCTGCTCGCCCCGGCGACCCCGCTGGCGCCGCTCCAAGACCCAAAGGAGGCCCGCCACGAAGGCAAGCGAGCCCACCACCTCCAGAGCCTCCTCCCCCAAGGCGAGCTCTGCGAAGACGCGCATAGGGCGATCGTGGGAGTCATACTGGGCTGCCTGGCCGCATGCATGAGATCGAGGAGGGCGATGGGCGGGAGGCCAACGGCCACAGCCATCCCGCGCTCAGCCAACCTCCCTCCCCAGCTCCTCCCGGGGTGCGAGCAGGCCGCTCGGACGCTCCCGGCGGAGAGCCATCGCCTTGGCCGAACGAGCGACCACGGCCGCATACAAGGACAGGCGGGCAGGACGGCCAAAGGCCGGAGCCAGGTCACCGGCTCACACCTCCATGATCTCCGCCTCTTTGCGCTTCAGAAGCTCGTCGATGCGGTGCACGTGCTCGTCGGTCAGCTTCTGCACCCGCTCCTCCGCTCGGCGCTCCTCGTCCGCTCCCACCTGGCCCGAGTCCACTAGCTCCTTCAGCCGGTGGATCGCGTCTCGGCGCACGTTCCTCACCGCCACCCGACCCTCCTCAGCCATGTGGCGCACCAGCCTGACCAGCTCCTTGCGCCGCTCCTCGGTGAGCTGGGGGATAGGGAGGCGGATGATCTTGCCGTCGTTCGAGGGCTGAAGCCCGAGGTCGGACTCCATGATCGCCTTCTCGATCGCCCTCAACGTGCTCGGGTCGAACGGCTGGATCGTGAGCAGCCTGGGCTCGGGGACGTTGATGGCGGCCAGCTGCTTGAGCGGCGTCGGCTGGCCGTAGTAGTCGACCTGGATGCGGTCGAGCAGGGCAGCCGAGGCCCGCCCGGTGCGCACGCTGTTGAACTCGTGCAGGGTCGCCTCGACCGACTTGTCCATGCGCCTCTCGGCGTCGCGGATGAGCTCCTCGATCATGGGCTGGCTCCGGTCGTAGCGGGGGACGAGAAAGGTGCAGAGACAGGGGTCGAGATGATGGTGCCCACCCGCTCTCCAGCCACGGTACGGCGGATGTTGCCGTCGCTCAGGGCGAACACGTAGATCGGCAGCTGGTTGTCCATGCACAGGGAGAGGGCGGTCGTGTCCATGACCTTGAGGCCCCGCTCGATCGCCTCGAGGTGCGTGAGCTGGGGGAGGAGCTTGGCCTGAGGGTCGAGACGGGGATCGCCGTCGTATACCCCCTCCACCCGGTTCTTGGCCATGAGGATGGCCTCCGCCCCGATCTCCAGGGCTCGAAGCGCAGCGGCGGTGTCGGTGGTGAAGAACGGATTTCCCGTCCCCCCGGCGAAGATCACGATCCGCCCCTTCTCCAGGTGCCGGATCGCTCGCCGGCGGATGTAGGGCTCGGCCACCTCGGCCACGGTGATGGCCGAGAGGACGCGGGTCTGGGCTCCCCTGCGCTCCAAGGCGTCCTGGACGGTGAGGGCGTTGAGGAGGGTAGCCAGCATGCCTGCGTAGTCGGCAGTGGCCCGATCCATGCCCGCGGCGGCCGCCTCCATGCCCCGAATGATGTTCCCCGCCCCGATGACGATGGCCACCTCCAGACCGCTGGCGTGAACCTCGACGATCTCCTCGGCCAGGCTGCGAATGCGGGTAGGGTCGACCCCGAAGGGGAGGTCGCCCATGAGCGCCTCCCCCGAGAGCTTGAGGAGCACGCGCCGAAAGACCGGTCGCAGCACCGACGTCGGCTGGGTTTGGACGGTCACGGGCTTACTCTGCCAGGGCCAGCCGCCAGAACTCAAGCGGCTCCACGCCCTCCTCCCTGAGCGCCTGGGCGACCGTCTTGGCGGGGTCGTGAATCCAGGCCTGGTCGAGGAGGACGACCTCGGCGAAGAAGCGCTTGGCCAGCATGCCCTCGACGATCCGCGAGCGCACCTCCTCCGGCTTGGACAGCACCTCCGGCTGCTTCTCGAAGATGGCCCGCTCGGAGGCGATCTCGCTGGCGGGGACGTCCTCCCGCCGCAGGTAGCGAGGCCGGGAGGCGGCAATGTGCATGGCGAGGCGGCGCCCGGCGCTCGGGAATCCTCCGCGGTAGCGAACGAGGACGCCGATCTTGTGGGCCGGCGGGTGGACGTACTCGGCCAAGCTCTCTCCGGGGCCAGCCTCGACCTTGACCGCGCCCCGAATGGCCACGTTCTCGCCGATGCGGGCGACGAGGGCGAGGCGCTCCTCCTCGAGAGCGGAGAGAACGTTCGGTCCCCCCTCCTCCACGGCCTCGAGCGCCTTCTCGGCGAAGGCCAAAAACTCGGCGTTCCTGGCCACGGGCTCGGTCTCGCAGCCCACCGCCACCATGGCCCCCACCCCGTCGGCGATGGTGACGAGGACGATGCCCTCGGTGGTCTGGCGACCGGCCCGCTTTCCGGCCTGGGCGACGCCGCGCTCGCGGAGGAGCGTACGGGCTGCCTCCAGATCGCCCCCTGTCTCCTCAAGAGCGCGCTTGCAGTCCATCATCCCGGCCCCGGTCTGCTCGCGCAGCTCCTTGACGAGCCCAGCCGGGATGGCGACGCTCACGGGGCCGTCACCTCCTCCACCTCCTCTGCCTCCCCGTGCCCGGGAGAAGACGGGGACGTTGCCTCCTCCTCGGGCTCCCCCGGGGAGGCGGGCGCCATCGCGGCCGCCTCCTCCTCGACCGGCGGGGCCTCCTCCGCCACGGCCAGCTCCTGCAGCCCTACCTGAGCCTTGCCGGCGGCGATCCCGTCGGCAATCACGCGGGCGATGAGGGAGCAAGAGCGGATGGCGTCGTCGTTTCCGGGAATGACGTAGTCAGCCTCGTCGGGGTCGGCATTCGTGTCCACCAGCCCCACGATGGGGATGCCCAGCCGGCGGGCCTCGCGCACGGCCAGCTGCTCCTTGCGCAGGTCGATGATGAAGACGGCGTCGGGCTGCTCGCGCATGGTGACCACGCCGCCCAGGGTCGCCTCGAGCTTGGCCAGCTCGTTCTCCATGTGGATGCGCTCCTTGGGCGGCAGGAGGTCGAGCTGGCCCTCCGCCTTGAGCCGACGGAGCTCATGGAGGTGCTCGATCCGCTCCGAGATGGTGCGCCAGTTCGTAAGGAGGCCTCCCAGCCAGCGGTGGTTCACGTACGGCATGGACACCCGCGTAGCCTGCTCGCGGACGGCATCCTGAGCCTGCTTCTTCGTGCCCACGAAGAGCACGGTGCCCCCCCTCGCGGCCACGTTTCGCACGAACTCGTACGCCTCCTCCAGGAGGACGATGGTCTGGGTGAGGTCGATGATGTAGATACCGCCCCGCTCGGCGAAGATGTAGCGCTTCATCTTCGGGTTCCAGCGGCGCGTCTGGTGGCCGAAGTGGACACCAGCCTCCAAGAGCTCCTTCATGGACACGATCGGCACGGGCCTATCCCCCTTGGTCTTTCTCGGTTACGGCTGTACGCCGGCGGCGCCCCGGAGGAACCGGCCCAGCGCCGGCACCGCCCCCGCGACCCTCCGCCGGGTCGGACGACAGGACGTCGAGATGGTACCAGGGCTGCCCGCCGCTCCCCGCCCCGGGCAGTCGTCTCCCCTAAACCTTCGTGATGCGTTGTCAACCTTCGTGATGCGTCGTCACGAGCGCGCCCGGGAATTCTCCGCCTGCGTGCCTCGGGCGCGGGCCAGCGCCTCCTCCAGCTCGGCGGGAAGCGGCGACTCCACCTCCACTCGCTCGTCCGACATCGGGTGCGGGAAGGCAAGACGGGCGGCATGGAGGAACTGACGACGTACGCCGAGCCCAGATACCCCGTACACGGGATCGCCTACCACCGGTAGGTCGATCGCCGCCAGGTGGACGCGGATCTGGTGCGTGCGGCCGGTCTCCAGCCGCACCCGCAGGAGGGCGTACGGCTCGAGCAGCTCCACGACCTCGAAGTACGTGACGGCCGGCCGGGGCGAGTCGGTATCCAGGGACTGCCGCCTGGGGTAGCGGCGATCGCGCCCGATCGGGGCCTCGATCCTCCCCCGCCAGGAGAGCGGCCGTCCGCGCACGAGCGCTACGTACTCCCGCTCTACCAGCCGCCTGCGGACGAGCGCCTGCAGGCGCCGGTGAGCCTCCTCGTCACGGGCGACCACGATCAGGCCGGAGGTATCCCGATCCAAACGGTGCACGATCCCCGCCCGCTCCGGCGGTCCGCCGGCAGCGCCCAGGGCCAGCGCTCCCTGGGCCAGCGTCCCCCGTTTCCGACCGGCTCCGGGGTGCACGGCTAGTCCCGCCGGCTTGTCGATAACGAGGAGGTAGGGATCCTCGTACAGCACGCGCAGCGGCATCGCCTCCGGCTGCAGCGGCTCCTCCCGCTCAGGCTCAGGGAGCTCCACCCGCTGCCCCGGCGACAGACGGAAGCTCTTCTCCCGAGCGACCCCGTCCACGCGCACGCTGCCCGTCTCCACCAGGCGCTCGGCCGCCGACCGCGTCCCCACCTGGGGCAGGCTGGCCAGGAAGCGATCGAGGCGGAGCCCCTCCGCCTCAGGGGGGACGGAGACGACGATCAGGGGCGAGCGGCTGACGGCCCTGGTCGCCTCCCGGGGCTTCTGTCGGCAGCGACGAGGGTCGTCAGGAGGAGCAGGACGCCCACGACGATGCAGACGTCGGCCAGGTTGAAGGCGGGCCAGTAGCGCAGGTCGAGGAAATCGGTCACGTGGCCCAGCCGGAGCCGATCGACGAGGTTAGAGAGGCTGCCGCCGGCAAGGAGGCCGAGGGCGACCGGCAGGACGGGGTGGCGGGCGCCCGCCCGGGCGAAGAAGATGAGCATCCAGGCGAGCGCGATCGCGGTCAGGCCGATGACGACGGGGGTAGCCCCGGCGAGGAGGCCGAAGGCAATGCCGGAGTTCTGGACGTGGTGGATCGAGAACGGCCCTGCCACCTCCACCTCAGCGTCGAGGGGGAGCTGACTCCCCACGAGGTGCTTCGTGCCCTGGTCGGCAGCGACAGCGGCCGCCGCCACCAGTCCCAGGGCCAGCCCCTGGCCAGGCTCGGCGGCGAGCGATCGCTCGGCCACGGACACGGGATTGAGGCCGTCCACGCGGACCCCTGCCTGAGCGGGAGAATGTCCCCCTTTCCCCCTCAACCCCGCTCGTCCTTGCGCTTGCACTCAATGCATTGCGTGGCGTAGGGCAAGGCCTGGAGGCGCTCGGCGTCGATGGGCTTGCCACAGGTGGCGCAGATGCCGTAGGTGCCCTGCTCGATCCGCTCTAGGGCGGCGTCGATCGCGGCCAGCACCCGCGCCTCGTTCTCCTCCAGCGTGTAGTCGATCTCTCGGTCGAGCGTCACCGTGGCGGTCTCTGCCAGGTGGTTGTCCAGCGGGACCTCCTCGGCCTCCTCCTCCAGCGACCCTCGATTCTCCTCGTGCAGGTAGTCGAGGGCAGCGAGCACTCGCCGCCGCTCCTCGAGCAGCCGCTTGCGGAACGCCTCCACGTCGATCGTGGTCATGAAACTCCCTCCAGTCGCCTGACCGCCTCCTCGGGGGCGAGGCCCCACACCTCCACCACCTTGTCCCGGCTCCCCAGCCCGGCCACGACCGCTACCTGGGCCCGAGGAAGCCGAAGCCGGTGGGCAAGGAGCCGGGCTAAAGCCTCGTTAGCCCGACCCTGCTCGGGCGCTTCCCGCACCCGTGCCTTCCAGCCTCGCCCGTGGCGGCCCACGATCTCGTCCCGCCCCGCGCCGGGGGAGACCCGGAGGAAAAGACGCGTCGTGGGCTCCGCCATGACGGGCCAAGTATAGGCTCCCCCGCTCTGCGCCTGAGCGGGGGCCCTCCTTCCTCAAGCAGCCTCGGCAGCCGAGGGCGGAGGGTCGCTGGATGGCGCCCCTACGACTCCCTCCTCGGCCTCCTCCAGGGCGTCCAAAGCTGCGTGGAGGAGGACGCGCAAGCGGCTCGCCTCCGCCGCCAAGGCGTCCCGCTCGGCCCGGGCCCGTCGCGTGATCTCGCGCGCCTCCAGACGCGCTTCCTCCAGGATCGTGTCCGCCTGCCGCTTGGCTTGCTCCTTCAACTCCTGCGCCGCCCGCTCGGCAGAGACGAGGGTCGACCGCAGAAGCTCCTCCACCTCGCGGTGGCGACGGAGCTCGACCTCGAGCTGGTCGAGCCGATCTAGGAGCTCCCCCCGCTCCCGCCACACCGCCTCGTAGCTCTCGGCCACCTCCTCCAACAGGCGATCGACCGCCGCCCGCCGGTAGCCGACGAGCGATCGCGGGAGCCGCACGTGCCTAAGCTCGACCGGAGAGTAGGACACGCTGGCTTCCTCCCTCAGTGGAGGCGCTCCAGGATCACGCTGGTTACGACCCACTGCAGGACGTACAGCGCCGCCACGGCCACGATCGGGGAGAGATCGATGGGGCCAAGCGGCGGGATCACCCGTCGGAACAGGCGCAGGTACGGCTCGCACACGTCCCGGAGGAAGCGCATGACCGGGTTGAGGGAGTAGCCGCCGCGAAACCAGGTGGAGATGACGTAGGCGAAGATGAGGAGCGTGTACACCCACACGAACACCCTGACGAAGCTCTGCGCCGAGTCGATCGCATCCGCGACCAGCCCCAGGCCTGCGGTGACGCCGCCCACGCCCACCTATTCGCCTCGCCCTGCCCTCTTCCTCGCCAGGCCGGCCTCGTCAGGCCTGGTTGAAGAAGGTGCCCCGCTCGAGCGCCCGAGCCCGCTCCTCCGCTGAGACCTCGACGTTGACCGGGGTGAGCAGGAAGACCTTGTCCGCCACCCGCTGCATGCTTCCGTTGAGGGCGTAGGTGAGCCCGCTGGAGAAGTCGATCAGCCGCTTCGACAGCTCCTGGTCTGCGCTTTGGAGGTTGACGATCACCGGGATCGACTGCTTGAGCTTGTCGGCGATCTGCTGGGCGTCGTTGAAGCTCCGGGGAAGGACGAGGTGAACCTGGGCAGGAGCCGCGGCCGCCGGGACCGCCTCGACCGGCCGTCCTCGACGCCGCGACGCCAGTCGCGGCGTCACTGCTTGGGCTCCATCCGGCTCCAGGCTCGCTCGAGGCTCGGCTACCGTCCAGTCGTCGAAGTCGTCGTCGCGCCGCCTCCTCGGCACGAGCCGGCGCACGTTCGTGCTCGACCGCTCTGGGTAGACGGGGCGAGCGTCCTCCTCCTCGCTGAGGTCGTCGTCCCAGGCATCGTCGTAGTCCTCGGCAAGGCCGAAGTAGACCAGCGTCCTATTCCACAGCTCTGCCAGTCCCATGGGGCGAATCGTAGCCCCCCACCCGGCCGGCGTGGGGTCAGCCCCTCCAAAGCACGGATCCTACCCGTACGTAGGTCGCTCCCTCCTCGGCGGCTACCCGGTAGTCCTGGGAGGTGCCCATGGAGAGCTCCCGCAGGCCTAGCGACTCGGCGAGCTTCCGCAGGCGCCGGAAGTACGGGCGGGAGTCCTCGGGGTCGTGGGTAATGGGCGGCATCGTGGAGAGGCCCACTACTCGGGCAGGGCAGCCAGCCAGGAACTCCTCCACCTCCTCGGGAGCGATGCCCGACTTCGTCTCTTCCCCGGAAAGGTTGACCTGGAGGAGGGCCGGCACCGTCAACCTGCGGGCGCTCGACAGGGAGTCGAGAGAGTGGACGAGCTCGCACCGGGCGCTGACAAGGGGGGCCTTGCGGCTCTGCAGGTGGCCGATGAAGTGCCAGCGGAAGGCATCCCCGTAGGCATCCTGCTTGGCTGCGAGATCCTGAGCTCGGTTCTCGCCCACCACCTCGATCCCGGCCTCCACCAGCACCGCCATGTCGGCGAGGGAGACGTACTTCGTAGCGGCCACCACGGTGACCTCCGGCCCCACCTCCTGCCGCACCCGCTCGTAGCGTTCCCGCACCTCGTCAGGGCGCAACATAAGCCACTGCCCCCTGGCGGCCGGTCAGGCCACCGTCTCGCCGATGGGAGAAGAAGTAGCCAGGTCGACAGGCCGTGCACTCGTGCAGGAGCTCGACCCGGGCCGCCCCCGCGCCTCTCAGGGCCAGCGCGGCAGCGGCAGGGAGATCGAGCCGACCGCGGCGAGCAACGGAGCGGCCGAAGGCAGCTCGGGCCGGCTTGGCCACGTCGTCGCCTACCTCGTAGCAGCAGGGGCCGATGCCGGGGCCGATGGCGGCCGCTACCTCGCCGCCCAAGGTAGCCACGCAGGCCTGGAGCAAGCCGGCCAGAAGCCCCCGCCAGCCCACGTGAGCGAGGCACACGGCCGGTGGCCCCGACGAGCGGACGAGCGCCACGGGAAGACAGTCGGCGCTGACCACGGTCAGGGCCAAGCCGGGCGTCTCCGTCCACAGCGCGTCCGCCTCCTCGCCGGGACGCCGAGCCACGGCCACCCGGGCTCCGTGCACCTGGCGTGGCCACACCGCTCGCTCCTCCTCTACCCCCAACGCTCGGTAGAGGCGACGGCGGTTCTCGACGACTCTCTCCCTCTCGTCTCCTGTTGCCAGGCCCAGGTTGAGCCAGGCGTACGGACCTTCGCTCACCCCGCCAAGACGGGTCGAGAAGGCGACCTCGTATGGCCCTGGCGCCGACCACCGTAGAAGCGGTACCGTCATGCCCCGATCAGCTCGCGGGCGCAGGCCAGCTCTGACTCGCGCCCATCCAGCTCCCCGTTCAGCTTGCGGCGGCGAAGCTCGGCCAAGATCTCCCCCACCCGCGGCGACTCGCCCAGGCCCAGGGCTGCCAAGTCGCGACCTGTCACCTCCAGCCGTACCCCCCGAAGCTCGCCGAAATAGCGGTGGAGAGCGGGCACGTCCTCTGTGGCCAGGGCGAGAAGGGGAGCGTCGGGGTCGTGGCCCTCCAC
Source organism: Thermoleophilia bacterium (assembly GCA_040289505.1). Taxonomy (GTDB): domain Bacteria; phylum Actinomycetota; class Thermoleophilia; order Gaiellales; family Gaiellaceae; genus PALSA-612. Next base: position 14,188 of record PSLH01000007.1, on the reverse strand, counting down.
CAACGCCACCACCTCTGCCGGGGTGAGGGAGGGGTCGCGCAGGCGGGCAGCGAGGAGGGGCGCTAGACGGACGGCAGCGGCGATCTGATCGGCATCCCGCCGCCGCACCTTAAGCCGCTCCAGCCAGGAGTAGAGCTCGTCGGCCGGCATCCGCCGAGCGAGCACGGCCAGGCCCAGCCGCCAGGCCGGAACCTTGACCCGGTAGCGCTGGGCGAGCTGCCGTGCCCGGCCCAGGATCCGTACGGCCTCCTCGTCGGCGGCGAGGTGAGGGTGGATGGCGGTGGCCGCGCCCAGCTCGGCCAACCGCAGCAGCGCGTGCTCGATCTCTCCCTCCTCGAGCAGCGCCACCAGCTCGTCGCGCAGGCGAGCGGAGGAGAGGTCTCCCACCAGGCCCATCTCGATGCAGCTGCGGGCCAGCCTGGCCGTGTGCTCGTCCATGCGAAAGCCGTAGCGACTCTCGTAGCGGATGGCTCGGAAGATCCGGGTGGGATCCTCGATGAAGGAGAGGTTGTGGAGGACGCGGATGACGCCTGCTGCGAGGTCGCGGCGGCCGCCGAAGGGATCGACCAGCCTGCCGAAGTCCTCGCCCTTGAGCGACGCCGCCATAGCGTTGATGGTGAAGTCGCGTCGGAACAGGTCCTCGCGGATGGTGGCGTGCTCGACCGTGGGAAGCGCCGCCGGGGCGTCGTAGAACTCGGTGCGGGCGGTCACCACGTCGATCCGCTCCCCCTCGCCGTAGAGGACGACGGCGGTGCCGAACTTCTCGTGCGCCCGCACCCGCCCGCCGAGAGCTTGTGCTACCTGTCGGGCGAGGGCGATGGCGTCCCCCTCCACGGCGATATCGACGTCGAACGAGGGCTCGCCGAGGAGGATGTCCCGCACCGTGCCGCCTACGAGGTACACGCCATCGACCCCCTCCGAGGCGGCAGCGATGGCCTCGAACACGGGCTGGAGCCGGTCCAGGCGGGAGAGCTCCTCGGCGATGCTCTCGGCGGGCTCGGGCTCCCCCTCGGTCAGGGCTCCCAGGGCCCGGAGGAGGTCGCGGCGGGTGACGACGCCGACTACTCGCTCGCCGCGCACGATGGCGATCCTGCCTTCCGGTGAGTCGACAAGCAGGCGCTGGAGCTCGGGGAGGGTGGCGTCCTCGCACGCAGTGGGCACGCGGCTACTCATAATCCCCTTGACGGGGGCGTGGGAGAGGCCGTGGCCGATGGCTCGGTCGAGGTCCTCCCGCCCTACTGCACCAATCAGACGACCACCTCTCATCACCAGGATGCCGCTCTGGCCGTAGCGCTGGCAGAGCACCATGGCCCGGGCCACGGGCTCCTCAGGGTCGATCGCCCGCGGCGGGGTGGCCATGATGTCCCGGGCTCGCAGCGGCTCTCGCACTGCCGCTGCCATCCCCTCCACCACTCGCCGGCGGGCCTCCTCCAGGCTCCCCCGGAAGATGGCCGAGGCGGCTTGGCGATGGCCGCCGCCCCCCACCGCGGCCGCCAGCGCGGCCGCGTCGAGCTCCGCCACCCGGCTGCGGGTCACGCAGAAGACCCGCTTGTCCATCTCCACGAGGAGCGCGAGCGCCTGACAGTCGGTGAGATCCACGATCTTGTGGGCGAGGTTGGAGATGCCTTCCACGTAGCGGGGCCAGGAGACGGCGGCTACGAGCACCTCGATCCCGGCCTGGCGGTACGTCTCCGTGTTCTCCAGCAAGGCGCCCAAGAGGTCTCGCTCCTCGGCCGAGAGGGGGCTGTGGAGGAAGGTAGCGATGAGCTCCTGGCTGGCGCCATGCCGGAGGCACCAAGCCAGAGCCTCGGCGTCCCGCTGGGTCGTAGACGCGTAGGTGAGAGAGCCCGTGTCCTCGTGAATCCCCAAGGCGAAGACAGACGCTTCCAGGGGCGTCACCGGGATCTCCCGCTCGGCCAGGATGCCGACCAACGTCGTCGTCAGGGCGCCATCCTCGGACAGCACCGCGTTCTCCGGTCGTACCCACCCTGGAAGCTCGCCTGCGTGGTGGTCGAGCACCACCTTCACCACTCTGGGATCGAGGGCCAGCGCCTCGAGCTCGCCCAGTCGACTTGCCTGTACGGTCTCGACCACGATCATGCGCCGGACCCCGGTCAGGTCGAGGCGGGAGGCCTCGACGAGGGGCAGCTCGTCGGCGTACAAGCGGTAGAGCTCGCGGACGTTGCGGTTGAGCGAGCCGCTGAGGCAGGCGACTGCCCCGGGGTAGAGGCGACGGGCAGCGAGCAAAGACGCGAGCGCGTCGAAATCAGTATTGACGTGCGTGACCACGACCTCCTCCGGGCGCATACGGGCATTGTGCCCGCCCCGGAGGGGCGCCTCATCCGCTTTGGGGACAGCGTCCCTCGCCGCCTGCCACTCCGGGCAGCTTGTCCAGCGTCTCGGCCAGACGCTCGATCTCCTCTGCCGACAGGTGCTCCTCGAACAGGGCCCGAACCGCCCGCAGGTGAGCGCACGAGGCGGCCTCCAGCTTGGCCCTTCCTGCCTCGGTGAGCTCCGCGTAGGTGACGCGAAGATCGCTGGGACAGGCGGCCTTGCGCACGAGCCCCGCCGCCTCCAGGCCCTCGAGAAGCCGGGTCACCCCTGAGGGAGTGAGAAGCAGGCTGCGAGCCAGGTCGACCCGCCTCATCCTCCCCTGCTCGGCCTGAGAGAGCACCCACAGGGCCTCGTACGCGTTCAGGCTGAGCCCGTGCTCGGCCTGGAGGCCGGCGCTGAGGAGACGCGTCGTGGCGGCGTACGCCCGGAGCAGCCTCGTCCAGGCCCGAAGGCAGCGCTCGCCGCCGGCCCGCTCCTGCGATCGTTGATCAGACAATACTTGACGGCTCAAGGTGAGATCGCTATAAAAATTCTTGTAGCCTCAACTAATAATACGCTTGTCAAGGGAGGCGACGATGAGTACGACAGCGATCACAGAGACGATCGTCCCCGCTGGTACCTGGCAGCTCGACCCAGTGCACTCGACGGTGACCTTCGAGGTGTCCTACCTTGGAGGGACGTTCAAGGGCGAGCTCGAGGACGTTCGGGCGAGCCTGGTGGTCGAGGACGGCAAGGGCCGCCTGGAGGGCGCGGCCACGGTGGAGAGCGTGGACGTCAAGGACGCGAGCCTGGCCACTCACCTGAAGTCGCCCGAGTTCTTCGACGCCGAGCGCTATCCTGAGCTCCGGTTCGTCGCCTCCAGCATCCCTCTCACGAGCGAGGACCTGGCCTTCACCGGCGAGATCACCATCAAAGGAACGACGAGGCCGGTCGAGGTCAGGGGGAGGTTGAGCCGGCCTCTTACTGACCCCTTCGGGCGGGAGCGAGTGGGCCTGGCGCTGTCGGCAGTCATCGACCGTACCGACTTCGGCATCGACTGGAACGCTCCTCTCCCGGACGGCCAGCCAGCCCTTGCCAACGAGGTCACCATTCGCGCCGACCTCTACTTCATCAAGGGAGAGGCCGCGTCGTGAGGATCCTCGGCATCTCGGGCAGCCTCCGGCGGGGCTCCTACAACAGCCTGCTCCTCCGTGCTGCCTCGGAGATGCTCCCTCCCTCCGTCGAGCTTCAGGCGTGGGACGGCCTTAAGGCCGTCCCACCCTTCGACGAGGACGACGAGGCCGGCCCGGCGCCGGCGGCGGTGGCCTCGCTCCGCGGCGCCATCGCCGCGTCCGACGCCGTCCTCATCGCCACGCCCGAGTACAACGGGTCGATCCCTGGCCAGCTCAAGAACGCCCTCGACTGGGCCTCGCGACCCTTTGACGCGACGCCCTTGCGGAATACGCCCGTAGCGGTGGTGGGCGCCTCGACAGGCGCCTTCGGGGCGGCTTGGGCTCAGGCCGACCTTCGCTGCGTCCTCGGCACCA
>PSLH01000007.1:0-10246 GCA_040289505.1 Thermoleophilia bacterium | reverse complement strand
CGAAAAGACGCTGGAGGCGCTCCTGGAGGCTGCAGCCTCCAGGAAGGCGGCTCCAGCCCAGCTCGTGGCCTGAGGGGCGCTCGCTACCCCCTACGGACGTAGGCGGCATCGCCGCCGAAGTCGACGACCACGCAGGACTTGTCGCCCACCACCCAGGCATCGTGTCCTGGCGCGATGGCGGCCACGTCTCCGGGCCCGATCGCGCCCTCAGTGCCGTCGTCCATAACCACCGTCATCCTCCCGAACAGGCAGAGGAGTGAGTGGCCTGACAGCTCCCGGTGCCCGCGATCGGCTTGAGGTGGCTCGACCACCGTCAGCCCGGCTCGAGCGTCACGTAGAGGACCGGATGTCCCGAGACGTTCACCACCGGGGCCTGTCCTCGATCCACCTACGGCGTCTCGTCTGGCACGGGCGCGTTCTTGACCTCTAGCCGAGCCATCTGGCGCTCTCTCCGCTCGCCCAGCCCCGTCCTGACTAGCCCTGCCTCGCAGGTCCATATGCCAACGTCAGCGAGAGGGCCTAGCTAGGCGAGCGCGATGGCCTCGATCTCCACCAAAGCCCCGCCGGGAAGCGCTGCCGCTTGCACGGTGGCGCGAGCAGGTGGGGCGCTTCCTCCCAGGTAGCGGCTGTAGACAGCGTTCATGGCCTCGAAGTCGGCTAGGTCGGCCAAAAACACGGTCGTCTTGACCACCCGCTCGAGGCTACTTCCCGCCGCCCTGAGGATGGCCTCGAGGTTCCGCATCGCCTGCTCGGTCTGCTCCTCGATGCCGAGGCCGGCGAGGCCGGAGCCGTCGGGGCGGGCCCCTACCTGGCCAGCCACGAACACGAATCCGCCTGCTTTGATCGCCTGCGAGTAAGGCGCTCCCCTGAAGGGAGAGGGAGCGTCCTGGGCGCGAACTGCGACCTTCTCGTCCATCTCCTACTCCTTTCTCTGCGTCGCTTGGCAGGCCTGGCCGAGAGAGGCCCCCAGAGCCTTGAAGATCGCCTCCAGCGCGTGCTGGGGGCTTTGGCCCTCGATCAGGCGCACGTGCACCGTCAACCCTGCCCCCTCCGCTAGCTCTCGGAGGAAGTCCGCGATCACGTCCCCTCCCAGGCCTCCCAGCCGCGCCTCGGAGAGATCGACGTTGGCCACGACCAGGGGCCGATCGGACGCCTCTACCACCACCTGGGCCAAGGCCTCGTCCTGGGGGAGGACGGCCGAGCCGTGGCCCCGAGCTCCCCGCTCGCGGAGCTGGGGCCGGAGGGCCTGCCCCAGAGCGCGCCCTGCCGCCGTCACCTCGGCCGCGGGAGCGCCCGGCTCTACCTCCAGCTCCAAGCGGAACGCCGCGTAGCGGGCGAGCAGGGAGAGGAGGTGGTCGAGGGCGGGCACGCCTGTCTCCACCCGACCCTCGCCCTCCCCTGACACGGCCGCCCGTACCCGCAGCTCGGCCCCGCTCTGGCCGCTAGCCATCGACCCGCTCGATGCGCGCCCCCAGCGCCCGCAGGCGCTCGTCGATTCGCTCGTAGCCCCTGTCGATCTGGACGACGTTGCCGATGGTAGAGAGGCCCTCCGCGCACAGGCTGGCGATGAGGAGAGCCATGCCGGCCCGGATGTCGGGACTCTCCAGCCGCTCCCCGTAGAGCTTGGCCGGCCCCGACACGACCACCCGGTGCGGATCGCAAATGATGATCCGAGCCCCCATCCCCACCAACTTGTCCACGAAGAAGAGCCGGTTCTCGAACATCTTCTCGAAGATGAGGACGGTGCCCTTGGCCTGGCTGGCCACGACGACGGCGATGGAGGTGAGGTCGGAGGGGAAGGCAGGCCAAGCTCCGTCCTCGATCTTGGGAATCTGGCCGCCAAGGTCATCCCGGATCACGAGCTCCTGGTCGGCGGGAACGCGGACGCTCGTCCCCTCGATCTCGACCTGGACGCCGAGCTTGTGGAAGGTCGGGAGGATGGCCACGAGGTCGTCGGGGGCGGCGTCCTCGATCGTGATCTCGCTCCCCGTCAGCGCCGCTAGCCCGATCAAGCTCGCCACCTCGATGTGCTCGGGACGGATGCGGTGGGAGCCGCCCCCGAGCCGCTCGACCCCGCGGATGCGAAGCACGTTCGAGCCTACCCCCTCGATCTCGGCTCCCAGCGAGCAGAGGAAGCGGCACAGGTCCTGGACGTGCGGCTCGCAGGCAGCGTTGCCGATGACGGTCTCGCCCTCGGCCAAGACGGCGGCCATGATGGCGTTCTCGGTGGCGGTGACGCTGGCCTCGTCCAGGAACACCCGAGCCCCTCGCAGCCTCGGCGCCCTGAGCTCGTACCGCCGGCCAGCCTCGATCTCGGCCCCGAGAGCGGCGAAGGCGTGCATGTGGGTGTCGATGCGGCGGCGCCCGATCACGTCTCCTCCCGGGGGCGGCACGCTGGCCGACCGAAGCCGAGCAAGGAGCGGCCCGGCCAAGAGGATGGAGGCCCGTATCTCCCTGCACAGCGCCTCGTCGAGCTCGCTCGTCACGACCGAGGCGGCGTGCACGCGTACCTCGTTCGGGCCCGTCCACTCTGCCTCTGCGCCCAGGCTGCGAAGGAGGGCCAGCATCGTCTCGACGTCGCGGATGCGGGGCACGTTGGCGAGCTCCACCGGCTCGTCGGTGAGCAGGCACGCCGCCAGAACCGGCAGGGCAGCGTTCTTGTTCCCGGCCGCCTTGATCCGCCCTGAGAGGCGGTGGCCACCCTCGATGACGAAGGACTGCCTGAGCGCGTCGGCGACAGCGATCTCCACGGCCACGGTACCCTAGCGATCCTGTGCGCCCGACTCGCGAGCAGGCTTGGCAGACGCTCACCCGCTACACGCAGGCCCAGGGTCTTCTTCGGCACGCCCTGGCCGTGGAGGCCGCCCTGCGCCTGTACGCTCGCCGCTTCGGCGAGGACGAGGAGCTGTGGGGAGTAGTGGGGCTCCTCCACGACTTCGACTACGAGATCCACCCCACCCTCGACCACCACCCTCAAGACGGCGCTCACCTCCTCCGGAAGGAGGGCTACCCGGAGGAGGTGATCGAGGCGGTGCTCTCCCATGCCGACCACACCGGTGTCCCCCGGGACACCCTCCTCAAGCGCGCGCTCTTCGCCTGCGATGAGCTCTCTGGGTTCGTGCTCGCCTGCGCGTACGTGCGCCCGGACGGGCTCGCCACCCTGGAGCCGCGGTCGGTGCTGAAGAAGCTCAAGCAGCCCTCGTTCGCAGCTGGCGTCAGCCGGGACGACGTCTACCGGGGAGCGGCGGCGCTCGGCCTCGACCTGGCCGACCACGTCGCCAACGTGATCGAGGCCCTCCGGCCCATCGCCAGCGAGCTCGGGCTCTCCGGCCGCCCGCCGGAGGACGGGCCCAGCCCTGGCTGAGACCTACTGGAGGGCAGCGAGGAGCCGGGCGAGGTCGTCCTCGCTCGTCCAGTAGCCGCAGGAGACGCGCAGCCAGGGGGTACCGGGAAGGTCCCGGACGACCACTCCCCGCGCGTACAGGCGGGTTGCTGCCTGGGCAGGATCGGCTCCGGGAGCGAAGCTGACGAGAGTCGACTGGCCGGGCGGCGTCGCCACCGAGAAGCGCTCCGCTAAGAGCGCCCGGCAGCGCTCGGCCATCTCCTGCGCTCGGTGGAAGCGCCACCCGGGCGCCAGCGACAGAGCGACCTCAAGCCCCGCCAGCGCTGGCCCGGAGAGAGGGACGGCGTCGAAGCGAGCGGAGCCCGGGGAAGGGACGAACGAGCCGTTCTCGGCGTGGTCGACGCGCGACCAGTGGGAGGGGAGCGCCACCCGCAGCCGCTCTGGGTCGCGCACATACAGCCCGCCCGTCCCGTCCGGGCCGCACAGCCACTTCTGGCAAGACACGGCGTAGAAGTCGAAGGGCGCTGCGCTCACGGGAATCGCACCCACCGACTGGGCCCCATCTACCACCATCGGCACCTGCGTCGCCTGCCGCACCGCCTCCACCGGCAGCACCTGGCCGGTCAGCCAGGAGACGTGGGAAAGAGCCACAAGCCGCGTACGCGGCCCGATCTCGGCCACGATTCGCTCCAGCGCCTGATCTGGAGGAAGGCCGCGGGTGCGGGCGATGCGCAGACGAGCGCGGGACGCATGGAGGGGCCCGAGCAAGCCGAAGTGCTCCTCATCCGTCGTCACCACCTCGTCGTCGGCCTTCAAGTCGAGCCCCGCGAGGACGATGGCGCAGGCGTTGGTCGTGGAGGCGGTGAGCGCCACCAGCCCTGGCTCTACTCCAAGCTCTTGGGCGAGAAGGGCCCTGACCTGGGCGCGCCGCTGCCGGAGCTCGCGGAAGTAGGGATCGCCCGATCGACCCTGCTCGAGCTCCCGCCGCGCCTGGTCGTGCATGGCATCGACCGTTTCCCTGGCCAGGGGGCCGAACGTCCCAGCGTTCAGGTAGGCGACCCGTTGGAGGACCGGAAACGCGGCCCGCGCCTGCTCCACGGTGATCTCGACCACAGCCGGCTACTGTAGCCCCAGCGTGCGCGTCCTCCTCGTCGATCCCGCTTCCTTCACCCCCCAGTACGACCATGAGTTGGCCGCGGCCCTGGCCCGGCAGGGGGTCTCGGTCGAGCTCGCCACTTCCCGCTTTCGCTTCGGGCAGGCACCTGCTCCCTGCGGCTACGAGCGGAGGGAGCTCTTCTACCCTCTGAGCTCCCGCCTCTTCAAGCGCTCGCCCTTGCGGCTGCCGCTGCGGGCGGCCGAGCACCCGCTCGGCCTCCTCAGGCTGGCGATCAGGAAGGCCGACGTGACCCACGTGCAGTGGCTCGCTGCCCCTCCCCTGGACGATCTTCTCTTCCGCCCGCGGCGGCCGGCCATCTTCACCGCTCACGACCTCCTTCCCCGTCGCACCGCCTCCCGCAGGGCCCTGTGGCGGCGCCTCCTTTCCCGCTTCGACCGCGTCGTCGTGCACAGTAGGCGGGGCCAGGAGACGATAGCCGAGCTCGGCCTCGATCCCTCCCGGGTGCGGGTCATCCCCCATCCCGCCTTCGCCAGCGACCCTCCCCGCCGGGACGACGGCCGTACGGTGCTCTCTCTGGGCGTGATCCGGTCCTACAAGGGCCTGGCCGACGCCATCGCTGCCGCCAAGAGGCTCGGCGACGTGCGCCTGCTCGTGGCAGGCGACCCTTTGGAGCCGGTCGACCGCTACCGAGCCCAGGCCGGCCCGATCGCCGAGTGGCGGCTCGGCTACCTCTCCGAGACCGAGATCGACCGCGCCCTGGGAGAGGCCACCGTGGCCGTCTTCCCCTACCGAGCCGAGCTCGACCAGTCGGGGGCGCTCCTGCGCGCCCTGGGGGCAGGCGTGCCCGCTGTCGTCTACGACGTGGGCGGCCTGGCCGAGCCGGTAGAAAGCTACGGGGCTGGCCGGGTTGTCCCCCCTGGGGACGTGGACGCCCTAGCGGTGGCCATCGGGGAGCTGCTCGGCGACCGGGAGGCTTGGGAGCAGGCCCGCCAGGGGGCGCTCCGGGCCCGGTGTCACCTGACCTGGGATAGCTCTGCTCAAGCTCACCTCGCCCTCTACCGGGAGGTGGCCGAGGGCTAACGGCCTGCGACCGCCCTGTAGCGAGCTTGTGCCAGGACCTGGCGCAGGGAGCGAGCGTCGTCTACTATGCGCGCGACCCAGGAGGGAGAGGATGCAGGGGGAGAGGACGACTGCACGCCGTCTCGTGGCACTCATCGCGATCGTGGCAGGAGTCGGCGTCGCAGCCGTGGCCGCGCTCCCCGCCTTGGCCACCCACTCCTGGGGTGGCTACCACTGGGCGCGGGCCGCCAACCCCCTTCACCCTCCAGCTCGGGGACAACGTGTCCCCCGCCTGGGACTCGTACCTAGCTACGGCCTCCAGCGACTGGTCGCAGTCGAGCGTGTTCGACACCGCCATCGTGGTCGGCGGGACCAAGGCCAGGTCCTGCCGGCCGACTTCAGGACGGGTCGAGGTCTGTAGCGCCGCCTACGGCAACACGGGCTGGCTGGGCGTGGCTCAGATCTGGGTCTCGGGTCTCCACATCACCCAGGGCACGGTCAAGGCCAACGACACGTACTTCTCCACCTCGACCTACAACACGCCTGCCTGGCGGAGGTTCGTTATGTGGCAGGAGATCGGCCACACTCTGGGCCTCGACCACCAGGACGAGAGCTTCTCCAACACGAACCTCGGCTCCTGCATGGACTACACGAGCAACCCGTCTGGACCCCCCTCGAACGAGCACCCAAACCAGACACGACTACGACGAGCTTCAGACGATCTACGCGCATCTCGACTCGGGCACGACCGTGGCCGTAAGCGCCCCCTCTGGGGAGGGCAAGGGCAAGGCTCGCAAGGTGCGAGACAGCCTGTGGGTGGAGGACCTGGGAAACGGCGACAAGCTCTACACGTGGATCCTGTGGACGAGCCCCAAGGCGGTCCACGGCCCGCCTTTCGATACGGGCCCCTAGCCAGCTCGACCGCTCGCTAGCCGAAGTCGTGAGCCTGCGGCAGCGGGCGAGGCGACGCGGCCAGCCCTGCAGCTTTTTGGGCGAGAGGCCCTAGGCTCTCGAGCCGATCGACCACTACCGACCGGCCCCGCCCTACCTTCTCCAGGCGCCCGTAGGCGAGGAGGAGCGGCTCCCCCCGAGCGAGAGCCCGGTACCGCTCGTAGACCGGGGGCGGAAGGACGAGGTTGACGAGGCCGTGCTCGTCCTCGAGGAGCACGAAGACGACCCCTTTGGCTGTGGCCGGGCGCTGCCGAGCGACGACCAGCCCTGCCACCGCCACCCGCTGGTCGTGCTGCAAGCGGTCGAGCTCGGCGCTCGCTACCGCCCCCGCCGGCAGCTGAAAGCGCAAGAGAGCAAGGGGGTGGGGGCCGAGAGAGAGGCCCATCGTCCGGTAGTCGGCGAGGAGGCGTTCCCAGGGCGTCTCCTCGAGGAGCTCGGGCGTCTCTGTCACGGGCTGGAGGGGCAGGGCGAGCTGGTGGGCGCGGCCACCGCTTCCGGGCACGGCCTGAGGTCGGGGCACGAGGCCAAGCTGCCACAGGAGCGCCCTCCGCGGCTGGCCGAGGCAGTCGCAGGCTCCCGCCTCGACCAGCGTCCGCAGGGTGTCCTCCGCTACCGCCGAGCGCTGAGCGAGATCGCGAATGTCCGCGTAGGGCTGCCCGGCCGCCAGCGCCTCTGCCTCCTCCTTCCCTACTCCCTGCACGTAGGCGAGGCCGATCCTCACCGCCCCCTCCTCGACCGAGCAGGCGGCCGCGCTTCGGTTGACGTCCGGGGGCAGCACGCGCACGGCCCGCCGCTCCGCGTCCCGCACAAGGCTGGCTGGCGGGTAGAACCCCATGGGCTGGGCGTTCAAGAGGGCGCACAGGAACTCGGCCGGGTAGTAGCGGCGAAGCCAGGCCGACTGGTAGGCAAGGAGGGCGAAAGCAGCGGCGTGCGACTTAGGGAAGCCGAAGCCGGAGAAGGCTGCCAGAGCGTCGTACACCCGACTGGCGGTGGCCGGGTCGACGCCCCGCGCCTGCGCTCCAGCCAAGAACCGCTCGCGGTAGGCCTCGAGCGCCTCCCGGCTTCGCTTGCGGCTCATCGCTCGCCGCAGCCCCTCCGCCTCGCCCACCGTGAAGCCAGCCAGGGCCATCGCTACCTCGAGCACCTGGTCCTGGAAGACGACCACGCCCAGGGTCTCGCGCAGGGGCTCGGCTAGAAGAGGGTGATCGATCGGCGGCTTGTAGCTCGGGTCGCGCCGCCGCCGCGCTCGGCGCGCGATGTAGGGGTGCACGGCGCCTCCTTGAATCGGCCCCGGGCGGACGAGAGCAACCTGGACGGTGAGGTCGTCCAGGCTCTGAGGGCGAGTGCGGAGGAGGCTCTGCATCTGGGCTCGGCTCTCGATCTGGAAGGCGCCGACCGTGTCTGCTCGCTGGATCTCCTCGTAGACGGCAGGATCGTCGAGCGGGATGCGGGACAGGTCGATCGCCTCCCCCCGCGTCCGCGCGATGAGCTCCATGCACTCCTCGACGGCGGAGAGCATGCCCAGGCCGAGGAGATCGATCTTGAGAAAGCCGGCGTCGGCGCAGGAGTCCTTGTCCCACTGGCAGATCTGCCGACCGGCCATAGCCGCCGGCTGCACGGGCACCAGCTCGACTAGGGGCTGGGAGGAGACGACCATCCCGCCTGGATGCTGGGAGACGTGGCGGGGCAAGTCGGCGATCTCCGCGCACAGCCAGGCGAGTGCCCGCCAGCGACGGGAGGCGAGCTTCCGGCGCCCGTCGGGGAGAGAGGCCAGCTCCTCCCCCACCCGTCTTGGGTCGCCCTCGGTCAGCCGGGCGAGCTGCTCGATCTCGGCTCCCGGAAGCCCAAGGGCCTTGCCGAGATCACGGATCGCTCCTCGAGCGTGGTAGGTGGAGAAGCTGGCGACTAGGGCTGCTCGCTCCCGGCCGTAGCGCTCGATCACCCGCACGATCAGCCGCTCGCGGATGTCGCGGGGGAAGTCGAGGTCGATATCGGGGCAGGAGGCCATCTCCCGGTTCAAGAATCGGCCCAGGGAGAGGTCGGCGGCCACCGGATCGACGTGGGAGAGCCCGGTCAGGTAGCAGACGATGGAGCCGACCGAGCTTCCCCGGCCTCGCCCCGGAGGAAGGGCGCGGCGCGGCGAGCCGGGGCCGCGTACCTCCTCGGCCACCTCCCGGGCCAGCTCGAGCACCTCGTGGTGGAGGCAGAAGAAGCCGGCCAGGCCGAGCTCGCAGATCAGGCGCAGCTCCTCCTCCAGCCGCGACCGCGCCTTCTCGCGTAGCGCCTTGTCGCTTGCCGGGTAGCGCTCGACGAAGGCCCGCTCGCAGATCCGTCGCAGCCGAGCCTCGGCCGGCTCGCTGTCGGTGGAGAAGTCCGGGTAGCGGTAGCCCAGCTCGCAGGTGAGGTCGTACTCCAGCTGCTCGGCCAGAAAAGCGGTGCGGGCGACGGCATCGGGGTCGTCTGGGAACCGCTCCTTCGCCTGGGCCGGCGCCATGAGCACGCACTCGTGGTTTCCCCGTCGCTCCTGCTCGCAGGCCTCGAGCGGCGAGCGCTGGCGGATAGCCACCAGGGCGTCTTGGAGGAAGGCGCGACAGGGCCTGTGGGCGTGGACGTTTCCGGTGGCCACCGTGCTCACGCCCAGGGCCTGTGCAAGGTCGCGCAAGGCAGCGTTGCGGCGGGCATCTCCTCGCTCGTACGGGCGCTGGAGCTCGACGTAGAAGCGCTCCCGGCCGAACGCGCGAGCGAGCTGGGCAGCGGCGCTGGGGTCGCGGACGGCCAGGCCGCGGCGGGCGCAGCCGGAGAGACAGACGAGCCCCTCGCGCAGCTCCATGAGCGCCTCCAGCGGCAGCGCCGGCGGCAGCGGCTCTCTTCCCTCCTTGGGCCTCGTCCCGGCGTGGGCCCGGGTGAGGAGGCGGCAGAGGTTCGCGTAGCCGCGGCGGCTCTCCACAAGGAGGGTGACGTGCGACCCATCTGCCAGGGTGACCTCTGCCCCGGTGATCGGGCGCAGGCCGAGCGCCTTGGCGGCGTGGGCGAGCTCCAGGGATCCATAGAGACCGTCGTGGTCGGTGAGAGCGATCGCCTCGTAGCCGAGCTCGGCAGCGCGGGCGGCCAGCTCCTCGGGTTGGGAGGCGCCGTCCAGGAAGGAGTAGGCCGAGTGGCAGTGGAGCTCGACGTAGGTCAGGCCCGCTGCTCGAGCCACGAGCGTCGCTCCTGGTCGTAGAAGACGACGAGGCATGATCCGTCCTCGAGCACCGTCTCGAAGTAGCGGCGGAAGACGGGCTCCTCCGTCCACCAGCGGTCGACGACGCGCCACTCCTCGCGCACGAGCGCTACCGCCCGCCGGCTCACCGACAGGGGCACCCCGTCCACCCCCGCCTCGACCAGGACCGGCCGGGGGACGTTCAGGCGTCGCGGGGAAGGAGAAGCGCTCGACGCTCGGGAATCCGCGACCACGGAGCCACCTCGACCACGGCGGAGACCGCTTCTGCCCCGGCGCTGGCGCGCGCCTGGCGCAGCCCCTCTCTCAGCCGTTCCCGCCGCTTGACTCCGGAAGCAGGGATGAGCTCGAGCTGCTGCCCTGTCCACTCCGTCAGCTCGACCAGCTCCACGGCGAGGGCGCCGGCCGGGGAGGGGAGCTCCCTCAGCCGGGGAGCGAGAGCGGCGAGGAGGCGGTCGCGCTCGGCGGTCGGCTCCCGCAGGGTGAGCGCGCGCCGCCAGGAGCCGGCCTCGGCTAGCCGGGCGACGAGCGCTACCTTGCGCACGGCCCGGCCGGCGCG
>PSLH01000117.1:0-5932 GCA_040289505.1 Thermoleophilia bacterium | reverse complement strand
TAGCCGCAGCGAGCGAGGTGCGCCTCTGCCTCCCGGCGCTCGGCCTCGCTCAGCTCCCGGTCGAGGTAGGGCTGCATGAGCTCCTCGCACTTCTGGCAGGGATCGCTGCCCAACCGGGTCATCGACTACCTCCCACGGCGCGCTCGGCCAGCTCGCGCTTGAGGATACGTCTACCACGGTGGAGTCGGGACATAACGGTGCCGATGGGGATGTCGAGGATCTGGGCAGCGTCCTTGTAGGAGAAGTCGCCGATGTCGACGAGTACGAGCACGTCCCGGAAGTCGTGGGGCACGGCCGACAGCGCTGCCACGATGTCGTCTTGGGAGAGGCGCTCCACGATCCGCTCCTCGTCCGGGCTCACCTCGGGAAGCGCCTCCTCCAAGCGGTTGTAGAGGAAGTAGTCCCCCTCCTCCAGGGGTTGGCTCTCGGGAGCGCGCTGACGGCGACGGCCGTGGTCGATGTTGAGGTTGGCCAGGATGCGCAGAAGCCATGCCCGGAGGTTCGTGCCCGGGGTGTAGGAATGCCAGCTGCGGAAGGCGCGAGCGTAGGTCTCCTGGACGAGATCCTCCGCCTCCTCCTTGGTGGGGGCCAGCCTCCGGGCCACCTTGTACACCTGGTCTGCCAGCTCTAGCGCCTCCTCCTCGAAGCGGACGCGGTCGCGCGCTCTAGCCGCAAGCCTTCGTGGCTGGGAATCGCGGGTCGCCTCGCCCATCCCGGCCACCCTAGCAGCGGCTCTCGCAGGCTGGCAACGAGCCTTCGCCGGCGCCTATTCCGCTCGCGCCAAGGGCTCGAGCTCGGGAAAGCCGGCCTTGGCCAGCGCCTCCACGAGCGCCTGGCGCGAGGTGCGGGCGTCGTCCCAGACCAAGGTCACCTGCCCCATGAGGGTGGCGGTGGCTGCCTCCAGGCCCGGGTGGTCAGAGAGCGCCGCCGCCAGCCGGGCGACGCAGCGCTCGCAGCGGATGCCGCTGACCTGGATCGTCTCCGTCGGCACCGGCTCATGGTACCGACCGCAAGACCACGTCCCTCGCCACCTCCCTCGGGTCGCCGCCAGCGAAGGCAGCGAGCTGGCGCTCTGGCTCGCCTGGCTCGGCCAGGAGTCTCTCGATCAGGGGCAGGAGCGAAGCCGTCGCGCCCAGGGCCCGACGAAGGCGGCCAGGTCGGCTGCCTCCTCGGGAGAGAGCGGCTCCCGGGCGGCCAGGCGGCGACGCTCCGCGTAGCAGGCCCGGTCGAAGGGAGTCGGGCAGGCGTCCAGGCTGGCCGCCGCCAGGGCCTGGCAGAGCCCGGCCAAGGCGGCCCGCGACGAACGTCGGTGGGCTGGTCGGCGATCCGCATCTCCAGCGTCCCGTAGCGCGGATGGGGGCGCGCATCCCACGCCAGTCGGGTGTAGTCGCGGCCCCGGGTTGCCCACTCCCAATAGGCCAGGTAGCGAGGAGGGGAGGCGGCCCCACCGAGTCCAGCTCGGCCAGACGGCCTGCTCGTAAGGAGCGCGGCCCTTGCCTTCTTCCCTCCAGGAACGGCGAGTTGGCAGAGAGCTTGAGGACGAGCGAGAGCCAGGGGAGAGATCCCTCCAGGGCGCGGAGGCACGTCTCGGAATCAGGCATGCCCGCATGGACGTGGAGCCCGCACACGAGCTGCCTGCGCGCTGCCGCTCCTACCTCCATCACCATCCTCTGGTAGCGGGGCGTGGCCACGATGGCCTGCTCCTCTCCCCGGGCCCAGGGGTGAGACGCTGCCGCGTACACAGCGAGCCCCTGCGCCCCCGCCCGCCGGACGAGGTGGCGCCGTAGCGCCCTCAGGTGCCGGAGCGCCTCCTCGGCCGTGCCGCAGACAGGAGTGGTCTCCACCAGACATGCTAAGAGCTCGGGCTTGACCCGAGCGGAGGGGCGAGGAACGCCCCGGTGGAAGGCCGAGGCCGGCTCCAGGGTCGATGCGTCACCAGGAAGAGCTCCTCCTCCACGCCCAGCGAGAGAGGAGCGCTGGCCCGGAAGCGCACCGCGTTAACTGCCGCGGATACCGTGCACGGGCCGACCGGCCGCCTCCCAGGCGTAGTAGGAGGCGCTGGGCCCGAAGGAGGGGCGGTACTCGACGATGCGGGGGTTCCTGCCCACCTGCTTCGCTCGCTCGGCGTGCCGAAGCAGGTTGGGGTCGTCCCGCTCCTGCCACACGAGTATCAGGTGGGCCGCGGTCATGAACTCGGCTACGAAATCGCAGCCTGGGGCCGGGCAGGGGAAGGGGTCGGTGGCCACGCAGAACCAGCCCGTGTGGTCGTCTGCGCCCTCCTCGCGCCAGAGCTCCTCCTCGGGGACGAGCTCGATCTCGACGAGCACCGTGCCGGGCTTCTGCGTCTCCTCGCTCATGTGGCCAAGGCTAGACGATACTGTCCGGGAAAACCGAGTTAGGGGCCCCGGGCAGGCGACGGGGCCCCTAACCTCAGACCCGCCGTGCCGTGGCGACTCGGCCTCCGGCGGGGCGGCCCCGAGGAAGCCGGGGCCGATACGGGCGGCTATCCGGAGGGAGTAGGAGGCTGCCGCCCAAGCTTCACCTTGATCGTCATCGGTTGGTCTCCGCGGTAGATCTCCAGAGTCAAGGAGTCGCCGGGTCGCTTGGCCCCGATCACGTCGCGCAGGCGGGCGATGGAGCTCACCCGCAGCCCGTCTGCCTTGACGATCACGTCGCCGCCGAGCGTGTAGCTCTCCCCGGCTAGGGTCACCTCCGTGGTGCCGCCGCGCAGCCCTGCCTTGGCAGCGGCGCTGCCTGGCTCCACCCGCTCCACGATGACCCCGGCCTGCACCGGCAGCCGGAAGACACGGGCCAGGTCCGGCGTAATGGCTTGCGCACGGATACCGAGGTAGGCGTGCTCGACCCGCCCATGCTTGAGGATCTGGGCTACCACCGACTTCACGGTGTTGGAGGGGATGGCAAAGCCGATGCCCACATTGCCCTCGGCGCCGGTGTCCCCGGTCTCGATCTGGGAGTTGACCCCGATCACCTCGCCGCGAGCGTTGATCAGAGGACCGCCGGAGTTTCCCTTGTTGATGGGGGCGTCGGTCTGGATCACGTGATCGATCGTGTACTGGTTCGGAGCCGCGATCTGACGCTGCAAGGCGCTGACGATGCCGGCCGTCACCGAGCGCTCGTAGCCGAACGGGTTGCCGATGGCCACCACCTGGTCGCCTACCCGTACCTGGTCCGAGTCTCCCAGAGGAAGCGGGGTGAGAGCCCGCGACCCCACGTCGACCTTGAGGACGGCGAGGTCGGTCGAGGGGTCGCTCCCCACCAGTCGCGCCTTCACGCTGGTGTTGTTGGAGAAGCCCACCTGGATATCGCGGGCACCCGCGATGACGTGGTAGTTCGTGACGATGTGCCCAGCTTTGTCGATGACGAAGCCAGAGCCCAGAGCCTGCCGCTGCTCCTGCTGGGGCAGGCCGAAGGGGTCGCCGAAGAAGGGGTCGACAGGCACGCGGACCGTGCTCGTGGCCGTGATCTGCACGACGCCAGGGGCGCTCCGCTTGTAGATCTCGTAGATCGAGAGCGGCCGTCCTGGGCGGACGAAGGCGGCTGCCGGAGCGCTCTGAGGAGCGCTCGCGATCTCGCGGATGGTGGTCGTCTCCCCGCCGCTCAGCACCCCTACGGAGGCAGCGACAGCCAGGGCGAGTCCGGCGCCGGCTGCCCCGGCGGCGACGTATGCGAGCGCGCGCGTCGCGATAGCACGGAAATCCACGCCCTCACGTATACCTCGACCCCCTTAACCGACGGTTGCAGCTCTGTTAAGCGTTCGTTGAGCAAGCCCGGGGGCTAGGCTGAGGCAGGATGGAGACGCTCGGAAAAGCTCTTCTCGTCGCAGGCATCGTCCTCCTCGTCGCAGGCGCCTGCGCGCTCCTTCTCGCCCGATTCGGGATCGGCCGCCTGCCCGGGGACATCGTCATCCGCCGGGGGAACTTCACCCTGTATGCCCCCATCGGGCTCATGATCCTGGCCAGCATTGTCCTCACCATCCTCCTCAACGTGCTTCGCCGCTAAAGCGGGCCGCGCCGGTGGTGTAGGATGCGAGCGTCGCCGCTCAGGAGGCCCGATGGCAATCACGCTGAAGAAGCTCCTGCGCCGAGAGGTCGTCGCTCTCGATAGTGGGCGGGCGCTGGGACGGCCGGCCGACATCCTGGTCGACCCCGAGCGACACCGGGTGGCGGTCATCGTCGTGACCAAGGGCGCGCTGCCCGAGACCTCGGTCGTCGTCCACGCCCGCCACGTCCACTCCTTCGACGCCGACACGATCGGGGTCGACAACTTGGCGGGGCTGCGCGTCGCCGCCCAGGACGAGGAGGCGCTCGAGCTCCTTCGCCGCGGCCTCGAGTTCCGAGGGCGTCCGGTGCTGAGCGCGGAGGGACGGCGGCTGGGCAGAATCACGAGCATCGTGGTCGACGGCGATGGCGTGGTCAGGGAGTACCGGGTCAGGAACGGACTCGTCGGCTACCTTCGCCCCGCCCTCAAGATCGACCCCAGCGAGCTACGCACGTCCGGCGGCGACATGGCGGTCGTCGGGCAGGCAGAAGAAGGAAGCTGGAGAGGAGACGGCGGCGACCAAAGAGACGACCGCGACCAAGGAGAGAGGGAAAGGACATGAGCTACGCGTTCTCCTCGCTAGAGGAGCTGGGAGAGGGGTACGGCTTTCGCAAGATACGCCAGGCGCTCGGCATCACCGCCTTTGGCGTCAACGCCATCGTCATGCCCCCCGGCTTCGAGGGCTTCGCTCACTACCACGGGGAGCAAGACGAGCTCTACTTCGTCCACTCGGGACAAGCGCGGATCGAGGTCGGCGGCGAGATCCGCGAGCTCGGCCCCGGCGGGCTTTGCCATGTCACCTCGACGACGCCCCGCAAGGTCTCCAACGCCTCGGCCAGCGAGGATCTCGTCCTCCTTGTCGTGGGCGCCAAGGGAGGCTACGTGGGCCGGGACGGTCATCTCGTCGACCCCGGCGAGGCCGAGCGACGGGCCGCCTTCGGCAGAGACGCCTCGTAGCTCTGTTGGCGAGACCCGTCGTGCCGGGCGACGGCGGCCCTCATCTCGGGCAAGCGAGCCGGGAGAGGATTCTCCTTCTTCGCGTCGCACCTACGCTGCGTGTGGCACGACGTCTTCCACCTCGGCGTTCCCTTCGCCGAGAAGGTCGTTCGCTCGATCCTCGTCTACCTCTTCCTCATCGCCGCTCTGCGCCTGGTGGGCAAGCGCGAGCTGGGGCAGGCGAACACGCTCGACCTGGTCGTCTTGCTGCTGGTAGCGAACGCGGTCCAGAACGGGATCATCGGCAACGACCTGTCGGTGACGGGAGCCGTCGTGGGGGCGGCAGTGTTGTTCGTTATCAATGAGCTCCTCGCACGCCTTGCCTACGTGTTTCCCTCGGTCTCTCAGATCCTGGAGGGGGAGCCAATCATCCTCATCGAGCATGGCCGGCCTAACCGACGAGCGCTGTTCCGGGCCGGGATCTCGCTGTCCGAGCTGCGGGCGATCGCCCGCCGCCAAGGCTTCTCCGATCTGGGCCAGGTGCACACGGCCATCCTGGAGACGAACGGCGTCGTCTCCATGTTCGCCAAGGACGAGCCCCACCTCTACCACCCAGCCGAGCCGGGCGGCCTTCGGATCGGCAAGCGCCGCAGCCGAAGCTAGAACCACTCCAGGAGGGAAGTCGCCTTGCGCCAGGCGGCCTCAGAGCCTACCCGCGCGAATCCGTGGCCAGCACCCGCACGATTCCAGGCTACGGGGCAGTCGCGGAGAGACCGCGCGGAGGGACAGTCTTTGACAACAGAGGCGCTTCGCCTCATACCACCTCTGCCTAACGTCGCCAAGCTCATGCCGTTTCTCGCCTAGGACTGTCTCCTTGCCGTGAGACACCCTCTGTCAACCCCCACGGTCAGGCGGCTTGGGCGAGCGGTTGGAGTGC
>PSLH01000116.1:2921-5958 GCA_040289505.1 Thermoleophilia bacterium | reverse complement strand
AAATGAGAGGCGCGGGCGAGCGCCAGGGCGTGCTCGAGCGGGAAGTACTTGTCCAGGGGATCGACGAGGAGCTCGACAGGGACGCGCAGACGGGATGCCCTCCTGATCGGGGACAGGCGATCGACCTTGGCCTGAGTCTTGGCGGGCAGGGCCGCGTAGAGATCGTCGAACCGGCGGGGGTCGCGGTTGGCGAGGAGGTCGAGGGCGGCCCGGGCCTCCTCGCCCAGGCCCACCAACCGAAGATGGCGGAGACGGGCGAGGGGGTCAGGGTCGTCGTCGGCGACCGACGCTAGGGCCTGAGCTAGGGCTTCTCGCCCGGGACCCTCGTCCAGCCCGGCGCACACCGAGCGGGCGACGCACAGGGCCAAGAAGGGCCCGGCCGGGTAGCGACGGAGCTCCCCTCCTTCCGCCTCGTAGGTGCCCGTGGTGGCAAGGCGAATGAGGTCGCGCAGGTCGGTGTAGCAGGTAGTGCCAGCGACGACGGACACTCGCCCTGCGAGGTCAGGCTCCTCGGCGGCAAGGAGCGCCAGGGTGGTTCCGCTGGAGATGCCCAGGAGGGCCACCCTCCCCTCGTCGGCTAGCTCGCGGGCGCAAATGACCGTGGAGCGCACGCCCGCCCAGGTCACCTCGCCCCGGGCAAGACCGGGGAGATCGGGCACGACCACGCGAAAGCCGGCCCGAGCGACTCCCTGGGCCAAGCGAACGAGCCGGGGGTGGTGGCGACCGAGGGGAGTGGCCCCGTTGAGGAGGAGAGCATAGGGAGCCTGCTCGAGACGGCCGGGAACGTAGGCCGTGGCCGGATGGCCAGCTACCCGGGTCTCCTCCTGGCGCGGCACAGCGGTGGAGACGCCTACCAAGGGGGCGAGCAGGGGCAGCCGGAACGCCCAGGCGGCGACGACGAGCGCCCGCAAAGCCGCGTCCATCGAGCTTGGCCTTTCGATCGCCGCCAGGCTATCTATTCCGCGACCGTGCCGGCTCCCCCCCTCTCGCTCTCCGCCAAGCTCGCCTACGCCTCGAGCAGCCTAGGCAGCGAGGCGCTCGGCCAGAGCCGAGGGGCCTGGCTCGTCTACTACTACGCACCTCCCGCCGACGCCGACCTTCCCCAGCTCCTCGCTCCCGGCGTGGTGGCCGGGATCCTCCTCGTCGCCCGCGTCATCGGATCGTTGGACGACGTCCTCATCGGCTTTTGGAGCGACCGTACACGCTCGCGGTGGGGAAGGCGGATCCCCTTCGTCGTGGGCGGCGCCCCCTTGTGGGCGCTCTTCGCCTTCCTCCTCTTCACCCCCCCTGCCGACGCGGGGGCGGCTGCCACCGCTATCTACCTCTTCTTCACGCTGGAGCTGCTCAACATCTTCTCCAGCCTCGCTGGAGGGCCCTACGAGGCGCTCCTTCCCGAGCTGGCCTCGAGCAACCGCGACCGGCTCCAGATCGTGGGTATGCGGGTGTACCTCGGCGCTGCTGGCGGCGCCATAGGCCTGGTAGGGAGCGGTCTTCTGGTCGATCTGGTCGGCTTTCAGGTCATGGCCCTCGTCATGGCTACCCTCGCCCTCGGCTTCCGCTACCTGGGCATCGCCGGGGTGTGGAGAGAGGCGCGAGAGCCTGTGCCTCCTGCCCGCATCTCCTTGCGAGCGGCGCTCGCTGCCACCTTCGCCAACCGGCACTTCCTCGCCTTCCTGCCCAGCTTCGTGCTCTTCCAGACCGCCTTCGAGATGGTGCGCGCCGTGCTTCCCTACTACGCCAGCGAGGTGCTCGGGCGAGAGAACGAGGGTACCTGGGTAGCCATCCTCACCGCGGTGACGATCTCGACCATGGTCGCTTCCATCCCCCTCTTCGCCAGCCTCGCCCGGCGGACGTCCAAGGCGCAGGCCTTCTCCTGGTCGATGCTGGGGTCGGCGCTCGCCTTCTCCCTCCTCTTCGTCGCCGGCTTCCTCCCTGGCGTCTCCAAGGAGGCACAGGCGCTCGCCCTGATGGTGCTGGTGGGCGTACCGCTGGCCGGCGTCTTTCTGTTCCCCCCTACCCTCACCGCCGACATCATCGACGAGGAGCTCGCGCGAGCAGGGCTCCGCCGGGAGGCGACCTACTATGGCGCCCAGAACTTCGTGGAGCGGACGGCGACGGCGGTGGGGCAGCCGCTCGTGCTGGTCCTCCTCATGCTGGGGCGGACGGAGGACGACCCTCTGGGTATTCGCCTCGTCGGGCCCGTGGCCGGGCTGAGCGTGCTCGCCGGCTACCTCTCCTTCCGCCGCTACACCCTCCCCGACGCCATCCCCCGGGGTCAGGTGTTGCAGTAGGGCATAGCGGCCCCGCTACGAGGCGGCGTGAAGAGCGCGAACGAGGGCGCCGTTCAGGCGGGCGAGGCCGGCAAGATCGTCCCAGGAGAGCCGGGGAACGGCATGGCCGAGCGTGGTGGTAATCGTCAACCGCGCCCGGGGGACGCGCTGGGCGAGAAGGCGCGACTCGTCGGGGGGGAAGTACTTGTCGTGGGGCGCGGACAGAAGCTCGACCGGGGCACGCAGGCGGGAAGCGAGGCGAAGCGGCGAGAGCCGGGCGATACCCAGCCGTTGCCGCAAGGACAAGCGAGCGAAGAGCCGCGGGAAGCGGTTGGGGTCGCGATTGCGGAGGAGGGCGAGAGCCGCCCTCGTCTCCCGCCGCAGGGGAACGGCGATCGGGCGCCGGAGCACCTCGAGGGGTCGCGCGGCGTCGTCGTCCACCCCGTGCAGACGGTCGAGGAGGACGGCTCGGTCGATCCCGGGGGGAAGCGCGGAAACCAAGGAGCGAGCGATGACGAGCGACATGAACGGCTTGGCCGCGTACCGCGCCAAGCGGCCGTTCTCGTGGTGGTAGCCGGTGGTCGCGAGCAGGATCACCTCGCTCAGGCTCGCGTAGGGAGCGATAGCCCCTACCACCGACACCCGGTCGGCGAGCGCCGGGTTTTCGGCAGCGAGCAGGCCCAGCGACCCTCCCACGGACACCCCAAAGAGAGCGACCTCCCCGTCGCGGGCTCGAGCGCTCGACGCCGCCGTCGAAGCCACGGCAG
>PSLH01000116.1:0-2850 GCA_040289505.1 Thermoleophilia bacterium | reverse complement strand
CCCGGTAGCCTGCCCGCGCCAGCCCCTCGGCCAGGCGACGGACGGTAGGGTGCCGCCTTCCCTGCCGCGTGACCCCGTTCAGGAACACGATCGTGGGCCATGGGCCCTTGCCCGATGGCTCGACCACGGTGGTAGGGACACCGGCCAATCGCTCCTCCCGTGCCCGCGGCTCCTCGGTCACCACCCTCGCCGCCCAGGAGAGAAGGGGAGCGTCCAGAGCCACCGACAGGACGAGCATGGCTCGGGCTTGGGTCTCTACCCACGAGCGAAAGACGAGCCCGGCGACGATGGCGGCCAGCACTACCGCCCCCACCAGGGCCTGCCACAGCCGCCGGAGCCGCCTCCCCGACGGCACCCGACCTAGCCGTCTGCGGCCGTATCCGGGGCGGGCTCGACGGCGCCCGCCGTCTCTTTTTGCCTCCGTCGCCCCCGCCCTCCCCGGGATCCTCGTCGCGTCCGCCGTCGCTTGGGCTCCTGGCCACAAGCCCCGTTCTCCGACTCCTCCGCCCTACCCACAGCGACCACGAGAGGCGGCTCCTCCAAGCCTAGATCGGGAGGAGGAAGGTGGATGCGGGGAGCAGCAGGGGAGGAGGTCACCTCTCCGTTTTCCTCTCTGGGGGCGCCCGCGCCGCCCTCCTCGCCTCCGTGCTCGCCAGCGGCGGTAGCCTCGGTCGGGGCTTCCTCCCCCGCCGACGCGGGCTGCTTCTTGCGGCGACGTCCTCCCCGCGAGCCTCACCGAGAGCGCTTGCGGGGCGAGGGGGGCTCCGGCGCTTCTGGACTCTCCTCGCCCGCGCCTCCCTCCTCGCCCGCGGTCTTCCCCATTCCTTCCGCCTCCGCGGGAGCGGCGATCGACTGCTCGACCTGCTCGCGGGCCTCGCCCTCCTCGGCAGCCTGCTCCTCTTGGCCTTCCGCCTTGGCCCGGGAGCGACGGGCCCGCGTGGGCCTCTCGGCCAAGGTCTCGGCCGTGATCGGGCCGGGGCCAGGCGCCGCCTCGTCCACCAGGGCCGCGTAGGCCGTGCCGGCGAGGACGCGCTGGATCCGTACCCGCACCCGCTTTCCCACCAGCTTGGCAGCCCTGGCCACCGCCACCTGGTAGCCGTCGAGCTTGGCCACGCCCGCCTGGGGGTCGTACAGCCCCACCTCTACGAGCTTGACCTGGAGCTCCGCCCCCTCTTCCACCGGGGCCTGCGGGGCAAGCTTCTCCTCCGGGCCTTTCTCTACCACGAGGAAGTGGTCGATCGGCACGTCCTCCCGCCCCTCGAGGAAGAAGCGGCGCTTGGTCGCCGCCTCGATGGCCACGAGCTGCTCCCCTGCCGGGCCGATGAGAAGCTCGACCACCCGAGCATTGAGCTCGACCCGGAACGCCTTCGTGCGCGGGCTGTCGACGGCCAGCCTCCGCAACCTACGCTCGGCCTCGACGGCGGCCGAGAGCTCCGACACGACGATGCCGTCGCCCCCGCAGGCAGGGCAGGGCTTGGTCAAGATCTCCCGGGGCCCGTCGGTCACGTTCTGGCGGGTCATCTCCACCAGCCCGAGAGGGGAGATCTCGACCACGTACGTCTTCGTGCGGTCGCGCTCCAGCTCCCGCTTGAGCGCCTCCTCGACCTCCGCCCTGTTCTTGGGGTTGGCCATGTCGATGAAGTCGATGACGATGATGCCGCCGATGTCCCGCAGCCGGAGCTGGCGCACCACCTCCTTTACCGCCTCCAGGTTGTTCTTCGTCACCGTCTCCTCCAGCCGCGCTCCAGAGGTCTTGGAGCGGGGGCCGACGAAGCGCCCGGTGTTGACGTCGATGACAGTGAACGCTTCCGCGTAGTCGAAGACGAGGTAGCCGCCTGAGGGCAGGTCGACGCGACGATTGAGGGTAGAGCGGATCTCCGCGTCGACTCCGTAGGCCTCGAACAAAGGCGTCCGCTCCCGGTAGCGCTGGACGCGCTCGGCCATGTGGGGCGAGGTCTTCTTCAGGTAGCCCACGATCCGCTTCAGGGTGACCTCGTCATCGACCAGGGCCCGCTCGAAGTCGCCGGTGAAGAGGTCGCGAACGATGCGAAGCGGAAGCTCGGCCTCCTGGTAGACGAGGGCAGGGGCCGGCAGGACCTTGGCCCGGGCTTGAATCTCCTTCCACAACTTCTCCAGGAACACGATGTCGCGCTCGATGTCCTCGCCGGAGGCGCCCTCGGCAGCCGTGCGGACGATGATGCCCCCCTTCGGCAGGACGAGACCCTTGAGGATGTCGCGCAGGCGCGCCCGCTCCTCCTCCTCCAGGCGCCGGGAGACGCCCACCCCCTCGCCGAAGGGGACGTAGACGACGAAGCGGCCGGGGAGCGAGATCTCGGTGGTGAGCCGCGCCCCCTTCGACTTCATAGGATCCTTGACCGCCTGCACCAGGATCTCTTGGCCCTTGGCGAGGAGATCCTGGATGCGGCGCCCGTGCCGGCGTCCCTCGAGCTCGGCGCCTACGATCTCGTCGACGTACAGGAAGCCGTTCTTCTCCAGGCCGATCTCGACGAAGGCAGCCTCCATACCAGGGAGGACGTTGTCGACTACGCCCTTGTAGATGTTGCCGGCGATTGACTGGCGCCCGGGCCGCTCCAGGTAGACCTCGGCCACTTGGCCGTCCTCGAGGACGGCCACCCGTCGCTCGGTCACGCCCACCGACACAAGGAGCTCCCGCTTGGCCTTGGGAAGAGGCGCTCGCCGGGTCGGCTGCTTGCGCCGGGCAGGGCGCTGGCGACGGGACGGCTCTCTCGTCTGCTCGACTTTGGGCTCGGGCTGTACCTCCGGCTGGGCAACCGCCTGGCTCGCGCTCGTTCGCTTGCGGCCGCGGCCGCCACGGCTGCCGCGCCGGCG
>PSLH01000115.1:0-6109 GCA_040289505.1 Thermoleophilia bacterium | reverse complement strand
GGCCGTCGTGGCGCGGGCCATGACGCGCCGCGTCCCCGAGCTCGCCAAGGAGGCGACCCCAGCCTCGGCGGTGGGCTGAGGCATGCCCCGGCGGCAGTGGACGCGAGCTACCTTGGTGGCCGGGGTGCGGGCGGGCGACCGGCGAGCGCTGGCGCGGGCGATCACTCTGGTGGAGAGCGCTCACCCGCTCGCCTACGAGGTTGTCCGCGACCTCTACCCCTCTACGGGCAGGGCCTACGCGGTGGGCATTACCGGCCCGCCGGGGACGGGCAAGTCGACCCTGATCGGGGCCCTCCTCGGCCACGTCCGACAGCGGGGGATGACCACCGGCGTGATCGCCGTCGATCCCTCCAGCCCGTTCTCCCAGGGCGCTCTCCTGGGCGACCGCATCCGTCTGTCCGACCACTTCCTCGACCCGGGCGTGTTCATCCGCTCCATGGGGACGCGCGGCCACGTGGGCGGCCTGGCCGAGGCCACGCTCCAGGCTGTCCTCCTCCTGGACGCGGCTGGCAAGGACGTCGTGCTCGTGGAGACGGTAGGCACCGGGCAGAGCGAGGTGGAGGTGGCGGCAGTGGCCGACACGGTAGTACTCGTCCTCATGCCCGGGTCGGGCGACTCCATCCAGGCCCTCAAGGCCGGAATCATGGAGATCCCGGACGTGATCGTGGTCAACAAGATGGATCACCCTGGCGCGGCCACCCTGGCCAGGGAGCTTCGCTCCATCCTCGCTCTCGACCGAGATCGGGCCTGGCGGCCTCCGATCGTCCTGGCCGAGGCCGAGCGCGGCCAGGGGGTGGCAGAGTTGTGGCAAAAGGTAGAGGAGCACCGGGCGTTCCTCGAGCAGGAGGGCCTCCTCGAGCGTCGTCGCGGGGAGCACCTGACCGCTGAGGTACTGGCGCTAGCCGTGGAGCGGGCCAAGGCTCGCCTGGAGGAGGCGGCCCGCAGCGACCCCGAGCTCCTGCGCCTGCTGGACCAGGTGCAGGCGCGTGCGCTCGACCCGCTCACCGCGGTGCAGGAGATCCTCGACAGGGTGCTCAGGCTCGACGACAGTGACCGCTCCCACGCTCGCTGAGATCGAGGCTGCCCGCCGGCTGCTTGCGGGGGTCGCCCGCGAGACCCCCGTCTACCCGTCCGAGACCTTCTCTCGGCTTGCCGGCAGGGAAGTCCTCCTCAAGGCCGAGAACCTGCAGCGGACCGGCTCGTTCAAGATCCGGGGAGCAGTGACGAGGATCGCGGCCCTCGGCCCTGACGAGCGGCGGGCAGGCGTGGTGGCGGCGAGCGCCGGCAACCACGGCCAAGCGGTGGCGTGGGCAGCTCGTCAGGCGGGGATCCCCGCCACCATCTTCGTCCCCCAAGACGCGCCCATGACCAAGGTCGAGGCCGCCCGTGCGTACGGCGCCCGCGTGGAGATGGTAGGGGAGCGGTTCGAGGAGGCGGCGGCGGCGGCCATCGAGCGCTCCCGCGCCTGGGGGGCAGCCTTCATCCACGCCTTCGAGGACGCCCGCGTTATCGCCGGCCAAGGGACGATCGGCCTCGAGCTGGCAGAGCAGGTGCCCGAGATGGGCACTGTCCTCGTCCCCGTAGGCGGGGGCGGGCTGGCCGCCGGTATTGCCCTGGCCCTGCGCGCGCTCCGGCCCCAGGTTCGCATCGTCGGGATTCGGGCTGGCCGCCACGGCCCCACCATCGCCGACGGTATCCACGTGAAGGAGCCGGGCACCCTCGCCTCCTCCGTTCTCGACCGCGCCCTCGACGACATGGTGGAGGTGGAGGAGGAGGAGATCGCCCACGCCATCCTGCTCCTGCTCGAGCGGGCCAAGCTAGTGGTGGAGGGCGCCGGAGCAGTGGGGATCGCCGCCCTCCTCTCTGGGAAGGTGGAGGGCCCCAGCCCGACAGTGGCCATCCTCTCGGGAGGGAACATCGACGCCACCACCCTCGCCTCCGTCATCCGCCACGGCCTCACTCTGGCCGGCCGCTACCTGGTCGTGCGCACCCGCGTTCCCGACCGGCCGGGCCAGCTCCTGCGGCTCCTGGAGCTGGTCGCCCGCGAGCGGGTGAACGTGGTCGAGGTCGAGCACCGGCGGGAGGGAACAAGCATCCCCCTCGCCGATACCGAGGTCTGGCTCACGCTGGCCACCCGGGACGAGGAGCACGCCAGCCATTTGCTGGAGGCGATGCGGGCCGCAGGCTTCCCGGCCGAGCGCGTTCGCTGATGGCTGACGCCGCCCGGCGCAAGCCCTCCTCGCTCAGAGCTTCCCTCAGCAGGCTGTGGGCGCGAGGCTCTAGGCTGTGGGCGCGAGGCTCTAGGCTGTGGGCGCGAGGCTCTCGCTGCCAGCCGGGCGCGCTCTCCAGTCGGGGACGCCTCCTTGGGCCAGGGGTCGGGCAGGGAGGCCGAGGCTGGCAAGGACGCTCGCGCCGACCACCGCCCGAGCGCCGCTCTCGCACACGGTGACGAGAGGTCGATGCCGGGGAAGCTCCTCCGCGACCGAGGCCAAGAGCCGGTAGGGGACGTTCCGGCTCCCGGGGATCGAGCCTTCCTCGTACTCCTCGGGCTCGCGCACGTCGAGGACGACCGCCCCTCCCTCGAGCAGGTCCTCGAGCTCCTCCAGGGACACT
This sequence comes from Thermoleophilia bacterium, assembly GCA_040289505.1. GTDB lineage: Bacteria > Actinomycetota > Thermoleophilia > Gaiellales > Gaiellaceae > PALSA-612. The sequence goes on along the minus strand of PSLH01000115.1, from coordinate 3,496 downwards.
GGCTCCATTGTCTCCCCGGCGGGCGGGTCGACGAGGTAGCCAGCAAGATCGAGGAAGCCGACCGAGCGGAGGCCGCGGGCCGCCCGCTCTCGCTCCTCGACCGAGGAGGCGTGTAGCGCCACCGGCCGATCCTGGGGCAAGACGAAGCCCGCCTTGGTGGCGAAGCTGGCTCCCGATACCGGCACGTTGAGCGCTCCTGGGACATGCCCGGCGAGGAAGGAGGAGGCAGGGCGCACGTCGAGGACGACCGCGTCGCCCGGGTCGCAGAGAGGCCGAAGCTCGGGGGGGCGACCGAGGAAAGGGCCCCGGTTGAGCTCCACGATGCGCTCCATGTTGGGGGGCCGAGGGGTGGCCACCGAGGCCGACTGGGCGACGAACTCCTGCACGGTGGCCAGGACGAGGGCGGGATTGAACCGGCGCTCGAAGCCGATGGTGGTCGAGGCCTTGGAGCTCATGCCCCGCCCGCACAGGGAGCCGGCCACGTGCCCGGGGTAGACCTCGACCCCGTCCGGGAGCTCAAGCAGGCGGCGAAGGCTCGTGAAGAGCCCTTCCGCTCCCTCCCGGGGCTCCACGGCCAAATCGGGCCGAGCGGCGTCGCCCACGAGCAGGGAGTCGCCGGTGAGGACGAGCCAGGGCTCGTCAGCTCGGGCGCGGTCGAAGACGAGGAGGCAGCAGTGCTCGGGACGGTGGCCGGGCGTGTGCATGACTCGCAGAAGCACGCTCCCCACCGAGAGCTCCTGGCCGTCGGAGAGGGGATCGAAGGGAAACTGGACCTGGGCGAGCGGGTGGACGCTCACCGGGACGCCGTACTCCAGGGCGAGGCGGCCGTGCCCGGAGACGTGATCGGCGTGGTTGTGGGTCTCGATCACGCGCACGATGCGGACGCCGCGGCCCTCGGCCTCCTCCAGGTAGGGCTCGATGGCGTAGGCGGGATCGACGACCACCGCCTCCCCCGCCCGCTCGCAGCCGATGAGGTAGGAGGCGCAACCGAGGTCGTCGTCGAGGAACTGGCGGAAGAGCACGTACCGAGGCTAGCAGGCGCCCCGGCTCTACGCCCCTGGCAGCCCCAGGTGACGGGCGATGACCATGCGCTGGATCTCGTTCGTGCCCTCGCCGATCTCCAGCACCTTCTGGTCGCGGTAGAAGCGGGATATAGGCGACTCCTCCATGAAGCCGTAGCCGCCGTGGATCTGGAGCGCGTGGTTACAGACCCCGTGGGCGAGCTCGCCCGTGAACAGCTTGGCCGCTGCTGCTGCCATGCCGAAGGGCCGGCCCTGATCCTTGAGCCAGGCGGCCTTGTAGGTGAGGAGCCTCCCTGCCTCGATCTCCATGGCCATATCGGCCAGCTTGAACTGGATGGCCTGGAACGAGGAGATGGGGCGGCCGAACTGGTGGCGCTCCTGGGCATACCGGAGAGCGAGCTCGTAGGCGCCCTGGGCGAGGCCGACCCCCATGGCGGCGATGGCGATGCGCCCCCCGTCCAGGACCTCGAGGAACTGCGCCAGCCCTCGCCCCCGCTGGCCGAGCAGGTTCGTCTCGGGCACGGAGCAGTCGCGGAACGAGAGCTCCCGGGTGTCGGACGCCCTCCAGCCCATCTTGCGCAAAGGCGGGGAGATGAAGTACCCCGGCGTTCCGTTCTCGACCACGATGCTCGAGATCTCGCCCTCGTCCGTGAGCGCGGTGATGGTCACGAGGGCGGTGATGTCGGTGCCGGCATTGGTGATAAACGTCTTGGAGCCGTTGATCACCCACTGCCCGTCCCTGAGCTCGGCTCGGGTCCGGGTCGCTCCCGCGTCCGAGCCAGCCTGAGGCTCGGTGAGCCCGAAAGCGGCCAGGCGGCGCCCAGAGGCAAGGTCGGGGAGCCAGCGTCGCTTCTGCTCCTCGCTCCCGAAGAGGAGAATAGGCATCGTTCCCAGGGAGGTGTGGGCGGCCACCGTGATCGCCACCGAGGAGTCGACGCGAGCCAGCTCCTCCACGGCGATGGCGTAGGAGAGGGTGTCGCCCCCGGCTCCGCCCCACTGGGCAGGGATCGGGATGCCCATGAGCCCGAGCTCGGCCAGCTCGGCCACGATCTCGTAGGGGAAGCGCTCCTCTCGGTCGAGCTCGGCGGCCACCGGGGCCACTCGCTCCTCGGCCAGCTCCCGGACGGTTCGGCGGATGAGCTCGTGCTCCGGGCCGAGGTCGAAGTTCATGGAGCGGACAGGCGCGTGGCCAGCTCCACGACGAGCCGGACTCCGTAGCCGGTGCCGCCCACTTGGGAGAGGTAGTCCCCTCGGGGCCAGGCGAGGAAGGCTGGCCCGGCCATGTCCACGTGGGCCCACGGCTCCGGCCCCGCGAACTCCTCCAGGAAGGAGGCGGCGTACACGGGAATGCCGAGCGGGCGGGAGCTGGAGTTCTTGAGGTCGGCGAAGTCGGAGTCGATGAGCCGGCGGTAGCGAGGGTGGAGGGGGAACGGCCAGGCGTGGTCCGCTTGCCTCGCCGGCGGCCACTACCTCGTCCCGCCAGGCCGGGTCGTTGCCCATGACTCCGGCGTAGACGTCGCCCAAGGCCCGCTCCATGGCCCCGGTCAGGGTGGCCAGGTCAAGGAGGTGGGTAGCCCCCAGCTGGCGGGCGTGAACGAGGGCGTCGGCGAGAACGAGCCTGCCCTCGGCATCGGTGTTCGTCACCTCGATCGTCTTGCCATTAGCGGCGGTGAGGATGTCGCCGGGGCGGAAGCTGGCCCCGTCAGGCATGTTCTCAGCCGCCGCCACGAGGGCCAGCGTCGGGAGGGGAATGGCCAGCTCGGCCAAGCAGGCGACCGAGGCGAGGACGGCTGCCCCACCAGCCATGTCGCCCTTCATCTCCTCCATGCGCTGAGCCTGCTTGATGGAGATGCCGCCGGTGTCGAAGGTGATCCCCTTGCCTACAAGGCCCAGGACGAGGTCTCGCCGCCGTGGCTCCTTGGGCGCGTAGCGCAGGACGATGAGGCGAGGCTCGTTCCTGCTTCCCTGGCCTACGGCGAGGAGGGCGCCCATCCCCGCCTGGCGCATCTCCTCCGGTCCGAGCACGGTGGCAGACAGCGTCTCCCGTCGTGAAGCCAGGGCGAGGGCGTGCTCGGCCAGCCGCTCGGGCGTGAGCTCGTTCCCGGGGCGGTTGACGAGGTCGCGGGCGTGGCTCGTCCAGCGGGCGATCGTCTCCGCTCGGGCGACGAGCGGGGCCAGACTCTCCTCGCCAACCACGGTCAGCCTGCCCAGATCCGGCTGCCGATTCCCGGTCTTCCACGCCCCTGGGTCGTAGGCGCCGAAGACGACGCCCTCCACGGCGGCCTGGGCCTGGTCGGGCAGGGAAAGGGCAAGCGAGGGATCGAGCAGCCAGGCGAGGTCGCCGCCGACCGTGCCCTTGACCTCTCGGGCGGCAGCGGCGGCTGCGTCCCGGATGGCGTCGGCGTCAACCGCCTGGCGGGGCCCGGCCCCGGCTGCGACCACCCGCCGGCTGTCCAAGCGCACGAGGCGGGCAG
>PSLH01000114.1:0-6187 GCA_040289505.1 Thermoleophilia bacterium | reverse complement strand
CGCCGGCCTACACCCAAAACGGGTTCGCCCACGCCTTCCTCCCCACGGCGTCCGTGACCTCGACGCGGACGTGGCCGGCCGCCGGGTGGATGTCGAGCCGCGCCCGCACGACGAGACCGGCGGCATCCTGCTCCAGGATCTGGCCGCGGTAGACGTAGCCGAGCCTGCCCGCGTTGACGGCCGAGCCGATCGTCCTTTCGGAGACGAGCGTCACCGACCGGCAGGGGCTGCAGCGCACCTCCACGGCGCCGCCGTCGCGGACGACCTCGTGCAGGAGCGGCCCGCACGAGGAGTAGAAGCGACCTTCGGCTAGGGCCGCCAGCACCGCCTCCGGGGAAGGCTCGGGGGCGCGCAGCCACGTCCAGGCGAGGTCTGAGTCGAAGCCGGGATGGTGGGAGTCGTCGGCGGCGATAGCGGGGCACAGCCTGCCGCTCTCCGCCAGCTCGTCCCAGTGTACGGAGGAGAGGCCGCGGCCGACCTCGAGCTCGCAGCCGGCGTTGAAGACCTCGATCCCGGCCACGTTGGCCGGCAGATCCAGGCTTCCAGGCGTCACCCCGCTCCAGTAGGGATGGGCGAGGTAGGCGACGCCTCCGTGGCTCTCTACCCAGTCGGCCGTCTGGGGAAGGTCGGCGTGCTCTGCGGCGAGCGCGGCCAGCTCTCCGGGCTGGCAGCGAACACCGAAGGCGAGCACGTGGCCGTCGCAGCCGCCGGGAAGCATGCAGTTGAGCTCCACGCTGGGGAGGACGAGGATGTGCCCGCCTGCCGCCTCCGTTCGCTTCCAGTGGTCGGTCGTCGCGAGGACGTCGTAGCCTGCCCGCTCGTAGTGGCGGGCGAGGTCGTCGGGACGAAGCTCGCCGTCCGACTCCGTCGTGTGCGCGTGGAGGGCGCAACGAAGCCAGTCGCCTTCCAGCGACCAGGGCGACAGAGCAGCGTCGTTTCGGCGACCGTCCGGCATCGGCGAAAGGGGCCCTTGCATGTGGGAGACGGTGGTCCTAAAATATAGGAGTTTGCACAATCCAGATATACCAGCCGCCCGGGAGGTGCGTCGTGGAAGACTTTCAAGAACAGGAGTACGAGTTTCTGCGCAGGCTGGAGGAGGAGCGCTTCGACCGCCGCCGTCTGGTCAAGCGGGGCCTGGCGCTCGGCGCCGGTCTCACCATCATCTCGCTCCCCGAGGCCGCCCTGGCTGCGCGCAGGCGCGTCCTCGCCACGCCGCCGCTTCGCGGCACGGACATGTCGCTCGCCGAGCTTGTCAAGGAGGCGAAGAAGGAGGGCAAGCTCAACGTCATCGCGCTTCCGCACGATTGGGCCAACTACGGCGAGATTATCTCCACCTTCAAGAAGAAGTACCGTCTGGCCATGGACGAGCAGAACCCGAACGGAAGCTCGGCCGAGGAGAACCAGGCGTTGCGCTCGCTCAAAGGCGACCCGCGCGCGCCGGACGTGGTTGACGTGGGCCCCTCGTTCGCCATCGCCGGCGCCAACGAGGGGCTGTACGCGAGGTACTACACGACCAACTTCAAGAAGGTCCCCCGGGTCATGCGCGACAACCGCGGCTACTGGGTGGGAGATTACTGGGGCGTGATCTCGTTCGGGGTGAACACCGCCGTCGTCCAGAACGTGCCTCGCTCCTGGCAGGACCTGCTCAAGCCCGAGTACCGCAACAAGGTGGCCCTGAACGGAAGCCCGCTTTCGTCGGGGTCGGCCGTAGCCGGCGTCTTCTCGGCCTCGCTCGCCAACGGCGGCTCGCTCAACGACATCGGGCCGGGTATCGAGTTCTTCAAAAAGCTAAAGGAGGTCGGCAACTTCATTCCCGTGCAGGCGACGCCGCAGACGATCGCCTCCGGACAGACGCCGATCACCATCGACTGGGACTACCTCAACCTGGCCTACGCGAAGGAGTTCCCCAGCGCCAAGATCAAGACGGTGATCCCGGCGACGGGCGTGTACGGCGCCTACTACTGCCAGGCGATCAACGCCACCGCCCCCCACCCCTTCGCGGCCCGGCTGTGGCAGGAGTTCCTCTACTCCGACCAGGGCCAGCTCCTCTGGCTCAAAGGGTTCGCCCACCCGGCCCTGTTCCAGGATCTCATCAAGCGCAAGGTCGTCCCGCCCGCGCTCCTCAAGGCGCTCCCGCCGGCATCGGCCTACGCCCAGGTACGGTTTGCCAATCCGAAGCAGCTCTCGGACGCCAAGGCGAAGATCGCCAGCGAGTGGCCGACTAAGGTCGGCTCGTAAGGCTCCACTGGCTGAGACGCTCGAATCAGACGCCCTCCTCCGGCCAGGCCCGGTCAGCCGGAGAAGGGCGTCCCTCGCCTGGCTTGGCGCCGCGCCGTTCCTCGCCTACGCGCTCTTGTTCATGCTCATCCCCGCGGGGGAGGTGACCGTCGGGGCGTTCAAGGACGCCAATGGCGGGTTTACCTTCGCCAACATCGAGCAGCTCTTCCGCCAGCCACACCTGCAGGCGTTCCGAAACAGCATCGAGATCAGTTTGGTCACCGCGCTCGTGGGCGGCCTGCTCGGGTTTCTGATCGCCTATGCCGCCGTCCGCGAGGGGACGCCGCGCTGGGTGCGGGGGGTCTTGACCACCTTCTCCGGCGTGGCGGCGAACTTCGCCGGCATCCCGCTCGCCTTCGCCTTCATCGCTACCCTGGGCACGATCGGGATCGTCACCCAGTTCCTCCGTGACCAGCTGGGTATCGACCTCTACGGCAGGGGCATCGACTTCAACCTGTTCACTAAGACGGGTGTCGAGGTCGTCTACCTCTACTTCCAGATCCCGCTCATGATCCTCGTTATCGCTCCCGCCATCGACGGCCTCAGGCGCGAGTGGCGGGAGGCTGCTTCGAGCCTGGGCGCAAGCTCCTGGCAGTACTGGCGCTACGTGGGCGTCCCCATCTTGGCGCCATCGCTCCTGAGCGCGATCGTGCTCCTCTTCGGTAACTCGTTCTCGGCCTACGCCACCGCCTACGGGCTGACCGCGGGCGGCGTCAACCTCGTCCCCATCGAGATCGGCTACTTCTTGAGCGGCAACGTCCTCGACAACCCCCACCTCGCCCAGGCGCTCGCCTTCGGCATGTTCGTGGTGCTGGGGGTGGTCATGCTCATTTACGTCCCCCTGCAGCGCCTGTCGTCGAGGTGGTCGCGATGAGGCCGCGCCGATCCATCGCTCCCTCGGCCGTGCTCTGGCTCGCCGTCGGCGCCGCCTACTTCCTCATCCCCCTTCTGGCCACGTTCCTCTTCAGCCTGCGCCACGACCAAACCGGCGCTTGCTGCACCCTCGCCAACTACGGCACCATCCTGCACGACCCGAGCTTCTGGAAGAACATCAAGACGTCGTTCATCCTGTCGCTGGAGACGATCGCCATCTCGCTGTTGCTCCTCGTTCCCACCGTGTACTGGGTGCACCTGAAGCTGCCGCGGCTGCGCCCGGTGATCGGCTTTCTCGCCCTCATTCCTTTCGTCGTGCCCCCGATCATCCTCGTCGTCGGCCTGCTCGACGTCTACCGAGGAACGCCGCCCTGGTTCTACGCTCAGCCGTACGGGTTCCTCGTGGCTGCCTACGTGATCCTCGCCTTCCCCTACGTCTACTTCTCCCTCGACGCCGGCTTCCGCGCCATCGACATCCACACCCTGACCGAGGCGGCGCAAAGCTTGGGAGCAGGATGGCCGTCTACCCTTCTGCGGGTGATCCTGCCCAACATCAAGGCTGCGGCTCTCGCTGGCTCCTTTCTCACGCTCGCCATCGTGATGGGCGAGTTCACCATCGCTAGCCTGTCCGCGTTCCACACCTTCCCTGTCTACATTCAGCAGGTGCAGCAGGACAAGCTGTACGCCGCCTCAGCGGTGTCCCTGCTCAGCTTCGCCATCACCTGGGCGGCCATGGTGTCGCTGCTCTTCGTCGGTCGCGGTCGAGCGGTGCAGGTGGGAGCAGCCCGCTAGTGGCCACGGTCGAGCTACAGGAGCTACGCCGTGTCTTTCCCGGCAACGTAGTCGCCCTAGACGGGATTAGCGTGGCGCTTGAGGCGGGGGAGTTCTTGTCCCTGCTCGGCCCCTCGGGGTGTGGCAAGACGACGGCTCTTCGCCTCGTCGCCGGCTTCGACCGGCCGACCTCGGGGCGCGTGCTCGTAGACGGGAAAGACGTCACCGGGGTACCTCCCAACCGGCGCGACATGGGTATGGTCTTCCAGGCCTACAGCCTGTTTCCCAACCTCACAGCGGCCCGCAACGTCGAGTTCGGCTTGAAGATCCGCCGTCGGCCGCGGGCCGAGCGGCGGGCACGCGTGCGGGAGCTCCTCGAGCTCGTCGGCCTCGGCCAGGCCGCCGACCGCTATCCGCACCAGCTCTCGGGCGGCATGCAGCAGCGGGTGGCGCTCGCGCGCGCTCTCGCCATCGAGCCGCGCGTGCTGCTCCTGGACGAGCCGTTGTCGGCGCTCGACGCCAAGGTGCGCGTCCAGCTTCGCGAGGAGATCCGTCGTATCCAGCTCGAGCTCGGCATCACCACGATCTACGTGACGCACGACCAAGAGGAGGCGCTGTCGATCTCCGACCGGGTGGCTGTCATGTCGAAAGGGCGGATCGAGCAGATCGGCACTCCCGCCGAGATCTACGGGGAGCCGAGGACGCCGTTCGTGGCCGAGTTCATCGGCACCATGAATCGTCTTCCCTCGACCGTGGTGGGCGACGGCTGGGTGGAGCACGGCTCCGTGCGCCTGCGGGTAGACGCAGCCAGGGGTCGTCGCCGTGGCGAGCGCGTGCTCTTGCTCGTCCGGCCGGAGACGGTCGAGCTCGCCCCCGCCGACGCAGCGACCGCGGCCGAGGACGCCCTCCAGGGCACCGTTCTCACCCACACCTTCCTCGGCGGCTCGACGCGCGTTCGTGTAGATGTGGGCAGTGCCGAGATCGCCGCCGACATTCCCACGGCACGGGCGGGAGAGCTTGCCATCGGGGCGCGCGTGCAGGCACGCTTTTCCCCCGAAAGCGCGCGGTTGCTGGCGCTGTCCGAGGCACCGGACGCCCGCGTTGTCGCCGAGGATGTGGTGTCGGCGGCCGTCTCCTGACCTGAGTATCAGGTCGGCGCCAGCGCCGCCCGAGCCACCCCAGGGCGGTCAGTGAAGATCCCGTCCACCCCGAGCGCTGCCAGCTCGCGCATCCGTCGCTCGTCGTTCACGGTGTAGACGGTAGCGAGGAGGCCGAAGGCGTGGGCACGGGCGATGCCCCGCCGGGTGACCCGCGCGTCCCAGAAGCCGACCGCCCAGGCGTAGCGGGCCGCCGTGCGGATGGAGACGCCGAGACCCACGTGCTGGAGCACGTGCAGTTCCGGCCGCAGCCGGCGCGCCTGAAGGAGCGCCCGCCGCTGGAAGGAGACGACCACGTCCTCGCCGGAGAGAAGAGCGACGGTACGCTCGACCAGGCCGTGTCGACGGTAGAGGTGGGCGCTCTTCAGCTCGGCCATGATCCCGATCCGCCCCCGGGCAAGCTCGATCACCTGCTCCAGGGTGGGGATGCCGACCTCGGCCAGCTCGGCCATAGACCGCCGGCGCAGGGGGCCGGTGAGGGGCGTGAGGCGGTCGAGGTCGAGGTCGTGGAAGACGACGAGGGCCCCGTCCGCCGACACCTGGACGTCTAGCTCGAGGAAGTCGGCTCCGTCGGCGATCGCCCGCTCGAAGGCAGCCAGCGTGTTTTCCTTCTCGTCCCAGGAGGCGCCGCGGTGAGCGATCACCCACGGTCGCGGCCGCTCTCCCGCGAGCCCATCGCTCATGCCAGGAGGCGGCGCATGAGCTCGACGTCGATGCGCTCGACCAAGCCGTCGGCGGCCGTCAGCCGCGCCGGCGGCGCGGTGCCCGGCACAGCCAGGCAGACGAGCCCGGCACTCTTGGCGCTGAGGATACCGGCCTCGGTGTCCTCGAAGGCGACGATGTCGTGCGGGGCGAGGCCGAGGAGCTCCGCCGCTCGCAGGTAGCCCTCCGGGTGGGGCTTTCCGTGGACGACGTCCTCGGCGGTGACGAGGTGGCGAAAGCAGTCGGCAAGGCCTGAAGCGGCGAGCACGGTCTCTACCTCGGTCCGAAAGGCACCCGAGACGAGCGCCAGCGGCACCCGCTCAGCGGCGTAGCGCACCGCCTGCCGGTGGCTCTCCGGCACCGTGGAGCCGTCGGCCGCGCGCAGGCGGTAGCGGCGCACCCGCTCG
>PSLH01000113.1:4446-6282 GCA_040289505.1 Thermoleophilia bacterium | reverse complement strand
CGACCCCAGCGACGGGCGGGTGGAGGGGGCGCGAGCGGCGCTGGCTCGGGCGCAAGCAGCAGCAGAACCGGTGCGCAGAGACGGCTATCCAATGCCCGGTCGAAGGTAGACCGAAAGGCGCTCTTGTGCCTGCGCGATCGTACGAAGGGCTTCACGCAGCAGACTCCTCGTCAGGACGGGAAGTCGGTCGGGGTTCACATAGTTGTCAGGAGCGACGCCGGTCGAGACCTGCTCGCCTTGGTGTTCGAGCCGAACACGCCACGCCACTGAGAACGCCTCTGCAAGCGCTGTCGCCTCCTCGTGCTTCAGAACCCCGAGATCCTCGACAGCTACGAGCCGATCGAGCGTGGCCGAGATTGTCACCTGGCTCGACAACGCATAGAACCGGGCGATATTGACCACAGGGAGCATGCCGCCGCGCTTGATGTCGATCGTGCCGTCGGGAGCTTCCTTGTCCTTCGCAGGAACGATCGTGCCTCGAAAGCCGAGCGGAGGTCGGTAACCGGCAGCTGTCCGGGCCAGAGCGCGGACGAAATCTGGATGGCGTGGCGTTTGTCGCATAATCGACACGAGCTCGGGCACGATGTCGAGGCTACCGGCCACCTGACGGAAGTCGAAGGCAACTGTCGCTCGAGTCAAGTGGGAGCGATCGGGCGTCTCGAAGCACTCACGGACTGTGCGAAGCCACTCTGACTTGGACATGCGCCACAAACGATTGCTCGCGAGGACGTTGTTCGTGTCTGGAGGGAAGCCACACTGCGCAAGCCCAGCGCACACATCGCGGGCAACAAGCTCGAAGTAGGCATGCGCCTCGGGGTCGTCGGTGTCCGCGTAGGCGAGGGCATTCTCGATCGCTGGAGCGGCTGGACTCGGCTCGAGCTTCTCCTTGCCTGGACCGGCACGCGGTCGCGCGACTCGCCGCCCTCGCGGGGATCGGTAGTACCTTAGGGCATTTCTCGGCTGAGGTGATGGTCTCTACCGTGACTCTCGGTGCCGCGGTGATGCTGGATCTCTACCCTACGACCAAGCACTGGCCCGGGCGCCGGCCCGGCTTGATCGAACATCCTCCTCGCTGCCGCCGCGAGCTTGCGAGGGAGGCCACTGAGGCCAACGTTTCCGGGCCCTAATCCTGGATGCCCGGATTTCTTGTGGGCGCGGCCGGGATGCTGGCCGTCATGTACTCGACGCAGGCGATCCTGCCCGAGCTCGCGCGCGATTTCCGCGTCGGCCCCTCCACCGCCGGCCTCACTGTCTCCATCGTCGTCGTCTGCGTGGCCGCGGGTGCCTGGCTGTGGGGGCCGATCTCCGACCGCTACGGGCGCAAGCCGACGCTCGTCGCCGCCAGCGCGCTCCTTGTGCTACCCACGATCGCGGCTGCCCTGGCACCGACGTTCGAAGCGCTGCTCGCCTTCCGAGCGCTCCAGGGCTTCATCATGCCGGGACTCCTGGCCGTCGGTTTGCCCTACGTCGCCGAGGCTCTCGTGCCACGCCACGGAGACCGGGCTATGGGCTACTACGTGGCCGCCCTCGTGGGGGGCGGCCTCATCGGTCGCATCGGCGTCGCCCTCGTCGCCGATGCGACCGGCTGGCGCCTGGGGCTGGGGAGCGTCGCTTTCCTTCCCGCCGCGGGCGCGCTCATCATGCAGCACGGCCTCCGCGATGCTCCTGTGCCCGAGCGGAGCGAGCACCGCTGGCGTCGGATCAGCGCCCAGCTTGCGAACCCGCGCCTGCTCCGCGCCGCGGCGACCGGAAGCGCCTTCGTCTTCACCTTCACCGGCACCTTCTCCTACGTGACCTTTCGGCTGGAGGCGCCGCCCTTCGGTTTCGGGACGGCCG
>PSLH01000113.1:0-4436 GCA_040289505.1 Thermoleophilia bacterium | reverse complement strand
CCTCCAGCGTCGTCTTCCTGCTCTGGCTACTCGGCGCCCTCGTCCCTTTGGCCGGTCGCCTGGCCGAGCGCATCGGCTGGCGGCGGCTCGCCTTGGCGGCCCTCGTTCTCGCTGCCTGCGGGCTTGCGGTCAGCCTCCCCGACGCGCTACCCACGCTCGCGCTGGGGCTCGCGGCCGTGGCGCTCGCCAACTTCGCTGGCGTCACCGCCGCCCAGCTCGGCGCGGCTGAGGCAAGCGCGGTCGACCGCGGCGTGGCCAGCGCTCTCTACTTCAGCATCTACTACACGGCCAGCGCCCTGGGCGGCTATGTGCCCGGCTTGGCGTGGGAGGTGTGGGGGTGGAAGGGGGTGACCGCCCTGGCGCTGGCCGTGCTCGCGAGCGCTGCCTTGGCTCTCCTCGTCGGCCCCCAGGTCAGGACCAGGGGTAGGGGGAGTGGGACACCGGGTGGAGGTCGCCGGTGGCGAAGCGCTCGAAGCGGAAGGGGTAGAGGAGCGAGGAGTGCTCTCCCACGATGACTCGCGCTACCTCCTTCCCCACAGCGATCATCTTGTAGCCGTGGTTGGAGTCGAAGATCCCGTACACGTTAGGCCTCACGTAGTCGAACACGGGGAAGTTGTCGACCGTGAAGGCGCCCACGCCGCCCGAGCGAGCGTTCTTGTAGGCTGCCCGACAGCCCTGGAAGCGGGTCATGGCGTGCGAGAGGGCGGCGCACCACATGTCCGGGAACCCGGGATCGACGGTAGTCGTCTGGGGGTAGGGATCGAGCTCGATGTCTTCTCCGACCACGACCGGCGAGGCGCCCCCTTGGACGCCGTGGCGGTCACGCTTGAAGTAGATGCCCCACAGCTCGTCGGTGACGAGCTTGCCCTCGTCGGTGTACAGGGGGGCGTCCGAGTCGAGGTGGATGACGGGCGGGTAGCTCCCGTCGGCCGTCGCGAACATGGTCGGATCGACCGTGATCTCGCCTTCCTGCAGGTTCCAGAACGTCCACATGGGCTGGTCGCGGATCACGTCTCCGGAGGGGGTGTGGACGTCGATTCTCAGGGGCAGCTCCAGCATCGTCCACAACCGCTTGGCCCAGGGGCCTGGGGCGACGACCACCTGCTCCTCTACCTCGATGCGGCCGCGGCTGGTGAAGACAGCCTGGATCGAGTCGTCGGAGGCGGGCTCGAACCCTCGTACTTCCACGCCGGAGAGGATGGTCACCCCCTCCTCCTCGCACTTGGCCACGAGGCCCATGACCGAGGCCATGTTGAAGGCGAATCCGCCCTGGTACTCGTGGAGGCACACCGTCACGCCCTTGGCCCGCCAGTCGGGGAAGAGGGCTTTCATGTGTCGATCGACCTCCTTCTCGCCCACGATCAGCTCCGAGCGGTAGCCGATCCGCTGCTGGCGCTCGTAGGTCTCGACGAGGTCGGGCTCCTGCACCGCTGCGCCCAAGGCGATGTAGCCCACGGGGTGGTAGCTGAGGACCTCGGCGTTCTCCTCCCACACCTCCACGCAGGCCTGCATGAGCTCGCTCATGGCAGGCTGGTAGTAGTTGTTGCGGACGACGCCGCAGGCGATACCAGAGGCGCCAGCCCCCGGGGAGGACTTGTCGAGGACGAGAATGTCAGCTCCCGACCCACGACCGCGGGCCCGGAGCTCCCTGGCCAGGTGCCAGGCAGTGGACAGGCCGTGCATGCCTGCACCGACGATGAGGTACGGAGTACGCTTAGGAAGGTTCATTTATTGCCTCCTGGGCAATGGTGTGTCAAAATGACAGTTAGAGCTTAGCGCGATGCCCGCCACAGGTCAACCCGCCGCCCGTCGTGTAGCCGCCGTGGAGCGAGCGGTGCGCGTGCTCGACGCTCTGGCCGAGGCAGGCGGCGAGCTGGGCGTGAACGAGATCGCCCGCCGGGGCGGCATGAACCCGAGCACTGCCTCCCGCCTCTTGGCCACCTTGGCGGCCACCGGCCTCGTGGAGCGAGTGGATGCGAGCGGTCGGTACCGACTGGGGCTTCGCTTGGCCCGCTTGGGGCACATCGCCCTCGCCCGTCTCGATCTGCGAGAGTCCGCTCGACCCCATCTGGAGGCGCTGGTGGCGGAGACCGGCGAGACGGCGACCTTGTCCGTGCCGGGAGACCCGGACGCGATCACGGTCGACTTCGTGCAGAGCCCCTCCTCCGTGCAGAGCGTGGCTCGAGTAGGTCGGCCGAGCGTCGCCCATGCCACGGCCGTCGGCAAGGTGGCCCTCGCCTTCGGGCGGCAGCCGCTTCCCCGCCCGCCTCTCAGGGCCTTCACCAGCCGGACGATCACCGACCCCGCCCGGCTGGCGCAGGAGGTGGCCGAGGTCAAGGCGCGCGGCTGGGCTCAGGCCACGGGCGAGCGCGAGGACGACCTGAACGCGGTGGCGGCCCCGGTCCGGGGCCCGAGCGGCGAGCTGATCGCCATCCTGGGCGTCCAAGGGCCTGCCTCGCGCTTCCATCGCGATTCCATGCAGGCGGCAGTAGCGATCCTTCTTGATCGTGCTCGGGCGCTCTCTGCCGCTCTCGGCTCGCCTGCTTAGGTCTCAGTGAACGATGAGGACGTCGCAGTGCGCGTGCCGTTGGACCGACTCGCTCACCGACTGCCCGAGGAGCCGCTCGAGCAGGTTGGGCTCGCGTGTCCCCACCACGATCAGATCGGCGGCCTTGGCCTCCGCCACCTCCACGAGCGTCTTGGCAGGCTCCCCCAAGGCAGGCTGGTACTCGGCCTGGATGTTCCGTCCTCGCAGTCGCTCGTAGGCCTGCATAAGCTCCTTCTCGTGGTCCTCGGGCGTGTCTGTAGGGTCAATAGGACCAAAGCTCCGGAAGGCCGATATCGCGATGGGAGCGACGCTCGTCACGACGAGCTTGGCTCCGAATGCCTCTGCGAGCAGCGCTGCTCGCTCGAGCGCCTTGTTGGCAGGCTGCGTGGCGTCGTAGCCAACGACGATCGTCTTGTAGCCCTCCCGGGTCGTCGTCATGTGATCTCCCTTCTCTCGTTCGAGCTCGAGAAAGAGTGTCCCACAACCTCTCGCTGTCGGACAAGCGCACATTCTCGCGCTTGTTTGGACCCCTTTTACGGACGCGCCTACGGGCGAATGAGGAGGCCGCCGTTCCTTCTCGCTCCCTCCAGGAACTCCAGCCAGTCCCGCCACAGCGAGTAGCCGACCAGAGTGCGCGGCTTGGGCGAGGCGACCTCGAGAGCGGCCGCGATCTCCTCCTCGGTGATCGTCTCGGGCTGGGAGGGCAGGAGCTTGGCCCCCGGGATCCCAGTCGCGTTGTGGCCGGTCTCGACGGCCATCCCCTGCTCGAGCATCTCCTCCCGGAGGGCCACCATGTCCGAGAGGCTAAGCCACACGTGGCCCCCGATGCCGTCGTTGTTTCGCCAATAGAGGTTGAAGCTCATGCCCTGGCTCCGGCATTGTAGAACTATCAAACCTTAGGCTAGTCATCGAGAGAGGAGTCCCCATGACAGACGTCGTCAAGACCGCGTTCGACCGGCCTCAGCGCGAGCTCGGCTGCGAGTTCATGGAGTGGGAGGGATGGTACTGGCCTAACCACTTCGGGGATCCGGTAGCCGAGCACCATGCCGTGCGCACCGCCGTGGGAGTGTGGGACGCCTCGCCGCTTCGCAAGTGGGACTTTCGCGGGCCTGACGCGCTGGCTGCCGCTGACCGCATCTTCACCAACGACATGCTGGGCCTCGATGTGGGACAAGTCCGCTACGGGGCTTTCTGCGACGAGAACGGCAAGATGGTCGGCGACGGCACGGTCTTCAGGTTCGCCCAGGATCACGCCTGGGTGATCACCGCTCTCGACTCCGACCTCGACCACTTCCGCCAGGTCGTGGGCGGGATGGACGTCGCCATAGAGCCGATCACGGAGCGCCTGCCCCACGTGCAGCTCCAGGGGCCGGCCTCGCGCGACCTCCTGGCTGGTCTCGCCAACGCGGACGTACGCAGCCTTCGCTACTTCCGCTTCTTCCCTGAGCAGGTAGAGGTAGGCGGCGTCCCCTGCTTCGTCTCCCGCACCGGCTACTCGGGCGAGCTCGGCTACGAGATCTTCTGCGCCCCCGAGCACGCCGAGGCCCTGTGGGCGGCGCTCGTCGGCGCCGGGGCAAAACCCTACGGCTTGGCCGCTGTGGAGACGCTGCGCATCGAGTCGGGGCTCATCTTCATCGGCTACGACTACTTCCAGCACGAGACCAACCCCTTCGACGTGAGCCTGGACAAGGTGATTCGGTTGGATACCGGCGACTTCTGGGGTAAGGCAGCGCTGGTGGAGACGGCCAAGAGCCCGCCCCGGCGCATGGTCACGCTCGCCGTAGAGGGAGACGACGTGCCTGAGTACGGAGCGGCGGTGACGAAGAACGGAGAGCCTGCGGGCACGCTCACCAGCCCGTGCCTCAGCCCCACCCTGGGCAACGTAATC
>PSLH01000112.1:0-6299 GCA_040289505.1 Thermoleophilia bacterium | reverse complement strand
GCGGTGGCCCTGGCCGCGGCCTCCCTCTCGTCCGGCCAGACGCGCCAGCCCGCCCTCACCGGCGCTTGCGCCAAGGGGAAGCTGAGGCTGGTGAGCGAGGGTCGGCTCACGATCGGCGCCGACAACCCCGCGTTTCCGCCGTGGTTCGGCGGCGAGCCCAAGCACAAGCCCTGGAAGGTGAGCGACCCCTATAGCGGTCAGGGCTACGAGTCGGCCGTGGCCTACGCCGTCGCTCGCGTCCTCGACTTCACCCGCAGCGAGGTGGACTGGATCCCTGTCCCCTTCGCCCAGTCCTTCCGCCCAGGCAAGAAGCCGTTCGACTTCTACATCAGCCAGGTCTCCTACACTCCCGAGCGCGACAAGGCGGTCGACTTCTCCAAGTCCTACTACTTCGTCAACCAGGCCCTCGTCGCCCGCAAGGGGACGAAGATCGCCCGGGCTACCTCGATCGCGGCGCTACGTCCCTTCAAGCTCGGGGCCCAGCTTGGCACCACGAGCTACGACTACATCGTGAAGTGGATCAAGCCCTCCTCCAAGCCGCTTGCCTACGACACCAACGACCTCGCCGTGCAAGCCCTCAAGAACGGCCAGATCGACGGCATCGTGGTCGACCTGCCCACGGCCTTCTACGTCACCGCCGTCCAGGTACCGAACGGGGTCATCGTCGGTCAGTTCCCCACCCGGGGCGCCAAGGAGCGGTTCGGGATGGTGCTCGAGGAGGGAAATCCGCTCCGCGACTGCGTCAACAAGGCCCTCGACCGGCTGTGGCGGAACGGCACCATCAAGCGGCTCCAGCAGGTGTGGCTGTCCAAGGTCGCCGGCGCCCCGGTACTCACGTAGCTGGACGGAAGCCGCCGCTCCCGGATCCTCGCTCTTCGCTCCGCCCGCTCCGGCCCGGCGCAGACGGTCGCGGTGGCGGTGGCGAGCACGCTCGTCTTCGCCTTCCTCGTTGTGGTCGGGATCACCCGCTCGCCCGGCTACGGGGAGCTCGAGCGGTACTTCTTCGACTGGGAGCGCTACGGCGACTCCTTCCCCGAGATCGCCGACGCCTTCCTCCTCAACGTCAAGATCTTCTCCATCGCTGAGGCGGTCATCCTCGTCTCCGCGCTTGGGTTGGCCGTCCTGCGCAGCCTGCCAGGCCCCGTGTTCTTCCCCTTGCGCGCGCTCGCCATCCTCTACGCCGACTTCTTCCGCGGCGTGCCCACCATCCTCGTCATCCTCATGCTCGGCTCGGGCATGCCTGCTTTGCAGGTGGCGTGGGTCCCCAAAGACCAGGTCTTCTGGGCCATCGTCTCGCTCGTCCTCGTGTACACGGCGTACGTGTCCGAGGTCTACCGCGCTGGCATCGAGTCCGTCCATCCCAGCCAGGACGCGGCTGCCCGCTCGCTCGGCCTCACGCGCTGGCAGTCGCTCCGCTACGTCGTCATCCCCCAGGCCGTGCGCCGGGTCGTCCCGCCCCTCCTCAACGACTTCATCGGCCTGCAGAAGGACACGGCCCTCGTGAGCGTGCTCGGTGTGGTCGAGGCCCTTCGCCAGTCCCAGATCAACGAGGCTGCCTCGTTCAACGGCACCTACTACCTCGTAGCCGCCACCCTGTTCGTGGCCCTCACCATCCCCCTCGCCCGCCTCACCGACTGGCTGATCGCTCGCGATCGCCGGCGCCGCCAGGCTGCGGGCGTGGCTGCCTGAGCGTCGTGGCCGAGGCTCTTCGCCTGGAGGGAGTACGCAAGGCGTTCGGGAGCCTGGAGGTGCTGCGGGGCATCGACCTCGCTCTGGCGGAGCACGAGGTGGCGTGCCTGATCGGCGCCTCCGGCTCCGGGAAGTCGACCCTCCTTCGGTGCGTCAACCTCTTGGAGCCAATCGACGCCGGGCGCATCTTCCTCTCCGGCCAAGAGATCACGGCCCCCGGCGTGGACGTCAATCGCGTCCGCCGCCGCGTCGGGATCGTGTTCCAGGCGTTCAACCTCTTCCCCCACATGAGCGTGCTCGCCAACGTGACCCTGGCGCCGCGCAAGGTGCTGGGCCTGCCCAAGGCCCAGGCCGAGGCCGAGGCGGTCGCGCTGCTCGACCGCTTCGGGCTCGCCGACAAGCGCGACGAGTTCCCCGACCGGCTCTCCGGGGGCCAGCAGCAGCGGGCGGCCATCGTGCGCGCCCTGGCTATGAGGCCGGACATCCTCCTCCTGGACGAGGTCACGAGCGCCCTCGACCCTGAGCTCGTGGGGGAGGTACTGGACGTCATCCGGGAGCTCGCTGCTTCCGGCATGACCATGCTCATCGCCACCCACGAGATGGGCTTCGCCCGCGAGATCGCACGCCGTGTCTTTTTCCTGGAAAAAGGCGTGATCTTGGAGGAAGGCCCGCCAGAGCTCATGTTCTCGTCCCCCCGGCAGGAGCGCACGCGCCAGTTCCTGGAGCGGATCATTCGGGCTGGGCGCCTGTGATCGTGGCTTCCGGCTATGGTTTGTCCGTGGAGATCGAGCGACCCCAGCGGATCGACATCTCCATCGAGCCGCTCGACGAGTACCTGGTGGTCCAGCCCACGAGCGACGAGACGGAGACGCGGGCCGGCCTCATCCTGCCTGCCTCGGCCGCTGCCTCAGCCGCCTGTCGCACGGGTATCGTCACCGCCGTCGGCCCCGACGCGACCGGGATCGAGGCAGGCGACAAGGTGCTCTACCCGCGCGATGCAGGCTACGACGTGCGTCTGGGCGGGATCGAGGTCAAGGTTCTCAAGCGCAGCGACCTCATCGCCCGTGTCCACGACTGAGCCGGTCGGCGGTATCCTGGCTAGTGAGCCGCGGAGAAGTGGCCGAGTGGCTGAAGGCGGCGCCCTGCTAAGGCGTTAAGGGGGCACCAAGCCTCCTTCGAGGGTTCGAATCCCTCCTTCTCCGCCTGAGGAGGCCCGCTCGCGGGCCTCCTCTTTGACGGGGCCTCCTTCGAGCGCGAGAGCCATCCGCCCCCCAGACGCCTCCATCCCATCCCCAGGCCGGCCCTCCCGCGCGCTACGCTGTCTCTCAGCCGCTCCCCGCGCGGAGGGGTGGCAGAGCGGTCGAATGCGGCGGTCTCGAAAACCGTTACGGGCGGTTCCGTCCGTCGAGGGTTCGAATCCCTCCCCCTCCGCCTCGCTCTCGCTGACGAAGACCTTCGCCCTCGGGGCGGCTGGGAGCGGGGTATCGAATGCGATCCCCCGAGCAAGGGATAGCGGCTTACGCTCCCCAGGGCGATAGGGGGATCACGTCCTCTTTGGCGTGGAAGGGAGGTGAGCCTTTGTGCTGACGCGAATCAAGACCCGAGTCGTGAGCTGTCTTAGGCCCGAGCGCGGCCAGACCATGGCTGAGTACGCGGTCGTGCTGGCCGTGATCACGGTCGCCACCGTAGCTGTCTTCACCGCCCTCTCGGGCGGGATCCAGGGTGCTATCAGCAACGTCACCTCGGCGCTGTAGGCTCAACCGGAGCGGGCTGCCTCGGCGGAGGCGAAGGTGCAGCGCAGAACGAGTCGAGGAAGTACCATAGTGCGCGGGCCGGCTGCCTCCCGGCCCTTCGCGCTGGGTCCCGCTCTCCCCAGGACCCTGCCCCGGGGGCCCTACCGAGCCGTAGCGGTAGGGCCCCCTGTATAGCGAGGCCCGAGCGCTGCCGTAGGAGCGCTCGGGCTCATCCTCCTAGTCGGCCAGTCGAGGCCCATCCTTTACTCTGGAAGGGACGCGGAGAGGTGTCCGAGTTGGCCGAAGGAGCGCGACTGGAAATCGCGTAGGCGCCGGAAAGGCGCCTCGGGGGTTCGAATCCCCCCCTCTCCGCCTCCTGCTACTCGAGGCCAGCGCCTGTACCGTCTGGCTCTCTCTTCTTGCTTTATGTCGCATTGGGCCTTTGTTCTGCGCGAGCACCACTTCCACCCCCATGGTTGTGTTGCGTCGGTGGTGCTTCGGCGCTACCTAATCCGGACACGGGCGACATCGGCTCGATCGGCACACCGCCAGTATCGTGACGAGACAACACAAAGGCCTCCTGAGGGCGCCGGGCCACGAGCTCGTGACGATGCCACACAAGGGAGGTCGTGACAACGCCACACAAGGAGTCGTACCGGGCAACACAAGAGAGCTGGCACGGCAAGGGCCCCTGGGGGCTCGTGCTCCCGGGCTCCGGCCAGCTCCGCTCGCCAGCCGGAGCCCGGAAGGACATCCGCTCTCTCTCAGGGCAGGATGTGGAGCTCGATGTTCTCTCGACTCGGGCCCAAGTCTCGCAGCGTGGCGAAGCCCCGGGCCCCGGCGTAGCGACCGGTGCCGCCCACGATGACCACCTGAGCCGGGCGTGACTCCTCGCTGAACCGAAGGTACCCGGCGAGAAGGATCCTCCCGGCGGGCAGGAAAGCGGTCGCGTCGCAGTACAGCGTCTCCGCGTGCTTCCGAGCTTCGAGCTTGGTGACCGTACAGAGGCCCTCCATCCGGCCCACGCGAGCCCCGTGGTGACGGCCTTCCCACCGGTGGAGCCCGTCGGTGAACGCGACCCGTCCCCAAGCCGGGGAACATCGCTACCGAGCCAGGCGCCGGGGTCGAGGGAGACCTCTGTCTCGCTCACCTCGAGCAAGCTAAAGACCTGAGGCCGGGCGAGCGCTGAGGCAGAAGACGCAACCCCCGGCGACCGCCACGACCACGATGGCGCCGAGCGCCACCATCGTGGTACGCATGGCGTACTCCTCTCTCTTGCCGCCCAGTCGGGCAGCGTAAGCGCCGCACTTGTACCGGAAAACGCCCGCGCCTGTCGCCGACAGATCCAGAGGAAGAGGCTGAAGAGGCCAGAGAGGAAGAGGCTGAGCAAAAAGAGGCCCAGCAAGCAGGACTAGCCGTGCGTCGCCTGGAAGACGTAGGCGGCCACGTCCCGAATGTCCTTCTCGCTGAGCTGGCCCTTGAAGGGGGGCATGACCCCTTTCCCGTTCGTCACTCGATCGACGATCAGGGCCAGGTCTGGCCGAGCTTGGTCGAGGTTGGGCCCCACCGTCCCCTTCGCCCCCGCCGCCGCCAGGGTGTGGCAGGAGGCGCAGCCCGCCGTCTTGAACACCCGCTCGCCGGCTCGGGCATCGCCCTTCGGTTCCGCGCCCGTGGTCGGCGCCTGGGTGGGAGACGGCGGGGCCTGCGTAGGCGGCGCCGTCTCTCCCTGCCTGGGAGCGGCCTCCTTCTCCTCCGACTCCTTGGCCACGACTACCACTGTGGTGAGCATGCCGGCAGTGAAGAGGGCGGCCACGACGATGAAGAGGCCGAGGGAGCGACCGGGGAAGTCGGGTCGCCAGCGAGGAACGACCATGGAAACAAGGAGGGCAAAGGCGACGAAGGCTGCCCCGGCAGCGACGAGCCCGGCTGTCCGTCCTGCAGAGAGAGCGAGGAGCACGGCTGGGGAACCTACCACCTCTGCGAGGACGGCAGCGTCCTCTTCCGGCGGGCGGCGGAGGCAACACGGCGAAGCCCCTCGCTGAAGGATACTTCCCAAGGCTCCCCTGCCTGGACACGGCCGAGACGATCGGCCAGCTGGCGCCGCTCGGCAAGAAGCCGCCTGCGGGCGAGCTCGAGGCGAGCGCGGAGCTCCTCGACCTCCCGCTCCCGCCGCTGCAGGAGCGCCTGACGCTGAGAGAGAAGACGTCGAAGCTCCCGCAAGCGCCGGCGCTCCCCCTCCAGGCGCTGGACCAGCTCGGCTGCCGCCTGACCAGGGTCGTCGGCTGGCGACTCTTTCTCGCCCCTCGCAACGCCCGAGGCGGGGGCGATCCTCCCCCCGGGGTCGTCGTGGCCGCGGCGAAGGAGGCAGAGGAAGCGGGGGCGGCCGTGCGCTCGGGCGCGCAACGCTGCGAGCTCTCGCTCGCGCTCTGCCACCCGCCCAGCAGCCTCCCGCAAGGCCTCGTGGAGCCGCTCCATCTCCTCTCTTAGCTCTGCCCGCAGCCTCTCTCGCTCCGAAGCCAGCCGCTGCTTCTCGTCGCCGGGACGCCCGTCCACCGAGGTGATGATACGAGGACGACCCTACCGACCGCTGGTCGGCGTTCTCCCCCCGAGGCGAAGCTCCTGCTCCTCGTCGGGCGAGCGGTCGATCGCCCCTAGAGCCCGGCCCAGAAGGAGCCCCCCTACCACCGCTACGACCAGCCATCCGACCGCAGTAGCCACCGCGAGCAGAATCCAGTGCGGCATAGCTGGACGGTAGCCGGGCCTCCGGACGGCGAGCCTCCGGCGTCCCCTCCCAGCACGGGAAGAGCCGAAAACGTATGATGGGGCCCCTGCCATGGCGCTCCTCCGCGTGGAGAGCCTCACTCGGCGCTTCGGCGG
>PSLH01000006.1:32081-48891 GCA_040289505.1 Thermoleophilia bacterium | reverse complement strand
CTCGCAGCGAGGGCCGCCCATACCCGGGGTGCCGTCATGGGAAGCCGGCGCAGGCGCACGCCTGTCGCTCGGGCGAGGGCGTTGGCGATGGCAGCCGGGCCGGCTACGACCGGGGCCTCGCCGATCCCTTTGGCCCCGAATGGCCCGTCAGGAGCTGGGACCTCCACGATCACCGTGTCGATGCGGGGGAGTCGCTCGGCGGTGGGGATGGCGTAGTCCAGGAACGATCCGGTGAGGAGCTGGCCCTGCTCGTCGTGGGCGAGCTCCTCGTAGAGAGCCCAGCCGATGGCCTGGGCGGCCCCGCCCAGCATCTGCCCCTCCACGAGGGCGGGGTTGAGGGCCCGGCCCACGTCCTGGACGACGGCGTAGTCGACGAGCTCGATCTCGCCCGTGTCCCGGTCGACCCGTACGTGTGCCAGATGGACGGCAGCCGAGGGCGCGAGGCTGGTCTGGGCCGAGCCGCCATGGCCCTCGATGGGCTCGTGTCGGCTGCCGAAGCGAAGCGTCCGTCGCGCCAGCTCCTCCACGGTGATAGAGCGGTCGGGCGCCCCTACCGCTCGCACCACCCCGTCCGCGACCTCGAGGTCGGAGGGGGCAATCTCCAGCTCCTCGGCCGCCGCCTCGAGCAGCTTTCGGCGGGCCGCCTCGGCTGCCCGCTGGACTGCCCGGCCCACCGTGTAGGTGATCTTGCTCCCACCGCTCGCCCCCGCGTAGGGGCCAAAAGCGGTGTCTGCCGAGACCACCCGCACACGCTCGGGAGGAAGGCCGAAGGCGGCGGCAGCGATGACGGCGAAGCCGGTGTCCGTCCCGGTCATGTCCACGGCCGAGGTGACCACGGTGAGGGTGCCGTCGGCGTCTACCCGGCACAAGGCGGCGGCCGGCTCGGTACCGCCTGGCCAGTAGCCGAGCGCGACTCCCACTCCCTCGTCGGCTGGGAGCTGCCGCCGCCGCTGCCAGATGGGGTGCTGACGAGCACGCTCCAGGCATTGGCGGGCTCCGAGCTCCGGGAAGGGCTTGCCGTTCACGCTCACGTCTCCTTCCTGGACGAGGTTCCGCAGGCGGAGCTCGATGGGGTCGAGGTCGAGCTTCTGGGCGACCTCGTCCAGGACCGACTCGATGGCGAAGGTAGCTGGGGGTGCTCCCGGTGCCCGGTAGGCGCCGAAAGGGAAGCGGTTCGTCTGGACAGCGTAGGCGCGTATGTCGTAGGCCTGCCAGCGGTACAGGCCGGCGATGAGGACGGAGGTGGTGTCCTCCACCCCCCAGCCCGCGTTGGAGCCCCGATCGACCACGATTCGGGCCTGGAGAGCGACGAGGGTGCCGTCCCTGCGTGCGCCGACTCGGATGTCCATGATCTGGGCTGGAGCGGGGTTGGTGGCGGCGAAGTCCTCGCTCCGGGTGAGGGCAAGGCGCACCGGGCGGCGGAGAGCTAGGGCGGCCGCTGCCGCCAAGGGCTCGATGAGGGCGAACTTCCCACCGAAGGCTCCTCCCAGCGGAGCTGGCCGCACTCGTACTCGATCGAGGGGCAGGCCGAGGGCGCGAGACAGCTCGCTGCGGGTGACGAAGGCTCCCTGGGTACTCGTAGAGACCACCAGAGTTCCGTCTGGGTCGATCCAGGCGGTGGCCACTTGGGGCTCGAGGTAGGCCTGGTACACCCAGGCGGTGCGGAAGGTGCCGGAGCAGACGACCTCGCTCGCGGCCAAGGCCTCGGCCACGTCCCCCTCCTGGCGGCGGACGCGCTTGAGCACGTTGGCAGAGACGGGCTCCTCGTCCTCGGCCGCGGCGGCGGCGCTCGAGCCGGCGTGGATCGACTCCAGGTCGGCCGTCTCCTCCTTCTCTGATCGTCGGCGGGCGAGGGGGGCTCCGGGAGCCATGGCCTGCTCGAGATCGATCACGGCGGGAAGAGGCTCGTACTCCACCACCACCGCCTCCGCGCCGTCCTCGGCCTGCGCCTCGGTCTCGGCTACCACCATGGCGACCGGTTGTCCCGCGAAGACGACCTCCTCCCGGGCCAAGGGCTCGGCCGCTCGATCGGACCCTGCGCCGGCGAGGGGGAGGTCGCTGGCGACGAGGACCGCTACCACCCCCGGCAGGTCCAGCGCGGCTCCAGGGTCGATGCGCCGAACGAGAGCGTGGGCCTCGTAGCTCAGCACCAGCCGGGCATGGAGGAGTCCGGGAACGAGGAAATCGGCGGCGTAGCGGGTCTGGCCGCTCGCCTTCTGGGGCCCGTCCAGGCGGGGGCGGCGGACGCCGATCGGGTCGCTCACTCCCTTCCTCCCCCCTCCGCTCTCGCCCGAGCCCGCTCGAGCGCTCGCTGGCAGCAGACAAGGGCCAAGTGGCGTCGGTAGGTCGGCGGCGCGAGATGGTCGCCGAGGATGTCCACCTGAGCGAGGGCGTCGCCAGGATCGGCGCCCTGGGGGAGGAGGAAGGGCTTGCCAGCCACTCCCGTTACCGCCACTCGGGCGCTGCCGTCGGGCAGAAGGAGAGCGCAGGCGCCGGCCAGGGCGAAGCCGGAGGCGGGGTGCTCGACCGAGACGTAGGCAGACCCGGAGCCGGGCGGAGGCATCGGCAGCCGCACCTCGACGATGAGCTCGCCTGGACGGAGGGCGGTGGCGAACGGGCCCAGGTAGAAGTCGGAAAGCGGAAGCTCTCGCTCCTCTCCCTGGCGGCGGAGAGCGAGGCGCGCCCCCAGGGCCAGGGCCACTGCCGGCATGTCAGAGGCCGGATCGGCGTGGGCCAGACCCCCTCCCAGCGTGCCCCGGTTCCGGACCTGGAGGTCGCCGATACCGGACGCGCACTCCGCTACTGCGACCAGCTCAGGACGCAGGAGGACTGGTGCGGAGGAGAGCGCGTCCCAGGTGGCGAGGGCGCCGATGCGGACCTCCCCCGCCTCGCTGACAATGGAGCGGAGATCGAGCTGGTCGAGATCGACGAGGAGCGAGGGCCGGGCCAGCCGGAGCTTCATGGCCGGGATCAGAGACTGGCCGCCAGCGAGCGCCCGCGCCTCGGGCTCGACCAGCGCCTCCAGCGCCTCCTCCAGCGCCCCCGGGCGCACGTAGTCGGTAGGGGCGGGGATCACCGTCGCCCCTCCTTCGCCAGCTCGGCAGCCGCGGCCAGCACCGAGTCCACGATCGGCTGGTAGCCCGTGCACCGACAGAGGTTGCCGCGCAAAGCGCGGCGCACTGTCTTCTCGTCGGGCCGGGGATGGCGGGCGAGAAGGTCGAGGGAGGTCAAGATCATCCCTGGGGTGCAGAAGCCACACTGGAGCCCGTGGTGCTCGACGAAGGCGCGCTGGATGGGGTGGAGCTCCCCGTCCGCGGCGAGACCCTCGACCGTCATCACCGCCCGTCCCTCAGCCTGGACGGCGAGGAGCGAGCAGCTCTTGACTGCTCGGCCGTCGAGGAGGACGGTGCAGGCTCCGCATTGGCTCGTGTCGCAGCCAATGTGGACGCTGGTGAGGTCCAGCCCCTCCCGCAGGGCGTGGACGAGGAGCGTGCGGGGCTCGACCTCCACGGCCACTGGCTGACCGTTCACGGCCAGCCGGGTCGTGATCGTCTTCTCAGCTCTCATCGACCGGGGATCACCGCCTCGATCTGGGCCAGGTGGATCAAGCGAAAGACGAGCCGGCTGCGGCGGGTCCTCTCCTCGTCGCTCCCGCCCTCGGGGAGAGTACGCCACAGGTCGCGGGCAGCCGAGAGCAGCGCGGAGATGCGCCCCAGCGTCTCCTCGTCCACGGCGCCGTCCCGCTCTTGGCAGGCGTTGAGGGCCAGCCCCAGGATGCCGTAGGCGTCGGGCTGCCGCAGCCAGAGGAGGGGCGTGACCATGGCGAGGTAGCTGTGGATGCGAGCCAAGATGAGCGGCTGAGCGAGAGCGCTCCCGCCCGCCGGCGCTCCTGGGAGACGCGGGGGAAGGCCGGCGGCGATCCGGTGGGCGTTGCCGCCGAGCACCTCGAGGAGACGCTCCTCGTCGATGCCCGAGGCGCGGGCAGCCCGCAGGGCGACGAGCAGGGAGGCCGGCTGCTGGCCGTAGGGGTAGTCGGAGGCGTAGACGATCTGCTCGGGCGGGACTTGACGGAAGCAGTCGAGCAGGTCGATGGGGCTCCACACCGAGGTATCGAAGAAGACTCCGGGCCGACCGGCGAATACCCGCGCCAGGCCGGCCATGTCGGCGATGCCGGCGTGGGCGACGATGAGCTGGGCGCCGGGATGCCGCTCGACCAGACGGCCGAGAGCCTCGGCGATGGGAGGAAGGCCACGGCCGCCGTGGATGAGGATGGGGACGCCTCTCTCGGCGGCGAGCGCGAACACGGGGTCGAGGCGCTCGTCGGTGAGGAGGAAGCCCTGGGCTCGAGGGTGGAGCTTGATCCCGCGGGCGCCTCGGGCGAGGCAGCGCTCGGCCTCCTCCACAGGGCTCTCGGCCAGGTCGAGCCGGGCGAAAGGAACGAGGCGTCCCTGCGAGCGCTCGGCCGCGGCCAGGGTGCGGTCGTTGGGGGCGCGGAAAGCAGGGTGGCGGTCGGGCTCGTCCATGCAGAAGACGAAGGCCCGATCGACGCGGTAGCGATCCATGAGCCCCAAGAGCTCGTCATAGTCGCCCCGCATCCCGTCGATGTCTGTGCCGAGGTGAACGTGGGCGTCGAGGAGGGACGCTCCGCTAGGAAGCTCTCGACGGAGCTCCTCGTCCCACTCAGCGCTCAGCTCGAGCGCCCGCTCGACCGTGTCTCCCACGCCCGCTCAGTCTATGCGCCGACCGCTCGCTGCCAGGGAGAGGAGGGACGAGTACGATGCAGGGCCGTGCCCGACGTCCTCATCTACGCCGACACCCTCCGCTCCCCCGAGCTTCGCCACGAGGTACCCCTCCCTGTCCCCGACCCGTTTCTCTACGTCGAGCGGGAGGGCCGCCGCTACGCCTTCTCCTCCTCGCTGGAGACTGTCCGCCTGGGCGAGCTGGAGGGAATCGACGCCCGTCCCTACGAGGAGGTGGGGCTGGACGACCTCATCGCCCGGGGCGTCGACCGCGAGGAGCAGTACCTCCACCTGGCCCTGAGCGCGTGCCGTGCCCTGGGCGTGACGAGCGCTCGCGTCCCCCACACCTTCCCCCTGGAGCTGGCAGACCACCTACGCGCGGGCGGGATCGAGCTCATCCCTGATCGTCGTTTCTTCTCCGCTCGCCGCCGGGTCAAGACAGAGGCCGAGCTTCGCGGCATCCTCCGTGCTCAGCGGGCGGCGGAGGCAGCGATGGACGCGGTCAGGGGCCTGCTCCGCCGGGCGGAGCAGGACGGCTCGGCGCTCTCGCTCGAGGGCCAGCCGCTCACCTGCGAGCGGCTTCGCCGGGCGGTCGGAGAGGTTCTGACCGAGCGCGACGCGGTGGCCGACGAGATCATCGTCTCCCACGGCCCCCAGACCGCGATCGGCCACGAGATGGGCTTCGGGGTCATCGCCCCAGGCGAGCCGATCGTCGTGGACGTCTTTCCCCGCGACCGGGAGAGCGGCTGCTACGCGGACATGACCCGCACCTTCGTCGTGGGCCAGGCACCAGAGGAGCTGGTCGTCTACCACCGCCTCGTCCAGGAGGCGCTGGCGCTGGCTCTCTCCCAAATCAGAGCGGGAGCCTCCGCCCGCGAGCTCTACCTCGCCGTGTGCGACCTCTTCGAGCAGGCGGGCTACCGCACCGGGCGCTCCAAGCGGCCTGGCGAGGTGCTGGCGGAGGGCTTCTACCACGGCCTCGGCCACGGCGTGGGCCTGGAGGTTCACGAGGAGCCGGGGATGGGATTGGCAAGCACGGCCACCCTCGTGGCCGGAGACGTAGTCGCTGTCGAGCCAGGGCTCTACCGGCCCGGCTTCGGCGGCTGCCGCCTCGAGGACCTCGTCCTGGTCAGGGAGGACGGCTGCCAGCGGCTGACAAAGTACGCCTACGACCTCGCTCCCTGACGACGACCCCGCGTCGTTGAGGATGCGGAGGGCCGTCTCCCGGCGAGGGAGCGAAAAGCGGCCGGGGCGACCCGGCCGGCCAGCACATCGGAGGCCTTGCCCACGCCGGCGCCCTGGGTCATGACTGCGACCACGAACGCTCCCCCTGGCCAGTAGACGATCCCGGCATCGTGGCGGGCGAGGGCCAGCCAGCCAGCCTTGTGGGCGACGGTCGCTCGCTCCCCCAGGAAGCGGTCGATCTTGCCCCAGTCGGCCACGTGGGCGAGCAGGTACAGGAGGTAGCGGGCATCGGGAGGGCTGAACCTGCCACCAACGCCGATGGCGAGGGGACCCTCGCCCTCTGCCGCCGAGTGGACGAGGGCGAGGAGACGGGCGAGATCGCGGGCGCTCGTGTACTTGTCGGGAGCGAGCGGCGGCTGCTCGTCTACGCGGGCAGGGATGCGCCCGGCCCTGAGGGTCGCGGAGGTAGCCGCCGTACATGAGCCAGTCGGTCATGCCCAGAGCGCGCATGAGACGGGTGACCATCTGGCCTCCGGCGCTAGGGGAGCCGGCGAGCATGACCTCGAGGGCGTTGGCGGCGGCGTTGTCCGAGCGCACGAGCATTGCCCGCAGCAGGCGATCTACGGCGACCCTGGGCTGGGCGTGGAGGCGAGGCTCCGCAGGACCTCCACGGCGATCGCCACCTTGAGGGTGGATGCCGCCGGGAAGCGGGCGCGGGCGTTCCAAGCAGCGCCTGCCCCGTGGTCAGGTCTTGGACGTAGATGGCGCTCGTCCCCGGGAAGGCCCGGGCGAGAGGAAGTAGGCGCAGCCAGACGGCAGTCGTGCCAGGCGGCGCGGGCCCGGGGCCGGGCAGCGAGAGGGAGGCCGAGCACGTGCCTGACCACGGCCGGGACGCCTGGCCGGCGGCCGGGGGCAAGCGCTCGCGCCGACACGCTGACCTCGTCCTTGGGCAGCGCGACGCGGAAGTCGAAGCGTCGGGCTACCAGGCGGCCGTCGACCCGGACGGCGATCTGGCGGGCGCCCAGGGGACAACTCCGCGCATTCGGCCGAAGGAGACCTCGAACGGGGCCGGGGCGCGGAGGACTGGAGGGGGAAGGGGCGGGCCGAGCGGGTGCGGGGCCATGCCCATGTCAGGGAAGGAGCCGAGCGAAGCGATCGGGGTCGTCGAACGGCCCGATCAAGGCCAGCCGCAGCGTGCCCTCGCGGATGATGTCTTGGGCCACGCGCTGGACATCGTCGGCGGTGACCGCGTCCAGGCCGGCCAGGACCTCGTCCGGGTCGAGGGCACGTCCCTCCAAGACCTCACGGCGGAGGCCGTAGAGGTTCATGCCCTGGGGGCTTTCGAGCTGGAGGACGAACCGGCCCTTGGCGAAGTTCCGGGCCTTCTCTAGCTCCTCTCTCGGCACCGGCTGCTCGGCGAGCTTGCGAAACTCGGTCACGATCGTCTCCACCGCCTCCTCCACCCGCTTCAGGTCCACGCCGGCCTGAGAGTAGAGCGTTCCGGCATCGGTATAGGGGTGGTTGACCGCGTGGACGTAGTAGGCAAGCCCTCTTCGCTCCCGTACCTCGGTGAAGAGGCGCGAGGACATCCCCCCG
Organism: Thermoleophilia bacterium; assembly: GCA_040289505.1. GTDB lineage: Bacteria > Actinomycetota > Thermoleophilia > Gaiellales > Gaiellaceae > PALSA-612. The sequence continues at coordinate 41,371 of PSLH01000006.1, read as the reverse complement.
CCCAAGACCGTGGCCAGGACCTTGACGACGTATCGATCAGGATGGTCGAGGGGGTAGCTCCGGACGCCCAGGCACAGGTGGGCCTGGTCGGACTCTTTCGCGTGCAGCTTGACTCGGGCGTCAGGGGGAGCGGCGGGAGCAGGCTCCGGTGCCCCGGCCTCCCCGTCGGGGAGGTCGCCGAGGAGGCGAGCCACCGTGTCGAGCAAGCCCTCCCCGACTTGGCCCGCCACCCCTACCACCATCCGGTGGGGCTTGTACCAGCGTCCCAGGTAGCCCTGGAAGGTGTCCCGGGTCGCCTCTTGAATCGTCTCCCTGCGGCCCAGGATGTCCCAGCCCAAGGGGTGATCGCCGAAGACGAGGCTGTCGTACACGCCCGAGATGTAGTCGCGGGGCGTGTCGAAGTACATGTTCATCTCCTCGATGATCACGGCCTTCTCGCGCTCGATCTCCTCGGGGTCGAAGCGGGCGTGACGGAGCATGTCGGCCAAGACGTCCAGGGCGATGTCCCGGTGCTCGGCCGCGCAGCGGACGTAGTAGCCCGTGTACTCCTTGCCCGTGAACGCGTTCAGCTCGCCGCCGATGGCGTCGATCTCGGCGGCGATGTCCCGGGCGGTCGGCCGCCGCTCGGTGCCCTTGAAGAACATGTGCTCGGCGAAGTGGGCGATGCCGCTCGTGTCCCGCGTCTCGTAGCGGGACCCGGCGGCCAGCATGATGAAGCAGGAGACGGACTGGGCTTGGTCCATGGGCGCGCTCAGGACCCGTAGCCGGTTGTCGAGGAGGTGGCGGCGAAAGACGGTCACGGCGCCATGCTATAGACCGCCTCGCGGGCGGCTGGGGAGGGCGGTGTCGGGGTCAAAGGACCCGTCCCTCGTTCCTGCAGGTCGGGCAGGTGCCGCTGAGCACGGCCGTGACGTCGGCTACGTCCCAGCCCCGCTCCCCAGCCGCGGCCACGGCGGGCCTGGCATCCAGCGGGCAATCGAGGTCCTCGACCCGGCCGCAGCGGCGGCAGGCCAGGTGGTGGTGAGGCTCCGCCCGGGGGTCGTAGAGGAGGGGCCCGCCTGGGACGGGCACGCGGCGCACGAGGTCGAGCTCCTCGAAGAGGTCGAGGGTGGCGTACACCGTGGGCAGCGAGAGAGCGGGGAGGCGATCGGCCACCGCCGCCAGGAGTTGCTCGGCGGTGAGGTGGCGGTCGAGCTCGCGCAGCGCCCGGTAGAGGACGACTCGCTGCGTGGTCACCCGCTGCCCCCGGTGGTGGAGGGCCTCGAGCAGGGCCTGGTCGGAGTCGATCCTGTGCCTATTCATACCTTCGACAGAGTACCAAACTATTACTAGTACAAGTATCTTGCTATAGTGAATCCCATGCAGGATGTGACCAACATCCTCCTCCGCTGGCGCGCTGCCGACGAGCGCCAGCTCCTCCTCCAGGTGGTGCAGCCGGCGCTGATCGGCCTCATCGACGGGGCGCTCTCGACGCTAGCCCCGGTGTTCGCCGCTGCCTACCTGGCCGGCTCCCGCTCTGCCCTCTTCGTGGGCCTGGCCGCGGCTCTGGGAGCCGCGATCTCTATGGGCCTGTCCGAGGGCCTGTCCGACGACGGCAGGCTCACCGGCCGGGGCGCTGCCCTCACCCGCGGCCTCATCACCGGCCTGGCCACGTTCCTGGGCGGCTCCTTCCATGCCCTCCCCTTCCTCATCTCCGACGTGGGCACGGCCCTCGTCGTCGCCTACATCCTCGTGGGCGTCGAGCTGGTGGCGATCGCCTGGATCCGCAAGCGCTACCTCAGGGTCGGCCTTGCCCGCTCCCTCGTCCAGGTGACCCTGGGCGGAGCGGTCATCGCCGCCGTGGGGATCCTGCTCGGCCACAGCTGAGCTCGCCTCCTCCCTGGAGGCGGTCAAGCTCGGCCAGCAGCCGGTCGACCTCGTCGGCCGTGTTGTAGTGGACGAAGCCCACGCGCACGGCTCCCTCCTCGAGGCCGAGTCGCCTCATCACCTCCCAGGCGTAGTAGTCGCCATGCCAGACGGCGATCCCCCGCTCGCCCAGGCGGGCTGCCACCTCCGCTGGCGAGAGCCCAGGAATGGTGAAGGCGAAGGTGGGGACGCGCCCCTCCATGGCAGGGAGGCCGTAGAGAGCGACGTGGGAAGGCAGGCCGGCCAGGAATCGCTCGCCTAGGGCCCGCTCGTGGGCCTGGATCGCCTCCCACCCGATCGACCGCAGGTAGTCGAAGGTGGCCACCAGCCCAGCCAGAAGCTCGAACGGCTGGGTGCCGGTCTCGAACCGGTGCCCGAGCGGCTCGTCTGCCTGGGGGCGCACCTTGTACGGTCGCCACTCTTGGGCGACCTGGCGGCGGACGTAGGCGAGTCCCAGGTGGGGCCCGAAGAACTTGTAGGACGAGCAGAGGAGGACGTCCACCCCCCAAGCGCTCACGTCGATAGGCCCATGCGGCGCGTAGTGCACGGCGTCGGCCCAGGCGAGGGCGCCCACCGACCGGGCCAGCGCCACCACCGAGGCCGGGTCGACCAGGGTGCCGACCGCGTTGGAGGCGACCGGGAAGGCCACCACCCGCGTTCGCGGAGAGAGCTGGCGCTCGAGGTGGTCGAGGTCGAGCGTGCAGTCGGGCTGGATATCGGCGAAGCGGACGAGGAGGGCCCGGTCGCGGGCAAGCTCGATCCAGGGGGCGACGTTGGCATCGTGGTCGAGGCGAGTCACCACGATCTCCTGGCCCGGCTCCATGTCCCGACCCGCGGTGCGGGAGAGGGCGAAGTTGAGGGTGGTCATGTTGGCGCCGAGGACGACCTCGTCGGGGGCGCAGCCGAGGAAGGAGGCGGCCTCGACTCGGGCCTGCTCCACCAGCGCGCCGGTGCGCCGGCTCGTCTCGTACAGCCCGCCCAGGTTGGCGCTCGACTCCCGGAGGTAGGCGGCGATGGCCTCGATGACCCGATCGGGCGCTTGGGTACCGCCTGGCCCATCGAGGAGGACGAGGCCGCGCCGAAGGGCGGCGAACTGCGCCCGCACGGCGCTCACGTCCAGGGGGGCTTGGCTCACGCGGGGCGGGACGGCAGGATCTCGGCCCCGTTCACCTGCCAGCGGTAGCGGGGAGGCGAGGCCAGGGAGGCCCCTACGAAGCAGTCGCGCTCGGCCTTGGCGACCAGGGTGGCGACCTCCTCGGGAGCGAGGGGCGGCTCCAGGGCGACCTCCAGGCGGCACTCGACGTCGACGAAGGCGTAGCGCCCGTCCTCGTCGCGGCGGGTCACCTTCCCCCCGACCTCCGCTTTCTCCAGCCGGGCCTCGCTGCCGCCGGAGAGCCGAGCGTGGTAGGAGAGGCTGGCGAGCGCGCAGCGGGCAAGCCCGGCGAGGACGAGATCCTCGGGCGTCATCTCGGCCGGGAGCTCCCGCGGCGGCGAGCCCGGCACGGACACGCGACCTTCCGCGTCGACGGAGACGGAGAACTCCAGGACCTTCGCTCTGGGCGCGCTCACGTGGCGAACCCTACCCGCAAGGGGATCTGCCGTCCGACGGAGTCGATACCGTGATCGAGCATGGAAGGACGGCTGCGGCCGCTGAGCGAGGCGGAATGCTACGCCCGCCTCTACGGGCAGCGCGACCCCACCGTGACCGTCCTCCAGCCCTACGAGCGGCCGCTCCCCTGGCCCACCGTGTCCGCCGAGAGGCTGCGCCGAGCCTTCTTGGCCCGTCTCGACCTGCGAGACGATTCCGATCTCGTGGATACCGAGGCTGCCTAGCATCCGCCCGAATGGAGGAGGTACGCCGGCTCCAGGCCCTGTGGCCGTTCCGCCAGAGGCGTCACGTGGTAGTGGCCTGCCTCGACGATCCGGAGCGGCTGGAGCGAGCGCGGCAGGAGCTGGCCGAGCTGCGGGCCGAGCTCGTGGTGGAGACAGAGCCCGGCCTCCTGTCGGCCGCCCTGGGCCGCCCCTCGGTGACGGTGGCGAGCATGTTCGGGCAGGTGGTGTGGCGAGGGGAGGAGCAAGACCTCGACCGGATCCTGGTCGAGCTGGAAACGCTCGAGCTCTCCTGCCCCGAGTGCGGCCCGCAGGCCTGGGGTGACCCTGGGGACTGAGGCCGGAGCCAGGAGGCTGCCGCCAGGGAGCGCTTAGGGCCCCGGCGAGGGGCGCCTGCGGCGGGCCTTGGGCCTCTGCGCCCAGCCCTCGTCGCTCGGCGGTCGTCGCACTGGGCGGGGAGGCTGATCGGGCGGTCAGCCCTGCCAGCGGTTGGTGATGGGTGTCCGCCGGTCGCGCCCGAAGGCCTTGGGTCGAAGCTTCACCCCCGGCGGCGCCTGGCGCCGCTTGTACTCGGCCCGGTCGATCATGGCGATCGCCCGCTCCACCACCTGGGGGTCGAAGCCCTCGGCCACAAGCTCCTCCCGGGAGCGGTCGAGCTCGACGTAGGCCTGGAGCACGGGGTCGAGCTCGGCGTAGGGCGGCAGCGAGTCCTCGTCCCGCTGGTCGGGCCGGAGCTCGGCGCTGGGGGGGCGGTCGATGATCGACTGGGGAATGAGCTCCCGCCCGGCCCGCTCGTTGAGGTGCCGGGCCAGCCGCCATACGTCGGTCTTGTACACGTCCTTGAGCAGGGCGAAGCCGCCTGCCATGTCCCCGTAGAGCGTGGCGTACCCCACCGACAGCTCGCTCTTGTTGCCGGTGGCGACGAGGAGCCAGCCGAACTTGTTGGAGAGGGCCATGAGGAGGGTGCCCCGCACCCGGGCCTGGATGTTCTCCTCCGTCTGGTCGCGCTCCCGGCCGTGGAAGCTGGGAGCGAGGGCCCGCTCGAGCTCGGTCACGATGGGGTCGATGGGGATCTCCCGGAAGTCGACCTGAAGCGACTCGGCCAGGCGGCGGGCATCGGCGCGCGTCCCAGCAGAGGAGAAGCGCGAGGGCATAGACACGCAGTGCACCCGCTGGGGCCCAAGCGCCTCGGCGCACAGGGCGGCAGTCAGGGCTGAGTCGATGCCGCCGGAGAGGCCGATCACGACCTCGGCGAAGCCGTTCTTGTCCACGTAGTCGCGGAGGCCAAGCTCCAGCGCCAAACGCATCTGCTCGAGCTCGGGGAGGACGGGTGCGATCGGAGCCGAGATCGGCTCCTGGCTGCGCTCCGAGGCTGCCGCCAGCCGCACCACCCGGGGGCTCGGCTGCGCTTGCAGCTCGCGGGCCAAGGCCCGGCGGCGGACGTCCCGCAGCCGGCGGGCGATCGCCACCTGGGGGTCGATGTCCACCACGAGCAGCGCCTCCTCGAACCCGGGCGCCCGAGCTACGACCTCGCCCTCGTCGTCGAGGACGAGAGAGTGCCCGTCGAAGACGAGCTCGTCCTGGCCTCCCACCGCGTTACAGAAGGCGACGAAGGAGGCGGTGTCTCGAGCCCGGGCGGCGAACATCTCCTCCCGCTCCCTGTCCTTGCCCACGTGGAAGGGGGAGGCGGACACGTTGACAAGGAGGAGCGCGCCGGCCAAGGCGAGCTCGGTGGCGGGAGGCCCTGGCTGCCACATGTCCTCGCACACGGTGACCCCCACCGGAGTGCCCGCGTAGTCGAGAAGGACGAGCTCTCGGCCGGAGGAGAAGTAGCGATCCTCGTCGAACACCCCGTAGTTGGGGAGGAAGCGCTTGCGGTAGAAGGCCTTGACCTGGCCCTCCCCGCACACAGCGCAGGCGTTGTAGAGGTCTCCGTCGAAGAAGGGGGTGCCTACCAAGGCCACGATCTCCGAACAGGCGCCGGCGATCTCTCCCAGAGCCCGCTCGGCGGCGCGGATGAAGCTGGGTCGGAGGAGCAGGTCCTCGGGGGGGTAGCCGGTCACGGCGAGCTCCGGGAACACCACCAGGTCGGCCCCCGCCGCGGTCGCCTTGTCGAGCCAGCGGAGGATGCGCTGGCGGTTCCCGGCGATATCGCCGACGACGGTGTCGATCTGGGCGAGCGCGAGCCTCAAGGTTTTAGACTCGCAGTCTATAACCTGGCAGCGATCTCGGCCAAGACTTCCGGGTTCTCCAAGGAGGAGAGGTCGCCGGGATCCTCGCCCAGCACGGCCGCCCGCACGGCTCGGCGCACGATCTTGGCCGAGCGCGTCTTGGGGAGCGCAGGTACGAACACCACTCGCTCGGGGGCGAAGGCCTTGCCCAGCTGGGCAGCGATGGCCGAGCGCACCTCCAGGGCAAGCGACTCGCAGCCCGCACGCCCGGGGGCGAGCACGCAGAAAACCCAGGCCACCTCCCCCTTAACCGGATGGGGGATGCCCACCGCGGCCGCCTCGGACACCGCCGGGTGCGCCACCGCCGCCGACTCCAGCTCGGCCGGGCCCATGCGCTTGCCGGCGATGTTCAAGGTGTCGTCGGAGCGTCCGTGCAGGTACCAGTAGCCGTCCTCGTCCACGGAGGCCCAGTCCCCGTGCGTCCACACGCCTGGGAACCGGCGCCAGTAGGTGTCTAGGTAGCGCTCGGGGTCGCGCCAGAAGCCGCGGGTCATGCCCGGGAAGGGCTTGCGGCAGACAAGCTCGCCCACCTCGCCCGTGCCCGCGAGGGAGCGGCCCTCCTCGTCGACCACGTCCACGGCCATGCCCAGGGCGGGGAAGCCGAGCGAGCAGGCCTTGATAGGCATGGCCGGGGTGGGGGAGAGGAAGCAGGCACCTACCTCGGTGCCGCCGGAGCAGTTGATGATGGGGCAGCGCCCGGCTCCCACCTTCTCGTGCAGCCATAGGTAGGGGTCGGGGTTCCAGGGCTCGCCGGTGGTGACGATCACCCGCAGCGAGGAGAGGTCGCGCTTGGGCTCGCCGTGGGGGATGAGGGCCCGGATCAGGGTGGGTGAGCAGCCGAGGATGGTCACCCGCTCCTCCTCGATCAGCCGCCACAGCCGGTCGGGCGGCCAGTCGGGGGCCCCCTCGGCGAAGACGAGAGTCGAGCCCATGGCTCCCCCGCCGACCACCGTCCAGGGGCCCATGATCCAGCCCATGTCGGTGGCGAACAGGATCACGTCCTCGGGCCGGGCGTCTGCCTGGTAGCAGACCTCGCGGGCGATGGAGACGAGGAAGCCACCGTGCACGTGCACCACCCCCTTGGGCCGGCCGGTGGTGCCCGAGGTGTAGCAGAGGAGGTAGGGATGCTCGCTGTCCAAGGCGAAGGCCTCGGTCATGCCGGAGGAGCCGGCCGTCGCCTCCTCCCAGAGGAGGTCGCGGCCGGGCCGCATGGGCAGGTCCTCCCTCCCCAGGCGCCGCCAGACGACGACGTGGCGGACGGAGGGGGCGTTGGCCACGGCCTCGTCCACCGTCTCCTTCATGGCGATCGCTCGCCCGCGGCGGAGGGAGCCGTCGGCGGTGATCACCACCTTGGGCTCGGCGTCGGCCAGCCGGGCGGCCACCGAGGGAGCAGCAAAGCCGGAGAAGATCGGCACCTGCACGGCCCCGATGTGGGCGCAGGCGTGGGAGGCGATGGCCGTCTCCGGCGACATGGGCAGGTAGATCGCCACCCGGTCTCCCGGCTCCACGCCCAGGGCGAGCAGTCCCTCGGCCAAACGGATCACGGCGTCGGAGAGCTCGGCGAAGGTGTACGAGCGGCGGCCTCCGTCCTCGCCCCGGAAGACCGCCGCCTCCTGCCTCGCCCGGGGGCCGGCCGCGTGCCGGTGGACGCAGTTCCAGGCGACGTTGAGAGTCGCGCCCACCAGCCAGGCCGCGAACTCGGGCCCCCGGGAGAGGTCGACCACCTGCTGCCAAGGCTGGAAGAGCTCCAGGCCCATGTCCTCGATGGCTTCCGGCCAGAACCACTCGGGATCCTCGATCGAGCGGTCGACGAGCTCTCTGTAGGTCTCGATGCCGTGGCGGCGCATGAGCCGGACGACGTTCGCCCGCTCCCATACCTCCGGGCTTGGCCACCACACCACCTCGGCCACGGAGCAAGCCTAGCCGGGCGGCGGAGAGAGCGGGGCTGGTAGCCTCGTCCTCCGGTGAGAGCCCGCGTCCTCGCTGCCTTGGCCGCGCCCGAGAGCCGCAAGTGGTGGACGCTCCTTGCGCTCACCTTCTCCCTGTTCATGGTCATGCTCGACAACACCGTCGTGAACGTCGCCCTGCCCTCGATCCAGCGCGACCTCGCGATCGGCATCTCCGAGCTCGAGTGGGTGGTCAACGCCTACGCCCTCACGTTCGCGGTCTTCATGCTCACGGGAGGGAAGCTGGCCGACTTCCTGGGTCGGCGGCGGGTGTTCATGGCTGGCCTCGCCGTCTTTACCGGCGCCTCCCTCGTCTGCGGCCTGGCGGGATCGGCTGCCCTCCTCATCGCCTTCCGGGCCGTGCAGGGGATGGGGTCGGCGCTCATGATGCCGGCGACCCTGTCCATCATCTCGGCCACCTTCCCGCCCCGGCAGCGAGGGGCGGCCCTTGGCACCTGGGCGGGGGTGTCGGCGATGGCGCTCGCCTTGGGCCCGCTCGTGGGCGGCTTGCTCACGGAGCACATCCACTGGAGCTGGATCTTCTTCATCAACGTGCCCATCGGGGTGCTCGCGCTGGCGGGATCGCTCGTAGTCGTCCCCGAGTCGCGGGATACCTCGTCCGAGCAGCGGCTCGACATCCCGGGCCTTCTCTCCTCTGGGCTGGGCCTCCTCGCTCTTACCTTCGCGCTCATCGAGGCCAATCGCTACGGCTGGACGTCCACCCCCATCCTGGCCCTGTTCGCTCTGTCCGCGCTCTCTTTGGCTCTCTTCCTGGCGCTCGAGCGACACCAGCGGCTCCCCATGCTCGACCTCGGGCTCTTCCGCAACGGCACCTTCGCCGGGGCAAACGCGGTCGCGTTCATGGTGTCGCTGGCCATGTTCGGCGTGTTCTTCTTCCTGTCCCTCTACATGCAAAACATCCTCCGCTACTCGGCGGTCGAGGCCGGCGCCACCTTCTTGCCCATGACGCTCCTCATCATCCTCGTCGCTCCCGTTGCCGGCAGGCTTTGCGATCGGCACGGCTCGCGGTGGCTGATGGCCGGCGGTATGGCGCTCGTTGGTGTCTCCCTCCTCGTGTTCGCCCAGCTCGACCAGCGGTCCGGCTTTTGGAGCATCCTGCCGGGCCTCATCCTGGGCGGCGTCGGTATGGCGCTCACCATGTCGCCCACGACGGCGGCCGCGCTGTCCGCCGTTCCGGTAGACAAGGCGGGGGTGGGCGCCGGCGCTCTCAACACCGCTCGCCAGGTAGGGGGCGCGCTCGGCATCGCCGTGATGGGGGCCGTCTTCGCCTCGTACGTCCACGTGGGGCCGGGCGATCCCGAGTTCCCTGTCCAGTTCGTGTCCGGCCTCCACCGGGCGATGCTGGTGGCGGCGGCCA
>PSLH01000006.1:30264-32036 GCA_040289505.1 Thermoleophilia bacterium | reverse complement strand
CCGTCCGCCGCCACGGCCAGACCCTGCCTGAGCCGGCCCGGGCGACCCCCTGACCCCCCCTCATCGACGCGAGAGCCCCCGGCTGCGGCCTACCGGGGGCTCCGCTGTCGCTCCGCCCCGCCGAGGCCGCTCGCGACTGACGGCGCCCGGCCCTGCGGCCCAGCCGGACTCCGGTCTGTCGCGCGATCCTCGACGCGGCCCCCGCTCTCGGCGTCACGCCTTCCTCGAGGTGGCACGACTGTACAGGACATGGCTAAATCTGTCAAGTAGCGAAGTCAAGTACTTCTTGCTAGTCTCGCTTCACTACCATGGCCGAGACGCGCGCGCCCGGGGGCGAGATGGGAAGCGGCGGCGCCCACGTCGCCGAGCCCCTGGGCGCGCGAATACGCAGGCTGCGGCTGGCGGCAGGGTTGACCCAGACCGAGCTCGCTGGCGGCCGCTTCTCCAAGGAGTACATCAGCCAGATCGAGCGGGGTAAGACTCGACCTCGGGCCGAGACGCTGGCCTGGATCGCCGACCGCCTGGGGGTCGACGCGGCCCTCCTTGCTACCGGCGTGTCGGCGGCCGAGCGAGAGCGCCTCGAGGCCCAGCTGGCGCGGGTCGAGGCTCTATCCGAGCAGCGTCGGCACGAGGAGGCGGCCGCGGCCTGCGCCGCGCTGCGGACGGAGGTGGCCAGGATCGAGGCACCCGACCTCGCCCTGCGCGCCCTCTTGGCCGAGGGCTGGGCGCGTCTTCAGCTGGGCGAGGTCAAGGCTGCGCTGGCTCTCCTTCAAGAGGCACGCGAGCTGGCCGAGGACGCGCGCTTCTCCGACCTCGACCGAGCCGATGTCCTGTACCGGCTGGGGGTTTGCCGCTACCACCTGTCTAGCACGGCCACGGCGCTCGCCCTCCTCGACGAGGCCCTGGCGCTGGCCGACCGCTCCCCTCTACCCTCCGATCTCCTGCGGGTGAGCATCCTCTCCTGGCGATCGCGCTGCTACCGGCGCCAGCGCGACTTCCAGGCCGCTCGCGAGGACGTGGAGCGGGCCCTAGAGCTGGCGCAGCGCCTGAGCGACCGCCGGGCCATGGCTGGCGTGTACTTCCAGGCGTCGCTCGTGGCTGAGCGGGAGGGCCACTGGGTGCTCGCGCGCACGTACGCCGAGAAGGCTAAGGCCTACTACGAGGAGCTGGCCGAGCGGGAGAACCTGGGCCGGCTTCTCAACAACCTCGGCGGCCTCAGCTACCTCCTGGGCAAGCCCGAGGAGGCGATCGTCTACCTCAAGGACGCTCTCCGCATTCTGCTCGACGAAGGGGGCGAGGACGTCGAGGTCGCCCACGTCCTCTGCTCGCTGGCTGAGGTCCAGCTGGGAGTGGGCCGCCCGGCCGAGGCCGAGGCTCAGGCCCGCAAGGCGCTCGAGCTGCTGGCCGACCGCGTCGACTACATGTCCGAGATCGGCACCGCTCAGCTGGTGCTCGGTCGCGCCCTTCTCGAGCAGGATCGCTTGGACGAGGCTCAAGGAATCCTTGCCGCCGCCGATAGGAGCTTCGAGCAGCTTTCCTCGGTTAGCCACCGCGCTGCCGCCTGGGTCGCCCTCGGCGACGTCGCCGCCCGCCGCGGCGACGACCGGGAGGCGGCTCGGCTGTACCGGCGGGCGGCCGAGGCGCTGCAGGACTTCCGGTTCTAGACCCGGACAGGCGAAAGGAGGTAGCGGTGAGCAGGGCGAAAGCCATCCTCTGGCTCTCGACGCTCGCGCTGGTCGCTCAGCTCGCGCTGGCAGGCGTGGCTGCGGCTG
>PSLH01000006.1:21162-30226 GCA_040289505.1 Thermoleophilia bacterium | reverse complement strand
GAGAGGGGAATCGACTGGCTGCAGGGCCCTGGGCGAGGCTCGCCCGCGGACGTCTACACTCGCTCCGTGCGCGCCTTCGCCCAGGGTCTCGCAGCCGCCCTTGTGCTCAGCTTGGGGGCTGGCTGTGGGGGCTCGGCCCCGTCCCAGGCTCCCTCGGCTCAGGCTCCCTCGGGTCACGCTCCGACGTCTGGGCGGGCGCCGGGGGGAACCATCCAGGCTGTCCTCGCCCGCCCAGGGCCTGACCTTCCCCTCACGCCGGGCACCTCCGACTACGCCCCGGGGCCCGTCCGCCTCTCCTTCCTCCTCATCGACAAGGAGGGCCGCTCGATCGAGCGCCCCCGTGCCCGGGTGTGGGTTGCCCGCTCGGCCACGAGCCCCATTCTCGCCCGCGCGCTCGCCCGGCTGGAGCCTGTCGGCGTTCCGGGCGTCTCCCAGGCGGCGGCGATGGACGTGACCAAGATCTACGTGGCCCGCTTCCGAGTGCCGGCTCCCGGCCGCTACCTCGTCGCCGCCGAGCCGGTGGGAGGGAGGCGGGCTCAGGGAGTGCTAGAGATCGAGGTGAGGCAGAAGACGGCCGCTCCGGGGGTAGGGGAGCGGGCCATCCCCTCCCGCACTCCTACGCTGCGGAGCGCTCGGGGAGACGTGCGCGCTCTCACCACCGCCGACCCCCCTGACGTCGATCTCCTCCGCTACTCGGTGGCCGACTCCCTGCACGCCCACGCCCCCTTCGTCCTCGTCTTCGCTACCCCTCGCTTCTGCACCAGCCGTACCTGCGGGCCCGTCGTCGACGTCGTCCAGGCCGTGCGCAAGCGCTTCGCCAGAAGCGGCGTCCGCTTCATCCACGTCGAGATCTACGAGAGAAACGACCCCGCCCGTGGCCCCAACCGGTTCGTCAGGGAGTGGCATCTTCCCTCGGAGCCCTTTACCTTCCTGGTGGGACGGGACGGGCGGATCAAGGCCCGCTTCGAGGGCGCGGTGTCGGTGGAGGAGCTCGCTGGCGCCGTCCGCTCCCACCTCCTTGGTCGGTAGCGGCAGACGAGGAGGGCGTGCAATAATCGCCCCTACCATCACTTCACTTTGGAAAGTAAAGGAGGAGAACATGTCTGGATACGCTAAGGAGGCTCTCGTCAGTACCGAGTGGCTGGCCCAGCACCTGGGCGACGCCAACCTGGTCGTGGCCGAGGTGGACGAGAGCCCGGAGCTCTACGACGAGGGCCACATCCCGGGAGCGATCAAGCTCCATTGGCGCGACGACCTCCAGGACCCGGTGGAGCGCGACCTCATCGACAAGGCCTCGTTCGAGCGACTGATGGGCTCGCGGGGCATCGGCAACGACACCACCGTCGTTCTCTACGGGGACAAGAACAACTGGTTCGCTGCCTACGCCTACTGGTACCTGAAGATCTACGGCCACGAGGACGTGCGCATCCTGGACGGCGGTCGCCAGAAGTGGATCGACGAGGGTCGCCCGCTCACCACCGAGGTACCCACCCCTACGCCCAGGACGTACACGGCCAAGGAGCGAGACGAGTCGATTCGCGTCTACCGGGACGAGGTCCTGGCCGGGCTCGGTCGGGACGGCGTCGCCCTCGTCGACGTGCGCAGCCCACAGGAGTACTCGGGCGAGCTGATCGCGCCTCCCGGCTACGAGCAGGAGGGGGCGCAGCGGGCCGGCCACATTCCCGGCGCCAAGTCCATCCCCTGGGCGACGGCCGTCCGCGACGACGGGACGTTTAAGTCGGCCGACGAGCTCCGCCAGATCTACGCGGGCAAGGGAGTGACCCCGGACAAGGAGGTGCGCGCCTACTGCCGTATCGGCGAGCGGAGCGCTCACACCTGGTTTGTCCTGCGCGAGCTTCTCGGCTACGAGAACGTGAAGAACTACGACGGCTCCTGGACCGAGTGGGGTAACCTCGTCGACGTGCCCATCGAGAAGCCATAGATGGGCTTGCCGTCGGAGAGGGGCGAGATCGAGCCGGGGGCGCCTCAGGTCTTCTTGACGCCGGACGAGCTCCTGGCCACCACGCGCTGCGTCCGGCGCCGGCTCGATCTCGCTCGCCCGGTCGAGCGGGGGCTCCTGGAGGAGAGCCTGCGCCTGGCCCAGCAGGCTCCCACCGGCGGCTACCGGCAGGACTGGCACTTCCTGGTCGTCACCGACCCTGAGACGAGGAGAGCCTTGGGCGAGCTCTGGCGGCGCGGAGGCCGGCGCTACCTTGCCTCTCGCCCGCAAGCGGCGGTGGGCGTGCTCTCGCCGGAGAGGCGCCGCCTACTCTCCTCCGTCCGTCACCTGATGCGGCACATCGGCGACGTCCCCGTCCACGTCCTCCCCTGCGTCGAGGGACGCACCGAGGGCAAGCCCGTGTCCTTCCAGGCAGCTCGGTTTGGCTCCATCCTTCCCGCAGCCTGGAGCTTCATGCTGGCCGCCCGAGCTCGGGGCCTGGGTACCTGCCTGACCACCTTCCACCTCGCCTACGAGCGGGAGGCGGCCGAGCTCCTGGGCATCCCCTACGAGGAGGTCATGCAGGTGGCGCTGATCCCGGTCGCCCACGTCGTCGGCGACCCCTTTCGACCAGCGCGGCGAAGGCCGCTGCAGACGATGGTTCACTGGGAGCGCTGGTAACCGGGATGTGCCGGCGGAGGAGACGCTGGAGCGAGGAAAAGCACGCAGGGTATAGAGGGTGAACACCCGCTCCATCCAGCTAGGGCCAAGGAGGCCCTCTGCGCGGGCTGGAGCACGGCTCCCGTAGCCACCACCAGGACGTCGTAGGGAAGAACGCGTCCGTGAGCGAGGCGCACCCGGTCTCGCTCGAGGTCGACGGCCTCCACCTCGGCCTGGTGGAAGACGATGCCGCGACGCAGCTGCTTGTGCCGCGATCGCACGATCTCCTGGGGACAGGCGAGCCCGAAGGGGACGAAGAGGAGCCCAGGCCGGTAGGCGTGGACGTCATCCTTGTCGACCACGTGGATCTCCGCCACTCGTCCTCGCCCAGGCGACGCCGCAGCCGGTTGGCGACCATCGTGCCCCCGGTCCTTCCGCCGAGGACGACGATCTTCGGCGTGCCCATGCTGTGTCCTCCCATGTCGTCGTGTCGGTACCTAGCGTGACCGGCGAGGGCCAGCCAGCGCAAGCGGGAATCCCCCGACTGCCCCTGCGGAGAAGTACGGCTGGGCTCTCCTGGAAGGTCCCGAGGACGACCTTACAGAAGCCCCAGCACCTTGCCCGGGTTCATGATCCCGCGAGGGTCGAACAGGGCCTTGATCCCTTGCATGTAGGGGAGGAGATCGCCGTGCTCGCGCTCCAGAGCGGCGATCTTGCCCAGGCCGATCCCGTGCTCGCCGGTGCACGTACCGCCGCGGGAGAGAGCGTCCTCGACGAGCCGCTGAGCGAGCTCCTCGAAGGCGGCTCGAGCGCCAGGATCCTGAGGGTCGATGGCCACCGCCACGTGCAAGTTCCCGTCGCCCACGTGGCCGACGATGGCGGCATCGAGACGAAGCCGCTCGATCTCCCCTCGGGCCACTTGCACCGCCCCTGGGAGCTGGCTCAGAGGGACGCAGACGTCGGTGGAGCGAACGCCGCGCCCGGGGCGAGTGGCGCGGAGAGCGTACGCGTACACGTGGCGCGCCTCCCACAGGCGGGCGCGACCCTCGGGGCTCCGCTCGTAGGCGACCTCGATGGCTCCCTCTTCCTCGGCCAGCTCCTGGGCCAGAACGAGGTCGGCCTCCACCGTCGCCTCCGTCCCCGCCGCCTCGACGAAGAGGGAGGGAGCGAGGGGAAAGGCGCTGCCGGTGTAGGCGTTGACGGCGGCGATGGCAGCCTCGTCTAGGAGCTCGAGCCGCGTAACCCCCAGGCCGGTGGCGACGGCAGCCACGCCCATGCGACAGGCTGCCTCCACCGTGGGGAAGACGAGGCGGAGGGCGACTGCCTGCTCGGGGATGCCGTGGAGGCGAACGGTGAGCTCGGTGATGACGCCGAGCGTTCCCTCCGATCCCACGAAGATCCCGGTGAGGTCGTAGCCGGCCGAGGTCTTGGGCGCTCGGCTCCCGGTCCGGATCACCTGGCCGCCCGGCAGGGCGACCTCTAGCGCGAGCACCTGGGCCCGCATCTTGCCGTAGCGAAGCGTGGTGGTGCCGGCAGCGTTGGTGGCCGCCATTCCTCCCAAGGTGGCGTCGGCTCCGGGATCGACGGGGAAGAAGAGGCCGTGGGCGCCCGCGGCCCGGTTGAGGGCGCCTCGGGTCACCCCCGCCTGGACGGTGGCGGTCAGGTCGTCTGGAGCGAGGTCGAGGATACGGTCCATGCGGGTCAGGTCGAGGCTGATGCCGCCGGCCACGGGGATCACGTGGCCCTCGAGGCTGGAGCCGGCAGCGAAGGGGGTCACCGGCACACGCAGCTCGTGGGCCAGGGCAAGGACGCGGGCGACCTCCTCTGTCGTCTGGGGGTAGACGACCACGTCCGGGCGCACCGGCTGGTGGAAGGTGAGGTCGGCCGCGTGGAGGTCGCGATCGGACGCGCCGTCGGACACGCGACCGGGATCGTCGAGGAGGGCGGCCAGGCGGTCGCGGAGGTCGCTCATGCCCTCGATTGTGACGGCTACCGACGCAGCCGCGTAGGATGTGCCGACCCGCGGTCGAATGCCGAGCCTGGCCCCGTGAGGAGGAGGTGGAGAGCGGCCGCGGCTCCAAGCCAATGACGGACGAGCGAGGACAGGAGGTGGCCTGGCCGCACTGGCCCGGCCGAGCCAGGGACGGCGCCGGCCGGGCGCGGCTGGAGCGGCACCTGTTCCGTCCCCTGGATCCGGCCCAGCCCTACCTCGTGCTTGCGCCTGGCCCCAGCGGATACCTCCTCCACGAGCGGCAGGGAGAGGTCCCCCCGGTGGGAGCTCGACTCACGCTCGACGATCGCGCCTACCAGGTGACGAGGGTGGGTCGCTCGCCGCTTCCGGGAGACGAGCGGGCGTGCGTGTTCGCCGAGCGGGACGGTAGGGCGTAGAATCGTCCCGGTGCAGGTGAAGCGCTGGCACGAGGAGCCGGTGGAGGAGCTGTCCTCGGCTATCGTGCGCCAGGCAATCCACACGCAGACGATGACGCTGGCCCGCATTCGGCTTGCCCGAGGGGCGGTTGTCCCGCGCCATCAGCACCCGAGCGAGCAGATCGCCACCGTGCTCGAGGGGCGTCTCCGCTTCCTCGTCGACGGGGAGGAGCGGATCGTGGCCGCGGGAGAGAGCGTGGCCTTGACGGCGAACGAGCCGCACGAGGTGGAGGCGCTAGAGGACTCGCTCGTCCTCGACACCTTCTCTCCCCCGCGGGACGACTGGAAGCGCGGCGAGGACGCCTACCTGCGCGGCCAGGAGGCCGCTCCGCCCGGCTAGGCCGAGCGGAGCAGCCGGGCCGCGATCTCCTCGATCTCCTCCGGGTGGACGCTGGGCGAGAACACGGCCGGCTCCGGAGGGAGGGTTTGGAGCGAGCCTCCCTCGGGGGCGCCGTCCACGACCTCCAGCGTGCCTCCCTGGGGGTGATCCCCCTTCCAAATGGCCCGCACGTCCCGGTAGTCGTCGGGGCTGAAGCGGTAGAGCTTGCGGTGCGCTCCCTGCTCCTCGAACTTGCGGGCCTCGGGGAAGGCCGAGTTGTCGATCTTGGGGATGGGCAGGAGCTTCCACACCTCCACCCCGGTGAGCTCCTCCAAGGCCTTGCCGTAGGCTAGGGCGTGCACCCCTCCGCGCACGAACAGGTAGCCGAGCATTTGCCGAGCGATGGGGTGGTCGGTCATCTCGTACACCCGGATCTTCTGCAGCCTGGCGCCGTTCTCGAGAAAGAAGTTGTGCAGGAGATCCATCACCAGGTCCCCGCTGGAGAAGACGTAGTCTCCTCGCCAAGGCTGGCCCAGGGAGTTGCCCACCAGGGAGCCTAGGCCGGTGGCGATGAAGTGGTGGGCGTTGCGAGCCTTGGTACCGCGCCCAAGGGGCGTGCCGGACGCGGGGTCGTGGCCCTCGGCCGCCCCGGTGAGCATCCCGTTGATGGTGGCAGCCACCAGCTCGATGTGCCCGAGCTCCTCGGTGGCGATGTTGGCGATCAGGTCGTAGAACGGCTTTGCCTTGTCCCGGCCCCGGAAGTTGAAGGACTGGTACGTGTAGTTCATGAGGGTCGACATCTCGCCGAACCGCCCGCCCAGAAGCTCCTGGACGCAGGCGGCGGCGTCGGGATCGGGCTCGCTGGGCATGGGGAGCTCGATCTGCAGCCTGTCGATACGCAAGAACATGCTCCTACCTCCTTGGTCGCGTAGGTACCGTGGCGTGCGCTGCTACTGCCTGCGGTCGTACGGCCCTGCTTGCCAGGCGTGGTGAGCGCAGGCATAGAGAGTCCCTCCCGGGCCGAGCCTCGAGGCCGCCTCCCGGAGGTGGGCGAGGCAGAGACCGATCGAGCAGACCCGGCACAAGCCTACCGCCGGGGAGGAACGACCTTCTCGATGGCACACGTAGCACTGCATCAGCTCTTCAATCAAAGAGACGAAGAGATCTAAACAAAGAAGACTACACCTGTCAAGCCAGGAGCAGCCGAATTCGCGCGTACGATGTGACGAATGGGGAACGACGACAGAGCCGCATACGCGGAGGAGCTACGGAAGCGCGGCCTGCGGGTAACCGCCTCGCGGGTGGCCGTGTTCGCTGCCCTGAACGAGCTCGGCGGCCACCCCGACGCCGAGGCTGTCCGGGCTGCGGTTGAGGCTCGGCTAGGGTCGATCTCGACCCAGGCGGTCTACGACGCGCTGTCCGTGCTCGTCGCGCAGGGGCTGGCTCGAAGAATCCAGCCGGCCGGAGGGCCGGCCCGGTTCGAGACGCGCGTACACGACAACCACCACCATCTCGTATGCCGCGCCTGCGCCTCTGTCGTAGACGTCGACTGCGTGGTCGGCGAGGCTCCCTGCCTTCTACCCTCCTCAAGCGCGGGCTTTGCCGTGGACGAGGCAGAGGTGGTCTTCTGGGGGTTGTGCCCCCGGTGTCAGGCTGGGGGCCAGCCTAGGCCTAGGGCGCGGTGAGGCGTGCCGCGCGGAACCCTTCCCTCATGCGCCAATGCAAGACCTGACCCCGCTTAGAGGTCGGCCTTGCGCACCTGTACGAAGCCGGCCGCCGCCAGGGCGCCGCTATCCACGAGCCGGCACATCCAGCCGAACCCTGAGTGCGGGTTCGACTCGTCCTCGAAGCGGCCGACAGCGGCGAAAACGCGCCCGCCCGCGAGCTCCCACTCCTCGATCTGGTCGTGATCGGTCTCGATGTCTGCCCGGAGCCGCTCCAGGTCGGAGCGGAGGCGCTCCTTGACCGCGGCGAGCCAGGTCTGGGGCGGGTCGCTGTCGGGATCGACGCCGCACAGCTCGAGCAGGTCGTCCTCGATCTCCTCGAGGACGAGAGCATCGATGTAGCGCTCGGCCTCCTGCCAGTCGGGCTCCTCTCCCGGCTCGAGGGCGACCAGCTCCACCGCTAGCCCTTCCTCCTCGGCTCGGGCGATGGCCTCTCGGCCGGGGGCGGCCTCTTCCTCGGGGAGCCCGGAGAGCGTGTGCTCGAGCTCGTGGTCGGGGATCTGCTCGAGCTCGCCGTAGTCGCGCTCGGCCAGGAGCTCCAGATAGGGATCGCCTCGCTCGTCCCACGCCAGCCGCTCGTCCACCACCTGCCAGCTCACGGGCTGCCCATCCTCGAAGGTGGCGAAGGCATGGCCAAGCCTGGGCCCATCCGGGCGGAGGCGGCGGAGGGCTCCCACCTCGACCCTCCCCTCGGGATGGCGGAGGACGAGTCGGTAGCGGGCGGGCTTGGCCACCACCCGTGCTGGCTGGCCGTCCTCGGGCGAGGGCTCCTCCACCCGCTCTACCAGCCAGTCGCGACCGTCGAGCTTGATGAGCCTGCCCGGAGCCAGCTCCTCCTCGAGGGAATAGGGGCGGGCCCGCTCCCTCCCGGGACGAACGACGGTCACGAGCTCGTAGTGGAAGGTCACGCCTGGAGCTTACGCCCCGCTCGCCTGGTCGAGACGGGAGGTCTCCTGAAGGGAGAGGTCGAGGTCGAGGAAGGGAAGGAGCTCGGCCAGCTGCTCGGGACTACGAGCGCTGGCGATGGGGGAGACGACGGTGGGTCGGGAGCGAAGCCAGGCAAGAGCCACGGCGGCCACGGTGGTGCCGTGGGCGGCGGCGACCTCGTCCAGGGCCACGAGCACGGCTGGCCCTCGCCCCTGTAAGTACTTGGCGGCGTGCTGGGCGCGGGGGCTGTCCACGGGTGGGCCGCCAGGGCGGTACTTGCCGGTGAGAAAGCCCATGGCCAGCGCGAAGTAGGGGACGCAGGCAAGGCCCTTCTCCGCGCACAGGGGGAGGAGCTCCCGCTCGTAGTCGCGCTCGAGCAGGTTGTAGCGGGGCTGGAGGGCGACGTAGGCGCTGAGCCCCTCGCGCTCGCTCGCCTCCAGGGCCTGGGCCAGCCGCTCGGCTCCGTAGTTGGAGCACGCGACGTAGCGCACCTTCCCCGCCCGCACCAGGGCGTCGAAGGCGCCCAGCGTCTCCTCCAAGGGAATGGAGGGATTGTCGTCTCCGTGCGCGTAGTAGAGGTCGATGTAGTCGGTCTGCAGGCGCCGCAGCGAGTCCTCGCAGGCAGCGCGGATCGTCGTCGCGCGCAGCCCTTTGCGCTCAGGGTGGCGACCCACCTTGGTAGCGATAATCACGCGGTCGCGGTGACCCCGCGTGGCGAGCCAGCGGCCGATGATCTCCTCCGACTCGCCGCCCCGGGCTCCCGGCGCCCAGTGGACGTAGGAGTCGGCCGTGTCGATGAAGTTGCCGCCCGACGCGACGTAGAAGTCGAGGACGGCGAAGGACTGGGCCTCGTCCGTCGTCCATCCGAAGACGTTGCCGCCTAGGCACAGCGGGAAGACGTCGAGGTCGGTAGAGCCGAGACGCGGCACGGCGGCGATGATACTCGCCTGGCTCGCCCCGTCCCCAGCGACCGAGGAGCCTGGGCGGAGCAGGCTCCTCGGTCGCGAGGCGTGGCCTAGGCTACGAGCAGCCGGTGTTGGTGCCGCAGTCGCGGCAGGTGTAGCACGA
>PSLH01000006.1:10995-21122 GCA_040289505.1 Thermoleophilia bacterium | reverse complement strand
GGCCGCCGCAGCGGGGGCACTCGACCGCGTCTTCCCACTGGTTGAAGAGGGCGGTCTGGCCGGGCGGCGGCGCGACGAGCGGCGCAGTTGGGGAGGAGCCGCTGGGGTCGCCGTTGCCGAGGCGCTGGGCCATGCGCGCCTTGACCTGGGGGGAGAGAATTCCCGCCTCTTCCTGCTGCTCAGGGGTGAGGAACTTCTTCCCCATCCACCGGAAGATGTAGTCGACGAGCGACTTGGCCACCCTGATGTCGGGGTCGTTGGTGGGCCCCGAGGGCTCGAAGCGCATGTGCGAGAACTTGGAGACGAACACCTCCAGAGGAACTCCGTACTGGAGCCCCAAAGACACGGCGATCATGAACGAGTTCATGAGCCCGGCCAGCGTCGTTCCCTCCTTGGCGATGTCGACGAAGATGTCGCCGGGCGTCCCGTCCTCGAACAGGCCCACGTGGATGTAGCCCTCGTAGTCGCCGACCCGGAACTTGCGACCGATCTCGACCCGGTCCTCGGGCAGCCGGCGCCGCTTCGGGGCGAGCTTCACGCCCGGCACGAGCGCCTGCGCCGCCGCTCTCTCCTTGGAGGTGAGAGGCTGGGCCACCTTGCAGTTGTCGCGGTAGATGGCGATGGCCTTGACGCCCAGCCGCCAGGCGTCAACAAAGAGCTGCGCCACCTCGTCGACGGTGGCGGTCTCGGGCAGGTTGACCGTCTTGGACAAGGCTCCGCTGATGAAGGGTTGGACCGCCCCCATCATCTTCACGTGGCCGCTGTAGTGGATCGCTCGCTCGCCGATGGCGCAGTCGAACACCGGGTAGTGCTCAGGCTTGACGAAGGGGGCGCCCACGACCGTGTTCCGCTCGTCGATGTAGGCCACGATCTGTTCCACCTCGTCCGGGGTATAGCCCAGCCGCTCTAGGGCCATGGGCACCGTCTTGTTGACGATGGTGATCTCGCCGCCGCCGACGAGCTTCTTGGACTTGACGAGCGAGAAGTCGGGCTCGACCCCGGTGGTGTCGCAATCAAGCATAAATGAGATCGTGCCGGTCGGAGCGATCACCGTGGCCTGGGCGTTGCGGAAGCCGTGCACCTCGCCCAGGTCGAGGGCCTCGTCCCAGGCCTGGCGGGCTGCCCGCAGAAGCTCGTCGGGCACGGCCTGGCTGCGCTCGATGTTGCCCACGGCCGCCCGGTGCTTGGCGATCACCCCCAGCATGGCCGCGGCGTTCTTGCGGTAGCCGGCGAAGGAGCCCATGCGGGCGGCGATCTCGGCCGACTTGCGGTAGGCGCGGCCGGTCATGAGCGCGGTCACGGCGGCGGCGTAGCTCCGGCCCTCCTCGGAGTCGTACGGAAGGCCGCGGGCCATGAGCAGCGCTCCCAAGTTGGTGTAGCCGAGGCCGAGCTGACGGTAGGCCTTCGCGTTACGCTCGATCTCGGGAGTGGGGTAGGAGGAGTAGCCGACGATGATCTCCTGGGCCAGGAACATCACGTCGATGGCGTGCTGGAAGGCCTCGATGTCGAGCTCCCCGTCGTCGCGGCGGAACTTCATGAGGTTGAGCGAGGCCAGGTTGCAGGCCGAGTCGTCGAGGTGCATGTACTCGCTGCAGGGGTTGGAGGCGTTGATGCGGCCGGAGTTGGGGCAGGTGTGCCAGGCGTTGATCGTGGTGTCGTACTGAAGGCCGGGGTCGGCGCACTGCCAGGCGGCCTCGGCGATCTGCCGCAGGAGCCCCCGGGCGTCGACCGTGGCCAGCACGCTGCCGTCGGTGCGGGCGGTCAGGTTCCACTCCCGCCCCTCTACCGCCGCCTGCATGAAGGCGTCCGTCACCCGCACCGAGTTGTTGGCGTTCTGGTACTGGATGGAGGCCCAGTGGGGCGAGTCGAGGGACATGTCGTAGCCAGCGGCCTCGAGCACCCGAGCCTTCTCCTCCTCGCGAGCCTTGCACCAGATGAACTCCTCGATGTCGGGATGGTCGACGTCGAGGATGACCATCTTGGCCGCCCTTCGCGTCTTGCCGCCCGACTTGATCGTGCCGGCGGAGGCGTCGGCGCCGCGCATGAACGAGACAGGGCCGGAGGCGTACCCCCCTTTGGAGAGCTGCTCCTTGGAGGAGCGAAGGCGAGACAGGTTGACGCCGGAGCCAGACCCGCCCCGGAAGATGATGCCTTCCTTGCGGATCCAGTCCAGGATCGACTCCATCGAGTCCTCCACGGACAGGATGAAGCAGGCAGAGGCCTGCGGCCGCTCCTCGAAGCCCAGGTTGAACCACACCGGCGAGTTGAACGAGGCGAGCTGGTTGACGAGGATCGCCTTCAGCTCGGCCTCGAAGGTCTCGGCCTCCTCCTCGTCGATGAAGTAGCCTCCCTGCCTTCCCCAGCCGCCGATGGTGGAGACGACCCTCCCGATCATCTGGCGCACGCTCCACTCCCTCTCGGGCGAGCCCAAGCGCCCCCGGAAGTACTTCTGGGCGACGATGTTCGTGGCCGTCTGCGACCAGAACTTCGGAAACTCGACGCCCTTCTGCTCGAAGGCAGCTCCATCCTTCCCCGGGATGGAGGCATCGCGGATCTCCCACTCGACCTCGTCGAAGGGGTCGCGGCCGGGAATGGTGAAGTAGCGGCGCACGACCAGCGACCGCGCAGGGTCGGAGACCCGGTTCTCAAGCTCCTTTGGGGCGATCTCGTCTGTCTTTACGGTTGCCATGACCTTCCTGCCTCCAAGCTCTCGGGGGACGACATGTCCGCCGCCGCGGGCTCTACCCGGCGGCAGCGCGGAAGGGGTACGGTAGAGCAGGCGTCGGACGGATTCACCCTCGTCCCCGCAGGCTCTCCCGTGGCAGCTCGATGTCCGAGAAATCCCTGCTCAGATCAGGGTTTTTGCGGGCGTGAGTCGGCAGCTGGGCGCAACCCTCGCCGGGCCTGGAGGCGTCGGGCGACAAAGCCGGCCGAGCCGAGGAGAACGAGAAAAAGCGCCAGCGAGCCGAGCACGACCAGGGGGATGGGGACGCTGTCGGCGCTATCCGGGCCTACCTCCTTGATTACGCTTCCCACCGGGCCGCCCCGTCCCTTGTCGCGGCCGGGAGCCTTGTCGCCGCCAGCCGCTTGGCTCCTCGAGCCCCGGCCGCTTCGGCCTGAGCCGCCCGAGCTTCCGCCGCTTGAGCTCTGCCCCCGGGGTGTCTCCTTGCCCGCCCCTCCCCTGGGCGAGGGCGTCCCCTTCCCGACCGGCTTCGCGCTTTGGCTCCCTCCGCTCGGAGGCTTGCCCCGGCCAGCGATGACCGAGGCCAGAGCCCGGCTGATGTCGTCGCGGGCGCTCGAGTACGTCTCGACATCGGTAGGAAGGTGGCGAAGCGCCTCCCGGTAGCAGTGGACAGGGTACGTCTTGTCGATGTGGCCGTCGAACCAGTCGTTGATGAGCTCCTTCCAGCACGGGGCTGCCGCTCTCGCCGGCGCTACCCCGAGGGCCGCCACCCCGGCGGCCAGGACGAGGGCGAGGAAAGCGACGGATCTCAGCGCGATAGGCACGGGCTTGGGCTGTGGAGGAGAGGGCTCGCGGAGCAAGGTCCTACCCAGAGCTGCATCGAGTGTACGCGATCGGTCGGCCTTCATCTCGGTCAAGGCGGCTTGGGCCAGCACAAGTCTCGACCATGGCCATGAGCCGGCGGTGATCGAGCCGTTAGGGCTTTGTAAGCGCGCGGCGGGGAGGGGCCTCTGCTAGCGTGCCTGCCGATGCGCCGAGCCGCCGGGCTTTCTCTCCTCGGCGGGAGCGGGGCCCTCCTAGCCCTCTCGCTCTTCTACGGAGGAGGGACGAGCCAGGATCGGCTCTTCTGGATCGGGGCTGCCGCCTCGCTCCTCGCTGGCCTGGGCGTGGCTGGCAGCGAGCTTGGGGCCACAGGCCGGATCCGGCTCGATGGGCAGGGACGGGCGGCGCTCGCGCTAGGACTTGCCTTTCTCGCCTGGAGCGGAGCAGGCCTTGGGTGGTCGATCGCTCCCGACCGCACCTGGGCCTTCCTCAACCGGGGCCTCGTCTACCTCGCATTCTTCGCCCTCGGACTGCTCGTCGCGGCCGCCTCTCCCCGGGCGAGGACGGCGACCGCCCTGGGGCTGGCGACCCTCCTCCTGGGGGTGGTGGGGTGGGCCTTGCTCGGCAAGGTGTTTCCCGGCCTCTTCCCCGACGGGGGTCGCGTGGCCCGGCTGCGGAGCCCGGTCGGCTACTGGAACGCTCTTGCGTTCCTGTGCGCCCTCGCCTTCCCCCTCGGCCTCTGGGTGGTCACCGATCGACGTCGGCCAGGGCCCGTTCGGGCAGCAGGGTCGCTCCTCCTCTACCTCGCGGCGGTGGCGCTCGTCCTCACCTTCTCCCGGGGCGGCCTGGTGGTGGCGGCGGTGGCCGTCCTTCTCTGGCTTTGGGCCACGGAGGAGCGCCTGGAGAGCCTGGGGGCGCTCGTCGCCGCTACTGTCCCGGCGGCTGCGGTAGCCGGGTGGGCCACTACGCGGGCCGGCCTCGTCGACGACCTCCAGCCCTCCCCGGTCAGGGCTGCCGACGGCCGATGGCTTGCCCTCGTCCTCGTTCTCGGCGCCGTGGTCGCGCTTGCCCTCTCCTACGCTGCCGATCGGAGCATCGAGCGCCTCGATCCCGCCTCGCGCCGGGCCTGGGGGCCTCGCCTAGGAGGGGCGCTGCTCGCCGTCGCCCTCGCCGGCGCAGTCGCCTACGCGGCTGCCTCGGGAGGGCCCGAGAGGTGGCTGGACGAGTTTCGCGGCTCGGGCGAGGTGTCCCAGGGCTCGGCTCGGCTGGCCGAGCTCAGCTCCAACAACCGCTGGAGCTGGTGGCAGGAGGCCTGGACGATCTTCCTCCGCCACCCCGGCCAAGGGACGGGAGCAGGCACCTTCGAGATCGCCCGCCGTCCCCTCCGACAGAGCGACGTGGTGACCACCGAGCCCCACAACCTGGCCCTGCAGGCCCTGGCCGAGATGGGCATGGTGGGGCTCTCTCTGGGCCTGGCGGCCTCCCTGGCCGCGCTCGCGGCCTGTCGCCGGGCGCTTACGTGCCTGCACGGGGAGGAGCGGCGGGCGGGGCTGGCTCTGGCCACGGTGGTGCCCCTCTACCTCCTCCACGCGCTCTTCGACATCGACTGGGACCTCGTGGCCACGAGCGCCCCCGCCTTCTTCGTCGCCGGCGTCCTCCTGGGGTCGGGTCAGAGGCAGGCTCGGTCTCCGGCACGGCCGCTTCGGGCGATGGCGGCCCTGGCCCTCGGCTGCGCTCTTACCTACTCCTTGGCTGCTCCCTGGCTCGCCAGCCGCCGGGTCGACGATGCCTACCTCGCCATCGAGCGCGGGGATCCCGAGCGGGCGGTCGCCTCCGCCCGACAGGCCCGCTGGCTCGATCCCTTCTCGACCGAGCCGCTCGTAGCCTGGGCGCTCGCCAGCGCCGCCTCGGGGGACGTCTCCGGCGCTCTGCGCCGCTACGCCCAAGCGGTCGAGCTCCAGCCCAAGAACTCGTCCACCTGGTACGACCTGGGCGCGTTCGAGCTGGCTGTGGGGCGCTACCGAGCCGCCTACCGCCACCTCGACCGGGCCTACGGCCTCGACCCATATGGGCCGGCCGGCCAGCCTGGTGGCCTCCTCGACCAAGCTCGAGCCAAGGTCGAGGGCCGCTAGGCCAGACGCGGTCAGCGGCCGACGATGACGACCGCGTGGGCTCCCCGCAGGTCGCGGGGACGGAGGCCGTCGAGGGGTACGACTAGCTCCAGGCCCAAGTCTCGAGCCAGCCTGCCCGCCTCTCCGCGGAAGCCGGGGCGGTACATGACCAGGCTTCTGGCGTAGTCGCTGCGGGCTGCGTTCCCTACCCCGGCGATGGCGTAGCCGCGGCTGCGGGCCTGCTCTGCCTGGGCCGCTGCTGCGCCGGGGCGGCCGTTGCCGTTCAAGACGAGCACGGATGTCTGGTCTCGGCGGAGTCCGATTCGGCGGAGTCCGAGAGCCTCTCTTCCAGCTCTCGCCCGCGTTCCCGCTGCGACTGGAGAAGGTCGCGCCTGGGAAAGGGTGCTCGTGCCGGCAGAGGGGCGAGCCGACTCGGAGGCGGTAGCCCGGCTGATGAAGGGGCGGCCGAGGAGGAGCGCCGCCAGGATCACTACCGCCACCAGCTCGACTGTCGCCACGGCCCAGGCGACGAGGGCGGCCCGGCGCCAGGACCGGGCGAGGGGATCGGGGGCGGGGGGCGAGACGGCCACGGGGCTCGTCAGTTCGCTCCCGCGCCCGCTCCTCCTTCCCTCTCGCCCACGATCGACCTCCAGGTCCGGCGGAGGCCCTCGTCGAGGGAAACCTCCGCCCGCCACTCCAGCTCGCGCAGGGCCCGCTCGGGATCGAGGATGCTCCGCCGTAGCTCGCCTAGCCGGGGAGGGGCGAGCTCGGGCTCGGCCTGGACCCCGGCCACGAGCCGGCAACGCTCGTAGAGCTCGAGCACCGAGGTCTCGCGGCCAGTTCCCACGTTGTACACGCCCCCCGCCCGCTCAGCCGCAGCAAGGGTGGCGGAGACCACGTCGTCGATGTACACGTAGTCGCGCGTCTGCCTTCCGTCCCCGAAGATCCGGCAGGGCTCGCCCCTGGCCAGGCGGCCGAGGAAGATAGCCACCACTCCCGCCTCCCCGTGCGGATCCTGGCGGGGGCCGTACACGTTGCCGTAGCGGAGGGCCACGTGCGCAGCGCCGTAGAGGCGGTTGTAGGTGGCGAGGTAGCTCTCGGCAGCCAGCTTGGCGGCCCCGTAGGGGGATACGGGCAAAGCAGGATCGTCCTCGCTGGCCGGCCGCTCGCACTCGCCGTAGATGGCTCCCCCGGTCGAGGCAAAGACCACCCGAGCACCCGTGCCCCGGGCTGCCTCCAACACCTGGACGGTGCCGAGGACGTTGACGGAGGCGTCCTCGAGCGGGCGCTCCACCGACACCCGCACGTCCGCCTGCGCGGCCATGTGGAAGCAGACGTGGGGCTTGACCTCGCGGAACACGTGACCCAGATCGCCGTCGCGGATGTCGGCCTCGACGAGCCGAGCGCCGTCGGGGACGTTCTCCCGCCGGCCGGTGGAGAGGTCGTCCACGACCACCACCTCGTCGCCCCGGGCGAGGAGGGCCTCGGCCACGTGCGAGCCGATGAAGCCCGCCCCTCCGGTCACGATCGCCCGCACGCTCACTATCCTACGGCGTCCGTGTTCGTGACCTTCGAAGGCCTCGACGGGTCGGGCAAGTCGACCCAGGCTGAGCTCCTCGAGGCCTACCTGGCCGCCCGCGGCCGCGAGGTCGTGCGGACGCGGGAGCCGGGAGGGACGCCGCTTGGGGAGGCCATCCGCAGGCTCCTCTTGGAAGGGCCGGAGATGACCGCCTGGGCCGAGGCAGCCCTGTTCGCCGCCGCTCGGGCCGAGCTGGCCGAGCGCGTCATCCGCCCTGCCCTCGCCCGCGGCGCCGACGTCGTCTGCGACCGCTACCTCGACTCCTCTTTGGCCTACCAGGGAGTCGCGCGCGGCCTCGGTATCGACGCCGTACTCGCCCTCAACGTGGCGGTGGCCGACCTCCTGCCCGATCGCACCTTCCTGCTCGTGCTCGATCCGGTTTCCTCGGCGGCCCGGCTCGGGAACGAGCCCGACCGCATCGAGCGGGCCGGCGACGGATTCCGAACCGCGGTGGCCGAGGGCTACCGCGTGGTGGCGGAGCGCTACCCAGAGCGGATCAAAACCATCGACGCCACGCTCCCCGTAGAGGAGATCGCAGCCATCGTCCGCGCCTACCTGCCCGATGCTTGAGGCGATCATCGAGCAAGAGCAGGCCAAGCGCCTGCTCCAGGCCTCCCTTCGTGAGGGGCCAGCGCACGCCTACCTCTTCTTCGGGCCAGCAGGGGTAGGCAAGCGAACGACCGCTCTTGCCTTCGCCGGCGAGCTCCTCGGCGATCCCGAGCGAGCCTGTCGCGAGGCTCACCCCGACCTCTACGTGGTCAAGCCGTATGGCGACCAGATCCGCATCGACGAGATTCGCGCCCTCCGCCGCGACCTCCACCTCCGGCCCTTCCAGGCCGAGCGGCGGGTGTACCTCCTCGTATCAGCCCAGCGCCTGAACCGCGAGGCGGCGGACGCCCTCCTCAAGGACTTGGAGGAGCCGCCCTCCTACGCCGTGTTCGTGCTTCTGGCCGAGGAGATCGCCTCGCTTCCGGAGACGATTCGCTCCCGTTGCCAGCTCGTCCCCTTCCGCCGCTTGTCCACGCGGGCGGTGAGAGAGCAAGTTCGGGCCTGGGCGCCTCACCTCTCCTTCGAGGCCCAGACCACCATCGCCCGGGCGGCTGCGGGCAGGCTGGATGTCGCTTGGCGCCTAGCAATCGACGAGGAGGCCGCCTCCGGCCGGAGGTCGCTCCTCGCCCTGGCCCGGGCCGTGTACTCCGACCCAGTCTTCGAGCCTGCCGAAGCGGCGCAGCGCCTGCTCGCTCTCGCCGCCGCTTCCGTCCGCAAGGCGGTCGAGGAGGAGCGTCGGCGGCTGGCGGAGCGGAAGGAGCACGAGGCCCTGGAGCTGAGCGCGCGCGAGGTGGAGCAGCGCCTGCGCCGGCTCTCCCACGGAGTCGAGCGAGAGGCGGTTCTCGACGCCCTGGAGGAGATCGCCGACTGGTACCGCGATCTCGTGTGCGTGTCCGTGGGTGCGGAGGCAGCCGTCGTCCACCTCGACCACCTGCCCCAGCTTCGCGCCGACGCCTCGCCCGAGCGGCTCGCCGCCGTCGAGCGGGCTACCGTCCTCGTCCGCGACGCCTGGCGGCGCCTGCGCCACCTCAATCTCCAGCCGCGGCTGGCCCTGGAGGCGCTCTTCGCTCGCCTCCAAGGAGAGCTGGTCGGCCCGACGCGGAGCGCGCTCGAGCAAGGCGCGCAGGTTTTCCTCCCCGGCGGGCTCTCTCCAAGGAGAGATCACGCATCCGGGGGCTCGCCTTGGGCGCCAGAACGACCGAGAGGAGAGGCATGAAGCGAGCAGTGGCGCTGACGGGGATGGTGGCTCTGGTGGCCCTTTCCGGTACGACCGTTGCTGGGGCCGGAAGCAAGCCCAAAACGAGGCAGCTTGTGGGGACGGTGGCGGCAGTAGACGGGGAGGCGATCACCGTACGCTCCCGCTCGGCGACATTGACGTGCGCCCTCGTCTCCGGGGCAGACCTGCGCCAGCTTCTGGCCGCCAGGGTCAGGCTCGTTTGTCGCAGCGCCCAGGGGCGGCTCGTGGCCAAGAGCGTACGGCAGCTCGGCAAGCTCCTGCCTGTGGAGCTGAGCGCAGCCGGGGGCCGGACCGAGGCCAAGGGCCCTGTCGTCTCGGTGTCGTCGGGATCGATCGCCGTCCAGGCGGGGACGAGTTCCCTCGCCTGCCAGGTTCCTGCCGGGAGCGATCTGTCCGCGCTCCTTGGGCACACGGTGGAGCTCCACTGCCAGCTCGTGGACGGGGCCTGGATCGTGACCAAGGTCGAGGTGGAGGACGAGCAGGGCGTAGAGATCAAGGTGGACACGGCGGCGGGCACGGGGCGGGCCGAGGTCAAGGGCACACTGACCTCCATCGCTGGGGGCTCGCTGACGGTTGACTCCGGGGGCTCGCTCTTCAGCTGCGCCATTCCCGCTGGGAGCGATCTCTCGCTCTTCTTGGGCCGGACGGTCGAGATCGAGTGCGCGCTCGTCGGCGGCGTCTGGACGGCCACCAAGGTGGAAAGCAAGGACGAGGGAGCCGAGATCGAGGTCAAGGTCGAACACGACGACCGCTCCAGCCCGGGCTCGCTCTCGGGCGAGGACGGCGACGACGACCACTCTGAAAGCGGCCACGACGAAAGCGACGACGTTTATCACGGCCACGGAGGCGACGACGACTAGCGCTCCCGAGACCTTCCTTCCTCGCGGCCGCCCCCACCCCGGGGCGGCCGACCACTACCTGGCTGAGCTCTACGACCGCCATGGGCGGACCATCCTCGGGCTTTGCCGGCTCCTCCTGCGCGATCCAGCTGAGGCCGAGGACGCTGCCCAGCAGACGTTCCTGTCCGCGCTAGCTAGCCTGCGCTCGGGCACGGTCCCTCGACACCCGGCCGCTTGGCTGGCCACCATCGCTCGCAACGAGTGCTGGGAGCGAATCCAGAGGCGGATGCGCCAGCCGCTCGCGGCC
>PSLH01000006.1:0-10985 GCA_040289505.1 Thermoleophilia bacterium | reverse complement strand
ATGGACGATGTGGGTGGCCCCCCGGGCGAGCTCCGCCAGCCGCTCGCGGTCGAGGCAGCTCTCCCTCCGGCCGATCTCCCCGACCCGGTGGAGACAGCCCTCCGCAACGCCGATCTGGGCGCTCTGTGGGCGGCTATCCGCGACCTTCCTGTCCAGCAGCGCGAGGCGCTCCTCAAGCGGGAGCTGTTCGGGCTCTCGTACGGGGAGCTGGCCCAGGCGCTGGCGGTGTCCGAGTCGGCGGTGGAGTCGCTCTTGGTGAGGGCTCGCCGCCAGCTTCGCCTTCGCCTCCGACCGGCGGTGGCGGCGAGCCTGGCCCCGCTCCTAGCCCTTCGGGATGCTCTCGCCCGCGTGGCGTCGCTCGGCCATACTCCCTCGGGGGCGGAGAGGCTCGCCTCGCTCCCCTTGGCGGCCAAGCTCGCTGCGGGAGCGGCCGCGGTTGGCGTCGTGGCCGGAGGGGTGGTGGTGGCGGACCCGAGGCTCCCGGGAGGGGCGGAATCGGCCCGCCTCCGGCCTGCTGCGATCGCCCCCTCCCTGCTCGAGCCCGACCTGCCATTCGCTGCGACGGCTCCCGGGCTGAGGAAGGAAGGGCGGGGACATGCGGGAAGGCAGGCGATGGTTGATCGGCGGCTGGTGCGAAGGCGGCCGGATGCCTCGCTCTCTACGCAGAGAGCGAGCCTCAGCCGAGCGGAGACGACGGAGCGGGTGTCGGTCGTCGTCGGCGAGCGGGACCGAGGCAGGAAGGGGAGCGCCGTCGGGATTCAGGCGACCGAGAGCGAGCTCGGCGCCAAGGTCTGGCCCAAAGGCCGGTCGCGCCCAGAGGGGGCGTGGAGTCCGTTTCCGGTGTTCCCCGCGGGTGGCGCGATGGCGCCTTTCCCCTTCGACGACGAAGGCAGGCCAAGCTCAGAGTCAGGGCAGGTTGGGCCGCGAGAGAGGGGAAGAGGCCAAGCCGGCTCCGATCCCGGAGACGACGATCGCAGCCTGGCTAGAGAGGAGGGAAAGGAGGCGGAGCGCTCAGGACGCACGGGCCTGAGCCGAGGAGGGGCAGAGCTCGCGCTGGACGACACGTCGAACGAAGACGGAAGAGGCGGCGGCTTGTCGGATCGGTCAGGCGAGGAGACGAAGGCAGAAGGCTTGCCGGAGAGCGGACTTTCGGGAGAGCTTGCGGTCGCGTCGAGCGAGGAGAGCTCCTCGGGTGGCGGCTCCTCGTCGGGGTCCGGCTCCGTCTCGACGTCACACTCGGGCTCTGGGTCGGGGTGAAGCCCGAGCTTTGGTCGGGACGGGTCCGACTTGGACGAGCCTGACGACCGAGGCCCCGAAGATGGGGATCTCATCCTCTCTCGAACGGGACGCGCCGCCGCCAGGCAAACCGCCGATGGGAGAGCCGTGAGACGCCTCGTCGGTCTCCTGCCTCGGGAGTTCTCGCCTCGGCCACCGTCCTAGCTCGCTGGGGAGCGTCGTTGGCGATCGGCGTGCCACTCGGCCTTGAATTCCCTACCACGCCGTCGGCGTCGGTCATGTGGGAAGACCCGACCGGTGCTGCCGGGACTCTCGCCGTGCGGCCCGGGTGCAAGGAGCGCTCTCATCCTGCCTAGCTCTCGGCGCTAGACTGAGCCTTGGCTTGCCCAGCCCGGGCCGACGTAGCTCAGCTGGTAGAGCACATCACTCGTAATGATGGGGTCCCCGGTTCGAGTCCGGGCGTCGGCTCCAAGAGAAGCCCCCGTAAACCGGGGGTTTCTTGTTGCCAGTAGCGAAGGCGAAAGCGCTCAGGGGGCAACGCGAGGGGCAACCGAGGAACGATGGCAGCATTCGGGTACCGCCCTCCCTGCAAGCTTCGCCGATGGGCTTCCTGCTCTCCTGGGAGCGTGGCAGAGGCAGCGAGGCGCGACCCCGGGCGCTCCGGCCCGACCGTCGTGCCGCATCCAATCGTCGGCCTTAGGGCGGTAATCTGCCGGCGAAGGCACACCCACCGAGGCGAGGTGAGAGAGATGCAGAGGTACCGCTACCTGATCGTGGGCGGGGGTATGACCGCCGATGCCGCCTGCAAGGGGATCCGCGATCTCGACAGCGAGGGCTCGATCGGGCTGGTCGGAGACGAGCCTTACCCGCCCTACAGCCGTCCGCCTCTTTCCAAAGGCCTGTGGAAGGGGGCGCCTGAGGAGAAGGTGTGGCGGCGGACGGAGGAGATCGGCGTCGACCTCCACCTGAGACGGCGTGTCGTCTCTCTCGATCTCGGCGCTCGCCAGGCGACCGACGACCAGGGGGAGATTTACGTCTACGAGCGGCTGCTCCTCGCTACCGGGGGCCGCCCTCGGCGCCTTCCTGGGGACGGCCCCGAGGTCATCTACTTCCGCACGCTCGACGACTACCGGCGCCTACGCGCCCTTGCCCAGGAGGAGGGCTCGAGCTTCCTCGTCGTGGGCGGCGGCTTCATCGGGTCGGAGATCGCGGCCGCTCTGGCCATGAGCGAGCGGCGGGTGACCATGGTCTTCCCCGAGACAGGGATCGGTGCTCGTCTTTTCCCTGTTGATCTGGCCGAGTTCCTAAACAGCTACTACCGCGAGCGGGGAGTGGAGGTCGTGGCCGGGGACACAGTGACCTCGCTCGCCCAGGAGGGCTCGAGGGCGGCCCTGACGGGGAGCGGTCGCGCTATCGAGGCGACCGGGATCGTGGCCGGCCTTGGCATCGAGCCGGAGGTGGAGCTCGCCGCCTCCGCTCTGCTTCCGGTCGAGGACGGCGTCGTCGTGGACGAGCTGGGACGGGTGGGCGGTCGCGACGACGTCTTCGCCGCCGGGGACGTCGCCCGCTTCCCTGCTCCTCCGCTGGGCACCCTCAGGGTCGAGCACGAGGACCACGCCAACTCGCACGGGCGGGCGGTCGGTCGCAACATGGCCGGGGCGGGCGAGCCCTACCACCACCTCCCCTTCTTCTACTCCGATCTCTTCGACCTTGGCTACGAGGCGGTGGGCGAGCTGGACGGGCGCCTGAGGACGGTGTCCGACTGGCGGGATCCCTACCGGGAGGGCGTCGTCTACTACCTCGATCGCGAGGACAGGGTACGGGGAGTCTTGCTCTGGAACGTGTGGGGCAAGGTGGACGACGCTCGCGCCCTCGTCCGCTCCGGCGAGCGGGTCGACCCCGGCTCGCGGGAATGGCGTCTCGCCTGACAGCGGCCGTCTGGGCGCCACCTCTCTCGCGTCCCGGGGAGGAGTCTGGGGCTTCCGGGAGAACGGGGCGGGACGATGCGGTGGAAGGTCGCCGGCTTTTTCGCCGCTCTCTCCCTCGCCTTCCTGGTGGCGCAGAGGTGGCCCGCCTCCCAGGCGCTCACCGGCCCTGGCATCATCCGCGTCACCGATCGCGAGATCCGTCACCTCCAGCTCGACAACGGCCAGCGGGGACTCACCGCCGGCGACGTCGAGATCACCCGCAGCCTCCTCTTCAACAAGCGGATCACGCCCAAGGCCATCGGTCATGGGGAGCTCGTCTGCACCCACGTCACTCGGAGCCTGCGGGTGTGCACGGGCACTTACGTCCTTCCCAAGGGCAAGCTGGTCGTCGGGGGCACCGTCCTCTACCGGCAGCTCTTCCAGCTCGCCGTGCTGGGCGGCACCGGCCTCTACGACAACGTGAGCGGGACGCTGACAGCCACCCTCCTTGGCGAGCGGCCGCAGCGCGAAAGCGTGCTCGTCTTCCGCTTGACGGTGTAGGGACGATCAGCGGGCAAGGCGGGAGCGGCCGGCCCGGGAAGCCTGAGGCGAGGCCTGGCCGGGCGACTCCCGATCGAGGAGCTCCCGGATCTCGGCCAGGAGGGCCTCGGGCGCGAAGGGCTTGCGGAGGAGCGGGGCCCGCTCCCGGGCCAGAGCCTCGCTCAGGCCGGCGAAGGCGGCAGCTCGCTCGGGGTAGCCGGAGACGTAGATGACCTTGAGCCCGGGCTGGATGCGCTGGAAGACGCGGGCCAGCTCGGGGCCGCTCAGGTCGGGCATGACCACGTCGGTGACGAGGAGGTCGATCGGCTGCTCGCCCTGGTCGGTGAGGCGCAGGGCCTCGGCAGCCCCGGAGGCGGCGAGCACCCGGTAGCCGTGCTGCTCCAGGATGGCGGCCACCGGCTCTCGCACCATCTCCTCGTCCTCGACCACGAGGATCGTCTCCCTGCCGCGGCCTGGGAGCCCCCTCCGGCGGGGGGACATGACCGCCGGAGCAGGCTCCGGGCTCCGCGGCAGGTAGACGGAGAACGTCGCCCCGGATCCGGGGGCGCTCCGTACCTCGATCCGCCCTCCCATGCGGGTGACGATGCCGTGGACGATGGCCAGGCCCAGGCCAGAGCCGTCGCTTTTGGAGGTGAAGAAGGGCTCGAAGATCCGCGCCTGGTCCTCGGGCGCGATTCCGACGCCGGTATCGGTCACCTCGATGACCACGAAGCCGGCTGGCTCCGCCTGGCCCCCCTCGGCGAAAGCGCGGACCGGGCGGACGGCGACTGTCACCCGTCCTCCTCCCGGCATGGCGTCGCGGGCGTTCACGACCAGGTTCATCACCACCTGCTCGAGCTGGGCTCGGTCCATATGGACGAGGCCAGGATCGCGATCGAGCTCGAGCTCGAGCTCGACGTCCTCGCCGATCAAGGGCTCGAGCATCTCCGCCAACGAGGCCACGACCGCGGAGGGATCGAGGAGCTCTCGCTGCCAGGACTGCTCGCGGCTGAAGGCGAGGAGGTGTCGCACGAGCGTGCTCGCCCGCTCGGCGGCGTCGTCGATCGCTTGCACCAGCTCCCGCTCCTTGGCCTCGGGTGCGAGCTGGGCGGACAAAAGCCACGCCTCGGCCTTGATGGCCAAGAGGATGTTGTTGAAGTCGTGGGCGATGCCCCCTGCCAGGCGCCCGATCGCCTCCATCTTCTGGGCCTGGCGCAGGCTCTCCTCCAGCCGTCGCCGAGAGAGGGAGGCGGCGAGCAGGCTGGCCACGGCCTGGAGGAAGAGCTCCTCGTCGTGGCTGAAGACCCTGGGCTGGGAGGCGAAGGCGCCCAGGGCAGCGAGCGGCCGTCCCGGCTCGGGGACGGGTACGGCCAGGCCGCTTGGCGCTCCGTACTCGGCCAGGAGCGAGCGAGGCGCAGGGCCGCTTTCTCCCTCGCCGGCCTCGCTCTCCAGGAGGGTCAGGGAAACTCGGAGGGGTTGTCGAGACCAGCCCACGCCGGAAACGAGGAGGAGCGCCTGCTCGTCGGGGGCGAGCTCCCAGATCCCCGCGTACTCGACGCCGAGCGTGTCGGCGATGGCTTGGGCTGCGGCCTGAAGGAGCGAGTCGTGGTCGGTCTCGGCTAGGGCCAGCCGGCTTAGCTCGGCCACGGCCCGCTGCTGGGCCACATGGGTCTCCAGGGCTCGCCTGCTCTCGACCAAGGAGGCGGTCATGGCGTTGAAGGCGATCGTGAGCTCGCCGACCTCGCCGGGGCCGGTCTCGCGCAGGCGGGCACTGAGATCACCGGCGGCCACCCTGCTTGCCCCTTCCGCCGCCTCTCGCACCGGGCGGGCGATGGATCGGGTGAGGTAGAAGGCGAAGGCGAGGAGGAGGAAGGCGGCGGCGGCCAGGGCGGCCACGGCCAGCCACAGAGCTCGGGCCGACTCCCGTTGGGCGGTGGCGGCCAGAGTCGCAGCTCGCGCGTTCTCCTCCCTGAGGAAGCGGGCGAACGCGCCTCGGACGGCGGCCATGCGCCGCTCTCCCTCGCTGCTCGCCAAGGGGGTACGGGCAGCGGCCGGGCTGCGCTCGGCGATGCGCACCAGGGGGGTCGAGTAGTCCTCCTCGTAGGCCCGGATGGCCTCTCGGAGAGAGCGCAGGCGGCGGAGCTCCTGGGGGTGGCCGCGGAGGAGCTGGGCCAGGCTTTCCAGGCGGGCGGGAATCGCCTTGCGGGCTTTCTCCCAGGGCTGGAGGAGGCGAGGATCGCCGGTGAGCACGAAGCCTCGCACCCCTGTCTCGAGATCGAGCACGAGCTTCTCCAGCGCCAGGGTGGCTACGGTCACGTCCTTGGCTCGGGCCTCTCGGCTGGCGGCGGCTCGCATGTCGAGGAGCGCGAGCAGAAGCACGGCGAAGGCCGCGGCCGAGAGGAGAGCGAGGACACCCGTCGCCACGATTATGCGGGTGCCCAGGGAGACGCCTGCCCCCGCTCGGCCCGGCCGAGCGGACAGAGCGCTCCCGGCGGGCATGCTCGGGCTCACGGGTCCAGCCTCCTTCTCGCTGTCATCGGTCGAGGCAAGCGAGGGCCGGACACCCGATCAGGGGAAGGCGTCTGCAGGGCCGTGCGGCCCACGCTGGAGGCCCTACGGCAGGAGCAGGATCGGCCGCGCCTCCTCCAGGCTGGCCAGGAAGGCCACGACCACGCCGGGATCGAAGCTCGTCCCCGCTTGCTGGCGAACGAGGGCTGCGGCGTCTTCCACCGTGAGGGCGCGCCGGTAAGGCCGGGGCGAGACCAGGGCATCGAACACGTCGGCGACGGCGGCGATCCTCCCCTCGATCGGGATCTCGTCCTGGGCCAAGCCGCGGGGGTAGCCCGACCCGTCGTAGCGCTCGTGGTGGGTGAGGGCGATGAGCGCCGCCAGCTGCGAGAACGGGCTTGGGGACGAGGCCAGAGCTCGGTAGCCGAGCTCGGCGTGGCGCTCTACCGCTCGCCGCTCGGCCGGGGTGAGCGGGCCCGGCTTGAGGAGCAGGGAGTCGGCCACCGCCAGCTTGCCCAGGTCGTGGAGCTGACTGGCGAGGCCGATCTCGTGGGCCCGCTCGGCCTCTATCCCGAGCCGGAGGGCGATCAGCCAGCAGTAGGCGCCCACCCGGGCGCCGTGGCCGGGGTCCTCGCCCGAGCGATGCTGCACGGTCCCGGCCAGGGAGGCGATGGTGGCCGCGTCCACCTTCCCCCTCTTCCGGTCGCCGAGAGCGCTCTCGAGCGGGGCGATGGCGGCCTTGAGACGAGCGAGGGCGCGCTCCTCCTGGCGCTCCTCGGCCTTCTCTTTCCTGCCTCGGCCAGGGCGGGGGAGAAAGAGAAAGACGGCCGAGCTCGACACTAGGAGATGAGCCTCCGGCGCACGGCCGCTGCCACCGCTTGGCTTCGGGTGTGGGCGCCTAGCTTGGCCATGGCCCGGCGCAGGTCGGCGCGCACTGTCTCGGCCGAGAAGAAGAGGCGGTCGGCGATCTCCTCGGCGGTGAGGCCGGCGGCGAGCAAGCGCAGGATCTCGATCTCCCTGGGCTCGAGCCCGTGGATGGCGGGGGAGCTGACGAGGAAGGAGAGGAGAGCTGGGTCGATGTAGATCTCGCCCTCTGCCACCATCGTCACCGCTCGGGGCAGGTCTCCCAGGGGCGCCTCCTTGAGGAGGAAGCCGCGGGCGCGGCTCTCCAGGGCGGCTCCCAGGAGAGCCGGGTCGACCCCGGTGTAGAGGATCACGCCCGTCTCGGGGGCGGTCTCGCTGGCTCGCCTCGCCACCTCGGCCCCGTCGATGTCGGGAAGGCGGAGGTCGACCAGGGCCACCCTCGGCCTGTGGACCTCGATGAGATCGGCTGCCTGTCGGCCGGTACGGGCGATGGCCACGATGCGCACGCCGTGGCGGGCGAGGACATCCGCTACTGCCCGGCTCACGATGGGGTGGTCGTCGGCGACTAGGCAGGTCAGCGGGCCAGGGGTAGCGGCTGGCTTGGGGGCGGGGCAGACGCGGGCAGCGAGCGCGCCTGGCGAGGCCCTCTCTGCGGCCAGGACGGCCTGGGAGCCGATCTCCGGGCGCCCTTCCCGGGAGAGGATCCTGTCTACGGCCTCCAGGTCGAAGAGGAGGCGGGCGGTGGCGGGGGTGTCCGCCAGCACTCGCTCCCGGCTCAGCTCAGGCATAGCCGCCAGGCGCTCGACCTGGCGCCCTGGGCGGCTGGACTGAGGGTGCTTGTCCTCTGACATGGGCGGCGGCCTTGAGGGCCTCACTTCAGGATCGGGGCTCCGCCCGTCGCCGACAACCCCTCAAGGTGGCAGCCTCGCTGCGATTTGCGGGAGGGAGGGGGCGAGAGGGAGACGACGGACAAGGCTCCTCAGCCGATGAGCCCCCGCCGTAGGCCTTCGGCCACTGCCTGGGGCCGCGTCCTTGCCCCCAGCTTGGTCATCAGGTTGCGAATGTGCGTGCGCAGCGTGTGCGGCGTGATACCGAGTTTCGAGGCCGCCTCGTCTGTGTCGAGGCCGGAGGCAAGGAGCGACAGCACCTCCCGCTCGCGTGGCGTGAGCAGGGGGATGCCCTCGGTGGAGGCGAGACGACGGGCGGCGGCGCTGTCGACGTAGGTCTTGCCCCCGGCCACGGCCCGTACCGCGTCCACGATCTCCTCCACCGGGCTCTCCTTGAGGACGAGGCCGCTCGCTCCCGAGGCCAGGCCTTCCTTGACGAGCGGGGCATCTCCGTACCCCGTGTAGAGGAGGACACGGGTCGCGGCCGAGACGGCGCGAAGCCGCCTTGCCACCTGGAGGCCGCTCAGGCGGGGAAGCCGGACGTCCACCAGAGCTACCTCGGGCTGGAGCTGGCGTACGAGGGCGAGCGCCTCCTCGCCGTCTCGGGCTGTCCCGACGACCTCGATCCCTGCCTGGGAGAGGAGGCGGGCGAGGGCCTCGAGAACGGGAGGGTGATCCTCGGCGATGACGCAGCAGATGCCCGGCTCGGCCGTCCTCGTCACCTCCTCGAGCGTCCGCTCCCTCCCTTTCCTCCCTCATCGGCGGGGCGCATCGTGCCTGTATGCCCCAGGAGAGGGAGCGCTGGCGAAATAGCGCGGGGGCGGCTGGCACCGCCCCCGCGGGGGGAGAGACTGAAGTGGGAACACCGCGGCGGCCAGGCTTGGCCGCAGGGGAGCGGGTGACCCACCTCCAATCTCCAGCCTAGGCCTCCTTCTTCTGGCGAGCTATCCCTCAACTCGCTGGGGCGAGCCCAAGATGGGGTACAAGGGGTACAAGGGGAGCCCCACCTGGCCGCGCGGGGAGCGAGGACGGCTCTTACCTCGCCACGGCCAGGACCGCCGCTCCCCGGACCTGGCCAGCCCGCAGCCGGGCGAGGGCCTCGTTCGCCTGCTCGAGCGGGTACACCTCGACCTCGGTGCGCACCGGCACCTTGGGTGCCAAGGCCAGGAACTCCTCGGCGTCCTCACGGGTGAGGTTGGCGACCGAGCGCAGCACCCGCTCTCCCCACAGGATCGCGTAGGGGAACGAGGGGATGTCGCTCATGTGGATGCCGGCGCAGACCACCGACCCTCCCTTGACCACGGCCCGCAGAGCCAGAGGGACGAGCTCGCCAGCGGGGGCGAAGATGATGGCGCAGTCGAGCTCCTCCGGCGGAGGGCCCTTCGCGTCTCCAGCCCACTCAGCGCCCAGCGCCCGGGCGAGCGACTGAGCGGCCTCGTCGCCAGCCCGGGTGAAGGCGAAGACGCGCCGCCCCTGGTAGCGGGCCACCTGACAGACGATGTGGGCGGAGGCGCCGAACCCGTACAGCCCCAGCCGCTCCCCCTCCCCCGCCAGGCGGAGAGCCCGGTAGCCGATGAGGCCGGCGCAGAGGAGGGGCGCTGCCTGGAGATCGGGGTAGCCCTCGCTCAAGGGGGCGCAGAAGCGCTCGTCGGCCACCACAAGCTCGGCGTAGCCGCCGTCGAGCTGGTACCCCGTGAAGCGGGCCCGGTCGCACAGGTTCTCGCGCCCGGCGCGGCAGTAGCGGCACTCGCCGCACGTCCAGCCAAGCCAGGGGATGCCCACCCGCTGACCCACCCGGAAGCGCTGGGCGTCAGGTCCCAGCGCGAGCACCCGGCCCACCACCTGGTGGCCGGGGACGAGCGGGAGCTTGGGGTCGGGAAGCTCCCCGTCCACCAGGTGGAGGTCGGTACGGCAGACGCCGCAGGCCGACACCGCCACCAGCACCTGGCCCGGCCCGGGGGCAGGGTCGGGGAGCTCTGCCTGCCGCAGAGGGCGGCCTGGCTCGTCCAGGACCATGGCCCGCATCGCGGTAGCATCGTCGCATGCCCATGGACGTCGCGGAAGTGGCTGCCCGGGCGCGGACCGAGAACTTCCCCGTCGCCTCGCTCCTCTTCCCCCGCCGGCTGCGGCCCCACCTTCGGGCTGTGTACGGCTTCGCCCGCCTGGTCGACATCCTGGGCGACGAGTGGGAGGGCGACCGTCTGGCCGCGCTGGACGAGCTGGAGCGGGAGCTCGACCGCTGCTACTCCCCCGACGAGGACCCGTCCTGGCCGGTCATGCGCGCCCTCAAGCCCACCATCCTCGCCTGCCAGCTTCCCCGTCGGCCCTTCTTGCGCCTGATCGAGGCCAACCGCATGGACCAGCGGATCGGCGAGTACGAGAGCTGGCAGGCCCTGCGCCGCTACTGCGCCCACTCGGCCGACCCCGTGGGCAGGCTCGTCCTCGCCATCCTGGGCCGGGGAGACGATAGCCAGCTCGTGGCCTGGTCGGACGACGTGTGCACCGGCCTCCAGCTCGTCAACTTCCTCCAGGACGTGCCCCGCGACCTCGCCTTGGGGAGGATCTACCTCCCTGCCGAGGATCGCCGCCGCTTCGGCGTCGTGCGCCTCGACCGGCCCAGCGAGCCGCTCCGCCGCTGCCTTCAGTTCGAGGCGGAGCGGGCGCGGGCGCTCCTCGCTGCCGGCGAGCGGCTACGGGTCGCCCTCGGGGGCAGGGTGGGGCGAGGGGTGGCCCTCTTTGCCCGCGGTGGCCTGGTCGCTTTAGAGGCGCTCGAGCAGGCAGGCTGGGACGTCTTCAGCGGCCGTCCGGCCCCCTCCCGCCTCCGCCTCGCCCGCGAGGCCGTCCGTACCCTTGTGTGGCAAGGCACGGATACGGGGGCCCGACGGGAGCGCGCTGGGGTGGAGGCGTGACGGGCAAGGCAGGTCGAGAACGGTGATCACGGCGGAGCGAGCCTACGCCGAGGTGGAGCGGCTGACCCGGGCGAGAGCCCGCAACTTCGCCTGGGGGATCATGCTCCTCCCCCGGCCCAAGCGGCAGGCGATCA
>PSLH01000111.1:6226-6470 GCA_040289505.1 Thermoleophilia bacterium | reverse complement strand
TCGCGGGCGGCTGCCAGCTCTTCCTGGGCAAGAAGGGGGTCGAGCTCGTCGAGCTCCGCCGAGGCCTCGATGAAGGCGAGCGCGCGTTCCAGGAGGAGCACCCGACGCCGCGTTCCTGCCGCTTTCTCCCCGGCCCGAGACAGCTCGTCATCGGTACGTTGCAGGGCGTCTGAGCATGCGACCTCGATCGCCCGCAGCTCCTCGGCGAGTCGGCTGGGCTCGGCCGAGGCGGCCCGGCGCAACA
>PSLH01000111.1:948-6179 GCA_040289505.1 Thermoleophilia bacterium | reverse complement strand
AGCGCGCGCAGCGCCTCCCCGCGCAGGCGGGCTTCCGCCTCTTCGGCGTTGGTGAGCGCGTCCGACGCCTTCTCGAGCTCGTCCTGCTCTGCCCGGGCGCGCTCGAGGGCCCTGCTCGCGTCGTCACGCGCGCGCTCGAGCTGGGCGAGCGCGCCGTCTTCTCGCTGCAGGGCGGTCAGGGCCGCTTCCACGGCCTGGCCGAGCTGCGCGAACGCGATCGGGCGGCGGCAGACCGGGCAGTCGACCTCCTCCTCGGGGCCGTGCTCGTGGGCAGCGAGCCACTCGCGCGCGCGAGCGAGCAAGGCGGCGTGGGCGCTCGCCTCTGCGAGCTCCTGCTCAGCCTGCTTCAGGCGGGCCTCTGCCGCGGCAACCCGCTCGGCGGCCGAGACGTTGCTCGA
Source organism: Thermoleophilia bacterium (assembly GCA_040289505.1). Lineage (GTDB taxonomy): Bacteria > Actinomycetota > Thermoleophilia > Gaiellales > Gaiellaceae > PALSA-612. The sequence continues at coordinate 5,781 of PSLH01000111.1, read as the reverse complement.
CCGCGCGTCTTCCCTCTCGGGCGAGGTGAGCCCGGTTCGCGGCTTCCCGCCATCGAGCAGGAGCGCCGTGCTCGAGCAGGCGCCTGACGGCGTCGAGTCTCGCCCGGCGCGCGTTGACCTGTGGGCGCGCCCAGGCTTCGTCGGCAGCTTCCTGCAGCTTGGCGTGGAGGGCGTGCAGCTCTTCGAGGTCGGCGTCCTCGCTGGGAAGCGGGATCTCGAGCTCCCGGGCGAGCTCTGCCGCCAGCCGACGCGCTCCCTGTAGCGAGAGCTCCTCGCCCCGGAGTCCGGTCTCGAGCGCCCGCTGGCGTGCCTCGGCGCGGCGGTCGAATCGCCAGGCGACGTTCCTGCGCACCCCGACCGTCGCCGTGCTCAACCGCGCTTCCAGCTCCCGCACCTCGCGCTGGAGATCGCTCTTGGCGGTGCTCAGGCCCTGGCAGAGCACGTTCAGCTCCTCGATCCCGAACAGGACGTCGAGGGCAGCGTCCCGCTCTCGCTCGTCCCGGGAGACGAGCACGGCGAGCGTTGTCTGGCGGGGAGCGATCGCCCGGGCGTAGAGGGGGTGGGTGAGGCCGAGGAGCGCTGGATCGGGCTCGGTCGAGGTGCCATCGAGGGTGCACGCCACGATGTCTCGCTTCGGGTCCGCTCGTCGCCGCATCCTCCGCCACTCCAGCTGGGACCCATCGCGTCGCAGCCTCAGAACGACCTCCGCCTCGTCGCAGCCGCGGTGGAGGTAGACGGCGTAGCGCCCCGCTCCGGCGCCCTTCAACTCGGCCGGCTCGACATCGCCCAGCTCGAGCTCGCCGAAGAGCGCCCACTCGAGCGCGCTCACGATGGTCGATTTTCCCGAGCCGTTCGGGCCGACGAGAATGGTCAGCGGCCTCTCCAGCTCGAGACGGAGGGGCTCGCGTCCGACGCCGAGGAAGCCACGGAGCTCGATGGACTGCGGCATCCAGCGCTCGGACATGCCTACTCCTTCCCGAGCGCACGTTCGACTGAGCCGATGACCCTGCGCGCCTCGCGCAGGCGAGGAGCGACAGCGTTGATCGCCGCCGAGCTCACGGTCGCCGCATCCGCCCCCCGACGCCGCAGGGCTGCGACTGCTGCGTCGCAGGCGGCGCGGGCCATCCTAAGCCCGTCGTCGTCGCCGGCGAAGGCTTCGCGAAGTTCCTCGACGAGGCGCGTGCGAAGCGAATCGCCCTCACGCCGGTCGTCGCTGTGCGGTCCCATGGAGGTTCTATCGCTGGCTGCGGCAGCCTCTCTTACGTGAAGGGTACTCCCGCGCGGCCGCTCTCACCGCAGAGCGGCGGCTTGCGACGGCGCGAGTTGCCTGCACGTACCTCGTTCTCACGCCCACGCGTGGGTCGGGGTTGTCCGACTCGAGGCTTTGGAGGCTCGCGTGGTGCCCAAGCTCGCAGGCGAGTACCTCGCCTGCTCGATCTCCTCGCCCTCGCCGCCGGGCGATTGGTCCTCCACGAGGTCCGCGACCGGCGACCCGTCGATGTGCGAGCGGCGGAGAAGACGCTAGAGTAAAGGCCTGACGCCTTGGGCCTCGGCGCCACCGTAGCGGCGTCGAGGCCGACGGAGGTATCGGCCGAAGGTCCCCTTGCCTTGAGTCGGCGAGCGCCCTGGTCGGGGAGCGGGGCGGTCGCATGGGCGTACAGGTGTCCCTCCCTCGGGGGCGCCGGCTACTCGCTACCCGCGCCCCCGAAAGACCGGCGGCGAATGAGCGCTCGGATCCGCTCGAGCAAGTCGTGGTGCACCTCCTGCCCCTGGGCCGAGCCCTCTGCCCGCGCCTCGAGGGCCTGGCGGATCAGACGCTCCTCGTAGAGCTGGCTTCGTGCCGCCAGCAGGTCCTCGGCCAAAAGGAGGATGGCCCGTGCAGCCGCTCGCACCTCGGGCCGACCGTCGCTGGACAGTCCCTCCGCCCAGTGCTTGAGCTCCTCGACCTGGCCGTCTTCCACGCGACGCATCCTCCCTCTCCAGGGGCCCGAGGGCAAGGGTGAATCGAGCGCGCTCTACCCTGGGCCCGAGGAGAGGGTCTATCCCTAGGCCTTGGCGGCGATCGCCTCGAACTCCTGGCGGCTAAACGCCCGCAAGGTGGTGGAGCGGACGTTGCCCGCAGCGCCCAACTTGAGCATGGCCGCGGTCACCGTCTCGTCGTCAGGAGCCTCGAGGACAGCGACGAGATCGTAGGGGCCGAGCGTCCAGTAGATCTCCTTGAGCGTGACGCCGATGGTGGCGAGCTCCTGGGCGGCGGCATCGGCCCGAGAAGGGGAGTCTTTGAACGAGGAGATCCCCTTCTCTGTCCAGTGGAAGAGCCCGATGTAGGTTGCCACGCGTACCTCCTCTCCTCGTCTTCCTCGTCCCCGGAGGGTACAAGACCTCTTTCGCCAAGGAAAGAGATCGTGGCGACAACCGCTCCTCGGTGCCGCCACCGGTACAGTGCGGACATGGCCGGGGGGCGCCTGCTCGTCGTGGCCGTGCTCGCTGCGCTCTGCGCCGGAGGCGGGGCGCAAGCGACCGCTCGAGTCGAGCTCGTGGTGGCAGTGACGGGAGTGGAGGTCCGCTTCCCCTCGGCGGCTGTCTCCTGGCAGGTAAGCGCGCCGGCCACGGTCAGGATCGAGTACGGCCTGGGCGAGGACTACGGGGTGTGGTCGAGGCCGACTCGAGCCCGACAGGCTGGCCAGGGACGGACGCTTGTGGCTGGTCTGGAGCCGCTCGCTACCTACCGCTTCCGGGTCACGGCCCGAGCCGGGAGGCAACAGGCCCAGGCGACCGGCAGCTTTACCACCGGGCCCACTCTTCCCTGGACGACGGCCACCACCACGAGGAACGCGCTCTTCCTCGACTGGCAGCCGTTCTTCCCTCGCATGGTGTGGCGCCAGTGCCCCTGGGCCTACCCCCAGAGCCTGGCCGCTGGCGTGAACCTGTTCATGGGCACGGGCTGCGGCGACGAGCAGGCCCAGCTCGACGCCCTCGCCGGTCGAGCCTACTCGGTTCTCGACGCCACGCGGCCGATCGACGGCAGAGGCGTGGTCGGCTACCACCTCCTCGACGAGGCGGATATCCGCGTCCCTGGCCCTGACTCGCTGCCCCGCCTTCCGCCTTCCAAGGAGAGCCGCCGGGTGACCTTCCTCACCCTCAGCGGCCACTTCTTCAGCTGGGCGGCGCCCCCTGAGCAGGGCCGCGGCATCTACCCGGGCCTGATCGACCGGGCGGAGATGGTCGGCTTCGACCTCTACCCGCTCCAGAGCTGGTGCCGAAAGGACGCTCTCCCCGCCGTCTACGACGCCCAGCGCGAGCTCGTCCGGCTGGCTGCCGGCAAGCCCACCTTCCAGTGGATCGAGGCAGGCCAGATGGAGTTCTGCCAGGGTCTCGAGCCGAGCCCGGCCATCGTACGGGCCGAGACCTGGCTCGCCATCGCCGGCGGGGCCCGTGGCGTGGGCTGGTTCCCCTCCTACTGGAAGCCGGAGGTGGCGGCGGAGATCGGTCGCTTGAGCCGGGAGATCGCCTCGTTGGCGCCGGCCCTCCTCGGCCCCGAGGTCCCGGTGGTCGTCGACGGCGAAAGCCCGGTCAAGGCCGGCGCTCGCTCCTACAACGGGGCTACCTACGTCATCGCCGCCAACGCCTCCTTCTCCCACGTTGCTGCCCGCATCCGCGTCCCCAACCTCCGGCCAGGGCGGGTACGGGTGTTCGGAGAAGGGCGTACAGTGCCGGTCGTGAAGGGGACCGTCACGGACTCCTTCCGCGGCCTGGCCGCGCGTGTCTACATCGCCCCGCCTGCGGGTGCCTGAGGGCGCGGATGGGAGCGGAAGCTAGCGAGCCTCGTCCGCCTCGACCTGGTCAGCCTCTGCCTGCGCCCTGGCTCCCCGGTACCGCTGCGAGTCGGCTGGAGCCCGAGCGGCGGAAGAGCAGAAGAACGCCGGGCGTTTGCGACGGGGGCGAGCTAGGAGGAGCGAATGGAGCTTGAAGGGATCCACCACGTCACCTGCATCACCGCCGACGCGCCAGGCAACGTCGATTTCTACGCTCGCGTGCTCGGCCTGCGCCTGGTTAAGAAGACCGTCAACCAGGACGATCCCACCGTGTACCACCTCTTCTACGCGGACGAGGAGGGAAGCACGGGCGCCGACATCACCTTCTTCGAGTACCCGGGCGCCCCTCGGGGACGGGCAGGGGTGGGGATGGTGCACCGCATCACGTGGCGCGTTGGCTCCGAGCAGGCGCTCGACTTCTGGCAGGAGCGGCTGGCGGGCGAGGGCGTCGCGGTCGAGCGGCTGCCCGGGCGGCTCCGCTTCTGTGACCCAGAAGGCCTCGCCTTGGAGCTGGCAGCGGTGGAGACGGACGACCTCCCCCTCGTGGCCGAGCATCCCCAGATCCCAGCCGAGCTCGCCCTCCAGGGCTTCCACGGCGTTCGGGCCTACGCGGCTCGGCCGGAGGCAAGCCGCCGGCTACTCGAGGACGCGCTGGGCTTCCGACCCCTGGGCGAGAGGGAGTGGGAGGCGCGGGGGAGGACACGCGGCTCCTTGTACGCCTACGACGAGCCGCCAGCTCTCCCTGGACTGAGCGGGGCTGGCACCGTCCACCACCTAGCCTGGGCCTCCTGGCCTCAGGACCACGAGGCCTGGCGGGCGCGGGTGGTGCGGATAGGGGCCCCGTCATCGCCGGTCATCGACCGCTTCTACTTCCGCTCCATCTACTTCCGCGAGCCGAGCGGCGTTCTGTTCGAGATCGCCACCATCGGCCCCGGCTTCGCCGTAGACGAGCCCAAGGAGACCCTGGGCGAGGCGCTGTCGCTGCTGCTGTCGCTGCACGAAATCCGTCCGCTGGTGG
>PSLH01000111.1:0-938 GCA_040289505.1 Thermoleophilia bacterium | reverse complement strand
CTGTCGCTGCCGCCCGCCTTCGAGCACCTGCGGGGGCAGGTGGAGCGGGCGCTGACCCCGCTTGCCAACCCGCGGGACAGCTGGGCCCGCGGGTAGCTGGAAGCGCCGATCGCGCCTGGCCGCTCGGCCGAGGCGTTGGATGGAGGGCGTGGGCGAGGTCGTCTACCGGTCGCGTGTCGCCGTCGAGCGCATTCGAGGCCCTTTCTGCAAGGCGACGGTGCCTGGCTCTCGAGAGCCGGTCTTCTTCGGCGTCCACGACGCGATCGCCGATCACTACGGGGTTCCCCGCGGATCCGAGGCCGAGCGCACGACCACCACGACTACTTGGTCGCCGCCGCTGCTGGGTGACTGACCGGCACCTTCGGCGGCGCGCTGGAGGCGCGCGGGGTGAAGGCGAGCGAAGGGCGCTTGATCGGGGAGGCGACGGGCGAGGTCGAGGTCGAGGTGGACGGCGTGCTCGTCCTCAAGCGTATCCACGTCGTCTACCGCCTACGGGTGGACGGCGAGATCGATCGAGCCAAGGTCGAGCGGGCTTTCCAGCGCCACATGCCTTTCTGCCCCGTGTACCGCTCGATCGGAGCCGCGATCGCGATCACCACCGCGCTCGAGCTCGAGCAGGCCTGAGACAGCGAGGGCCCCGTTCGCCGGCGGTCCTGAGGTTTCCGTGGGCGGTTGAGGACGCGCACGCCGCTCTGCTTCATAGGGTTCGGGCTGTGATGGCTGGTTCCCGAAGGAGGGCAGAAACGACGTGCGCGCAGGAAGGGTATTCGCTTTGCTGTTCGGGCTCGGCCGGGCGGTCGTGGAGGAGGTCGCGGTCGAGGGTGACGTGGTCGTCGTGCGCGCGCGGCCAAGGGCGCGGGAGCGGTCGCGTTGTGGTGTCTGCGGCCGCCGCTTGCCCGGCTACGACGGCGGCGAGGGAAGACGCCGCTGGCGGGCGC
>PSLH01000110.1:0-6542 GCA_040289505.1 Thermoleophilia bacterium | reverse complement strand
GAGGTCGCCGGTTCGATCCCGGCACGCTCCACTGTCGCAGCCGCCGTGACCGCCCAGACCACTTTGCCAGAGGCCTACGGCCCGCTCCTCGCCCACGGCCTGTCCCAACCCGCGGCCAGGCGCTGGATACGGGCGGCATCGACGGACAGGGTCCCTCCCCGCCGTTGGAGAGCGACCGCGGCTCGAGCGAGTCGCTCTCTCAAGGTCAGGGCCTGCCCCTCCTCAGCCGGAGTGGCGAGGAAGAAGTGGCGTGTTCGGAGCGTGGTCACTCGTCCCGAGAATCGCAGAACGACGCTGGGCCTGCTTCCCCCAAACGGTGGAAGCGAGCGAGACGACCGCGTCTTTTTCCTTCCCCTTACAGAGAAGAGGGCTGGCCGGCTGCGACAGCTGCGGTGACAGCCTCGACGACCATCTGGACGCGGAGGAGAGGAGGATCGACCACGCTCGCCCCGGCCACCGACTGCAGCCACCGCGAGGCATCCTCGGCGGCGGCTCGCACGATGATGGGCAGGGGCGGATGCCGTGCCCTGAGCGCCGCCAGCTCCTGTCGGCTCTCTTCCCGCTCGAAGCCGAGCTTCCAGACAACGAAGTCCGTTCCTTCGACGGGAGAGCGCTCGCCATGCCATGCTCGACCAAGCCTGGTCAAGATCGATCATGTCCGCCCGTCCTAGGGCGGGATTCTCATGTCAGCACAGCCGCTGACGCAGGTGGGCGTCGACATCGTGCCGTCTTCGCGACTGACCGCCTCTTCCCTGTCCTCTTGCCCGTACCATGGGCGGCCGTGCTGCGACCTTCGATCGTCATGGCGACGATCGCCACCCTCCTCGTTGGCGCATGGGTGGCCGCCACCGTCCGCCTCCTCTTCCTCCCCGCGGAGGGCGCCCCTCCGCACGCCGACGCGGTCGTCGTCCTGTCTGGGAGCAAGCGCCGATTGGCGAAGGGGATCGAGCTCGTCCAGGCCGGGGTGGCGCCGTGGCTCGTACTCTCGGCCGGGCTCGACCCCCGTCAGCCTCAGGCACGCCGTCTGTGCCTCGCCGGCCAGGGCCGCGGGTTTCGCGTGCTCTGCTTCTGGCCCCGCCCCGACTCGACCCAAGGCGAGGCCCGAGGGGTCGAGAGGCTCGCTCGACGGTACGGCTGGCGATCGATCGTGCTTGTCACCTCCCGCTTCCATATCACCCGCGCCCGCATGCTCTTTCGTCGCTGCCTGAACGCCAGAGTGGAGGCGGTAGGGGTGTCGTACCCGTGGACGAGCATCCCCTTCGCCGTGGCCGGGGAGTGGGCGAAGCTCCTCTACGCCCTCATCCTCGCTCGCCGCTGCTAGGGGCCAGGAGCGCGTAGCGAGTCCTCGGCGTCGAGCAGGCCGAGCCGGTAGGCGATCGCCACCGCGTGAGCGCGGTTGCGCGCGTTGAGGGCCACGAGCACGTTGCGCACGTGGGTCTTGACCGTCTCTGGACCCACGCGTAGGACGAGAGCGATCTCCTTGTTGCCGTAGCCGTTCGCGAGGAGCCTAAGCACCTGCCGGCCGCGGGCGCTCAATCGGGGCGAGCCCCCGCCCACGGCTGCTACCGGACCTGGGGCAGGAGCCGGCACCCCCTGCAGGCGACGGCGGCGAGCGATCTCCTCGAACCGGCGCGCTCGCTCGCGGTAGGCGGCCAAAGCCTGGAGCCGGCGAGCCTCGTCCATCACGACCTGATCCACGACATCGGACTCGTCTCAGGAATCGGCGCCCTGGCGGCTCGTCTCCAGTCCCGCTTCGGCGCCTCCTGCCTCCCCGTTTTGGGGGACGCCCGGGCCGCTCAGGCAATGAGGCGGCGGCGGAGAGCGGTGGCCACCGCCTGGGTGCGGGTATCCGCCTCGAGCTTGCGCATCGCCTTGTGAACGTGAGAGCGAACGGTCTCCGGCGAGAGGTAAAGCCGTCGCCCAATTTCCTCGTTGGAGCAGCCGTCAGCCAGCAAGCGGAGGACCTCCCGCTCGCGAGCGGTGAGCGAGCCTGCCTCCTTGGCGCCGGCGGCAGCCAAGGACCCAGCCAGCACTGGATCGACCCAAGTCCCTCCGTCCGCCACGGTCTCCACCGCCCGCACCAGGTCGCCGACCGGAGACTCCTTGAGGACGTAGCCGCGAGCGCCCGCATCGAGTGACTCGATGACGAGCGCTCGATCCGCGTAGCCCGTGTACAGGATCACGGCTGTGTGGCAGGGGGCGCGACGGGCCACCTCGATCCCGCTCAACCGAGGCATGCGTACGTCGAGCACGGCCACAGCCGGCTGACGGGCTCGAATCTCCTCCAAGGCCTGCTCCCCATCCGAGGCCCGGGCCGCTACCTTGATGCCGCAGGCCTCGAGGGCCTGGCTCACGGCCTCCACGATGGCCGGGTGGTCGTCGGCGACGATGCAGCTTTTTGCCCTACCCGCGGCTGGCACCGGCCGTCCCGCACACGTCACAGCAGGATGCGCAGGGCAGTGGCCTGAGGACAGCCGCGAGCGAGGAGATCGACCGCTCGGTGCAGGTCGATATCGCGACGGAGAGCCACAGCAACCGCCGCCTCCTCGGCGTAGCCAGCCCGCTCCAGCGCGTCCACCCGCCCCAGAAGGACGCGCTCGTCCTCGCTGAGCGCCAGCCCCTGCTCGAGAACCTCGACGTGTACCGCATCCACGTCGTAGGTATCGGCAGGGAGAGCCTCCCCATTGAGAGGAAAGCGCGCGGGACCGCGCCAGAGCGGAGACGAGCGAGCGGGATGGGAAGACCGACTCAGTCTTCGCTCTCAGTCGCCCCAGTCGAAGTCGCGGGGGCGAGCCCAAAGACCGCTGTCCTCGTCGATCCCCTCCTGGCCCGGCCATGCCTCCTGGGCGATCGCAGGCTGCTCGCCATCCATCGTCTCCTCGAGGCGGGCCTGTTCCTCGCTCTTGAACAGCGGGTGGTTCTCGAACGGGTCGCCGTTCAGGTACCGCTCCAGAGGAAGCGTATCCTCGAGCTGGGCGTTCCGGCGCTTGAGCGCCAGGTGCTCCTCGATGACCTTGGAGAAGATCGAGGGGGTCTCCACCGGCATCCGTACCTCCTGCTCGGTTTGCGGGCTCGCCGATTGTAACGGATTTGTGAGGGAGCGATCGGCCACGCTGCCTGCGAGCAAGAAGCGGTCTCGCGTGAGAGAATGAGCACCGTGCCCCGGGGAGCGGTGGGACTGGCTGTGAAGGCGTGGAAGCTCTGGCGTCGGCTCCCTCCCGATCGTCGCAAGCAGCTGCTCGAGCAGGCTCGACGCCAGGCCCCCAAGGCGCTCTCGGTCGCGCGCAGGAAAGCCCGGCACCTCTCCTAGCGGCAGGCCGCCGGAGGGCGAGCTAGGAGCGCGAGGAGACGCCAAGCGCCTCGCGGACGATCCGATCCTGCTCGATGGCGTGAGCGGTGGGGTAGCCCTCGCTCGGACTTGCGCGCCAAGGTCGACCCACGTACCGCAGGGACACCCCAGGCGGCAGCGCGTCCTCCAGGCGGTGGCGGATGGAGCGGTAGGCCCCCATGTTGAGCGGCTCCTCCTGGGCCCAGACCAGCTCCTCCAAGGAGGGAAACGAGGCCACCAGGTCGGCGAAGGGGCGAGCCGGGAACGGGTAGAGCTGCTCGAGCCTAGCCACCGCCACCGTCTGGGCGCGAGCTCGAGCCTGGTGGCCGACGATGTCGTAGTAGATCTTGCCCGAGCAGACGACGAGCCGTCGCACCCGCTCGGGATCCACTTCAGGGTCGGGAATCACCGGCCGGAACGCCCCTTCTACGAGGTCGACCAGCGTGCAGGAGGCCTGCCGGACGCGGAGGAGGCCCTTGGGGGTCATCGCCACAAGCGGTCGCGCCCTGGGGTCGAGAGCCTGCCGGCGCAGGAGGTGGAAGTACTGGGCCGAGGTGGTCGGGTTGGCGATGCGGATGTTCTCCTGGGCCGCGCTCTGCAAGAACCGCTCCAAGCGGGCGCTGGAGTGCTCAGGCCCGCTCCCTTCGAAGCCGTGAGGCAGAAGCAGCGTGAGCCGGGAGGTCTGCCCCCACTTCGAGTAGCCGGAGACGAGGAACTGGTCGATGATGACCTGGGCCCCATTCACGAAGTCGCCGAACTGCGCCTCCCAGAGCACAAGCGCCTCCGGAGCGGCCACCGCGTAGCCGTACTCGAAGCCAAGGGTGGCGTACTCGGAGAGGGGGGAGTTGTGCACCTCGAAGGAGGCGGTGGCCTGAGGCAGGTGCTGGATCGGGGCGTAGCGCTCGCCGGTCTCCACATCGTGGAAGACGAGGTGGCGCTGGGAGAAGGTGCCCCTCTCCGTGTCCTGCCCGGTGAGCCTGACCGGGATCCCCTCCTCGAGAAGGGCGGCCAGGGCCAGCGCCTCGGCGTGGCCCCAGTCGATGTCCCCCTCGTCCAAGGAGCGGAGCCGGCGCTCGAGCAGGCTGGCGAGCTTGGGGTGCACGACGAAGCCGTCAGGGACGGCCGTCAGCGCCTGGGCAAGCTGGCGCAGGCGCGCCTCGGGGACGGCCGTCGCCACCTGGACAGGCCTCGTCTCGGAGAAGGGACGAGCAGGGGAGGGCTCCGCCTGAGCGAGCGCGCCGCGTAGTCGCTCGTGCGCGCGGCGGAGGTCGGCCAGCGCGCGCTCGACCATGCCCTCGGCCTCATCGGCCGTGATCGTTCCCTCTGCCACGAGCTGGGCAGCGAAGCGCTGGCGCACGGTCGGGTGCTCGGCGATGCGCTTGGCCATGAGCGGCTGGGTGAAGGAGGGGTCGTCCTGCTCGTTGTGGCCGAAGCGGCGGTAGCCCACGAGGTCGACGACGACGTCGTGGCCGAACCGCTGCCGATAAGCGAGAGCCAGCCGAACGGCCGCCAGCGCTGCCTCTGGGTCGTCGGCGTTGACGTGGATGATGGGGGCGTCGAAGCCCTTAGCCAGGTCGCTCGAGTAGCGGGTCGAGCGCCCCTCCGCAGGATCGGTGGTGAAGCCGATCTGGTTGTTGGCGATGACGTGGAGCGTGCCTCCGGTCGTGTAGCCCGCCAGGCCTTCGAGGTTGAGGGTCTCTGCCACCACCCCTTGTCCAGCAAAGGAGGCGTCCCCGTGGATGAGGATGGGCAAGGCGACCGAGGGATCGTGGCGGCCGGCACCCGAGGAGCGGTCGGTCTGCTCGGCGCGGGTCCACCCCTCCACCACCGGGTCGACGGCCTCCAGGTGGCTGGGGTTGGGGACGAGGGTGACGGCGATCTCGCCCGCGGAGGTCGAGCGCGCGCCGCGGGCGCCCAAGTGGTACTTGACGTCGCCGGTGCCGCCCTCAGGGTCGGTTACCACGGCGGCGATCGTCCGCTCGCCCTCGAACTCTCGCAAGATGGCCTCGTACGGCTGGCCTACCGTGTGGGCGAGCACGTTCAGACGGCCGCGATGAGCCATGCCCACGATCGCCTCTTGAGCCCCCGCCTGAGCTGCCAGCTCGAGCGCCTCGTCCAGCATGGGCACGAGCACGTCCAAGCCCTCGATGGAGAACTGCTTCTGGCCGAGGAAGGCGCGGCGCAGGTACTGCTCGAAGGCCTCTACCCGGGAGAGCTGCTCGAGCAGGCCCCGCTTCTCCCCAGGCGAGAGGGGCGTCCGGAAGCGGCCGGACTCGATCGCCCGACGCAGCCACATTCGCTCCTCGTGGTCGGAGATGTGCTCGATCTCGTAGGCGATGGTGCCGCAGTAGGTCGCCTGCAGGTGGGGAAGCGCCTCGGCCAACGTGTCCCCAGGGACGTGCAGGCCGAGGAGCGAGGTAGGGATGCGGGCCTGGAGCTCAGGCGTGAGCGGAGGGTCGAGGTGGGAGGGATCGAGCGAGGGGTCGCCCACGGGCTCGGAGCCGAGCGGATCGAGCCGGGCAGCCAGATGACCGTGCGTCCGGTAGGCGTTGACGAGGGCGGTGGCGGCGGCGACGGCGGCGAGCAGCGTGGCATCGACGGCCGGGGCAGGCGGAGCGACCGGAGCGGCGACCGCCCGACCGTCCCCCGCCTTCGTGGCCTCGAGCAGACGACGGAGACCGGGAAGCTGGCCGATGACCTCGCTCTCGCCCCGCTCGAACAGGCGCCGCCACTCCTCGGGCACCGCCTCGGGGTTATCGAGGTAGGCCTCGAGAAGGTCGGAAGCGTAGCCCGCGTTGAGCCCGTCCACGTCTGCCATGCTCGTGACGTTTTGTAGCAGGGGCGAGATCCCTGCTCGCCCCCGCCTACCAGAGCGGGTTGCCGGTGACGACGGCGATCGCCATGCCGGCCACGAAGCAGATCGAGGAGACCGGGGGGAGCCTGCGGTAGCGCTCGCTCATCCCCGCGGCCACCAAGGAGAGCAGGATCGCGGCAACCGAGACAGGCACCGGCCGGTAGGCGAGGGCGATGAGGCCGAAGAAGAGGGCAGAAGACGCGAACAGGCCAGCGAGCGTGTCGACGACGCCCCGCCCGGGCCGACGGCCGTCCATGCTCGCTGTAATCACAGGCGCACCTTAGCGCGCGCGGGCGCCGCCCGCCGGCCGTAGCTGCGCCGGAACGGCGCCCCCCGCGGCCCCTGACGGCGGGGCTCTCA
>PSLH01000109.1:0-6554 GCA_040289505.1 Thermoleophilia bacterium | reverse complement strand
GAGCTCCACGAGCACAGAGGCGAAGACGACCAGGTCCTCGCCCAGCCTCTCGACCATCGCGACATACCGCTCGTGGTCGGGATCGTCGGGCTCGAGGAGGGCGAGCGGGGCACCCGTGTCGAGCACGAAAGTCATCTACGAGCGGAGCCGTCCCCGCGCGGGCGACTCCTCATCGTTTACGGCGAGCTGCGCGATCCCGGCTGCGGGCCTGCCGATTCCGAAGCGCGACCGGTGCCGCCGGCGGAGCTCGATCGCCTCCCGGGCCACGATCTCCCGCAGAACCTGGGCGAGCGACACCCCCCGGCGCTGCGCCTCACTGTCGAGGACGAGCAGGTCGGCGCTGTCCGCGGCCACCGTCGTTCGGCGTACCGTCATCCCATTGTGAAGCTAGCATCACAGTCTGTCTGGGCGCGGCCCTAGGCACGCAGACGGGCAATGAAGAAGCCGGCGGTGCCATGGACGTGGGGCAGGGGAAGCAGGAACTCGGGGCGCTTAGGATGGCGAAACGAGGGCCACTCTGCCCCCAAGTCGTCGGCGACGAGGCCGGAGGCATCTACCACTGACTCGTTCTCGTCGGCGTTGATCGTGCAGACGGCGTACACGACGACCCCGCCTGGCTTCACCCGCTCGGCGGCGACACGGAGGAGGGCGAGCTGGAGGTCGGGCAGGGGGTTCGCCCGCCAGCGGAGATCGGGCCGCTGGTTAGCCACGCCCAGGCCCGAGCAGGGAGCGTCGACCAGGACGCGGTCGAAGTCGCGCAGCTCGGCAGGGAGGGCGAGGGCATCGGCGTTGACCACGCGTACGTTCCCCGCCCCCAGGCGGCGAGCGTTCTCCTCAAGCTCGCGCGCCCTACCCGGGTGCTTCTCCACCGCCACCACCTCTCCGGCCAGCATGGTCGCCTTGCCGCCGGGAGCAGCGCAGAGGTCGAGCGTTCGCTCGCCGGGGCGGGAGCCGACGACGAGGCCGGCCAAGACCGAGGCTCTGCTCTGGGGCCAAATTCTCCCCTCGGCCACCGCCTGCTCGTCCACCCGCTCCACCCGCCAGGCGCCGGGGACGTCGGTGGGCTCGCCCTCGATCTCGCCCCGCACGAGACGGACGACGGTCTCCGCCGGCTCGTTGAGCGCCCGCATGAGGGCGAGCGCCTCCTCTCTCCCCCAGTCCCGAAACCACGTTTCCGCCACCCAGTCGGGGTAGGAGTGGGCGAGCGCCGCCTCCTGCGGCGTCCTGTCGGGAAGGGAGGCGACGAGCTCGCGTAGCCCCAGGGCAAGCCGGCGCATGACCGCGTTCGCGAAGGCCACAGCCCGCTCCAGCCCGGCCTGGCGCACGAGCTCCACCGTCTCGTGGACGGCGGCGTGCGCCGCGACGCCGGGGAGGAAGGCGATCTGGTAGGCGCCGATGCGGAGGGCAGCTCGCACGGGGGGATCGAGCTTGGGCACGGGCCTACGCCCCAGCGTCTCGATCCCGTGGTCGAGCGTCCTCACTCGCTGCACGGTGCCGTAGGCGATCCTCTGGGCCAGCGCTCGGTCGCGGGGATCGAGGCCACGGGCAGCGGTGGCGAGCGCTCGGTCGGCGTAGGCGTCCTGCTCGAACACGCGTCGTACGACCTCGTAGGCAGCCCTTCGAGCCGGCGACACGCTCACCGAAGCCCCCGCAGGAACGCCTCGTAGGTCATGCGGCGTCGTCCCTCCGGTTGCACCTCCACGGGCACCAATCGCCCTCCCTCGACCCGCGCCTTCCAGATGGTCACTCGCCGCCCGTGCAGGGTGGCACGGGCGCCAATGTGGGGAGAGAGCGCCCGCACCGTGCGAGCGAGCTCCTCGGCCGGACGCGACCAGTCGATCTCCCGATCGTGGGCGGTGATCTTGGCAGCGTAGGTCGGCTCTCCCTGCTGGGGTCGGAAGGAAAGCGGTCTGGCGAGGACGCTGTCCAGGAGCTCCACGGCCACCGCCGCCGCCTTGGCGTAGACGGCCCCAGCATCGTCGTCGGGCTCGATAGGGAACGCCCGCTGAGCCGCGACGGGGCCGGCGTCGAGCTCCTCGACCAGCTTGATGACGGTAACTCCGGTCTCGTTGTCTCCGGCCATAATCGCCCTCTCGACCGGCGCTGCCCCCCGCCAGCGAGGAAGGAGCGAGGGATGGACGTTCAGCCATAGGTGGCGCTCAAGCAGGGGAGGGGGCACCAAGACGCCGTAGGCGCAGGCGACGATCGTGTCCGCCGGGAGGGCGAGCGAGGCGTCGAGGCGCTCCGGCTGGAGGATGGGAATACCCAGGCGATCGGCCGTTTCCTTGGCGGGGGGAGAGACGATCCTGCGACCGCGGCCGGCTGGACGGTCAGGGCGGGTGAGGCAGAAGGCGACCTCGTGACGCTCGGCCAGGCGAGCGAGGACGTCGGCGCCGAAAGAGCCTGTGGCGGCCACCCCGATTCGGGCCACCTCATGCCCTCCAGCGGGGACTCAAGCGGGGACCGCCCCCTCGCTTGCCAGCCCCGCGCGCCGAGATCGCGCTCACACGCGGGAGCCTACTTGGGAAGGGCGGGAAGCTCGCCTCCGACGTCCCTCTCCGCATGCACGCCTGCCCGGCCTACAGGCCTGCGCACCTCCTAAACGCCCGCTTCCCCAACGCCGGCCGCGCCTCTCTGGCTGCTCGGGCGGCCTGCTCAGCGCAAGGAGCCTCCTGGGCTGTCTTCCTTTTCCTCATGGGATCGCCGCGCGTCCTTCACAGGCCTAGAGCCGGAAAGCCGGGCCCAAAGGGCCATGGCCGACTGGGCTAGACTCGCTGGGGCCTCCAACCTCCTCCCCGCCTCGAGCATACCGCGCCCCGCTCCACGCCTGTGCTACCGGACTGGGTCGATCCTGCGCCATCTGCCCGGGCGCGCCTCCTCTGCCTGGCCGACCTCGTAGGCCATGAGGATCGCGTCCAGGAGCTCTCCCCCGCGGCAAAAGTGGCCCTTGCGATACCCCTCGCGGCGGAAGCCGAAGCTCTCGTAGAGGGCGAGGGCAGGGCGGTTATGGGGAAACACGTGGAGCTCGAGCTTGCTCACGCCAGACCGCCGCGCCCACTCCACCGCCTGCTCGAGGAGCGCCCGCCCGATTCCCCGCCCGCGGTAGCCGGAGGCCACCATCACGCCGAGGTCGGCCACGTGAGCGCTAGCCGGGTGGGGATCGCGCGACACCGACAGCCTGCCCACCACCATCCCCTCCTCAGTCTCGGCCACGAACACGGCCGCGTCCGGGTAGCGGCGGAGAGCCTTGAGGTAGCGGCGCTCCTCGGCCACCGACCGCCAGCTCCCCTCGGAGACCAGCCACCCTTCTGGCTCGGAGGCCACCGCCTGGGCGAGCGCCACCAGGGAAGCAGCGTCCCTGGGGCTGGCTGGGCGCACGAGGAAGCCCCTTCCCTCCGCCATCCCCCGACCCTACATAACGACCCCGCCGGGGCCTGAGGTCACGTCCGGGCCAGGCTCGGCCAGGACGCCCCCGGTGTCCCACCCCCCGCGAAGCAAGGAGGACGCAGCGAGCATCACGTCCCGATGGTACGGACAGGACGTGGCCTCGCCGCCATGCCTCCCTGGAAAGCGGCGCCTCAGAGGTCGCGGAGGAAGCTGGGCGGCTCGAGCACGTCCTCCACCGCCGCCCGCCGAGGCCGATCTCCGAACCCCGTGGCTACCACCGTCACCCAGATCTGTCCCGTGAGCCGCTCGTCGATCACCGCCCCGAAGATGATGTTGGTCTCGTCGGTGGCGCGCTGGCGGACGATCTCCGCCGCCTCATTCACCTCGTATAGGGCGAGATCCTCGCCGCCCGCGATCGAGAGCAGGATGCCCCGAGCACCCACGATGTCCGTCTCGATCAGGGGCGAGCGCAGAGCCCGCTCCACCGCTTCCACGGCCCGGTTGGGCCCCGTGGCGTAGCCGATGCCCATCAGCGCGTTGCCGGCGTTGCTCATGATCGTGCGCACGTCGGCGAAGTCGAGGTTGATGAGGCCGGGCATGGTGATGAGGTCGCAGATGCCCTGCACCCCCTGGCGAAGGACGTCGTCGGCCACCCGGAGCGCGTCGAGCATCGAGGTCTTGCGGTCGAGCACCTCGAGCAGGCGCTCGTTGGGCACCACGATCACCGTGTCGCAAGCCTGGCGCAGGGCCACGACCCCTTCCTCGGCCGCGCGCCGGCGGCGACTCCCCTCGAACCGAAACGGCATGGTCACGATGCCCACGGTCAGCGCCCCCAGCTCGCGGGCGATCCGGGCTACCACCGGCGCCGCCCCCGACCCGGTACCTCCCCCCTCGCCAGCGGTCACGAACACCATGTCCGATCCTCGCAGGACCTGCTTGATCCGGTCGTAGGCTTCCTCGGCCGCCTGCCGTCCGACGGCCGGGTCCGACCCCGAGCCAAGGCCCTCGGTCAGCTCCCTGCCGATGTGGATCTTGACCGGGGCGTCGCACAGCTGGAGCTGCTGGGTATCCGTATTGACGGCCACGAACTCGACCTGAGAGAGGCCGGCGTCGATCATCCGGTTGATGGCGTTCAAGCCCGCCCCCCCGACTCCCACCACCCGAATGACAGCCAGGTAGGCGCCCGAGCCAGGGCGGGGCACGGCGTGGAGGAGGGGCGGCTCTGGCACCGACTCGATCCACAGGTCGGCCCGCAGCCGCTCGGTCTCCCCTGGATCGAGGCTAGAAGGCGGATCGGCTACTGGCCGGAGAGCGGCGGGCGAGGAGGAATCCGCCTCGGCCCTGAGGAACGGGGGGGCGTACTCGACCGTCTCTTCCAGGGCCCGGTGTCGGGCCCGGCTCGATGGCTCCTTCTCCTCCTGCCTAGCCTTCTCCTCCTGCCCAGCCTGGCGCTGGCCAGCCTCGGTGGCCCGGAAGAGCTCGGCGAGCGGGCCTTCACGCATGCTGGCGCGCTTTCGCGCCATTGAGAACCTCCTTCGCCAGCTCGCGGTACGCCTCGGCAGCAGGGCCGGAGGGGTCGTACTTGAGCACGCTCACGCCCTTCACTGGCGCCTCCGCGTAGCGCACCGTCTTCCTGATGCGGGTCTTGAACACGAGATCGCCAAAGCTCTCCTCGAGGATCTCCACCGCCTCCCGCGAGTGCAACGTACGACTGTCGTACATGGTGGGCAAGATGCCCTGGATCTCGACGTTCGGGTTCAAATTCTCCCTGATCATGGTCAGCGTGTTCTCCAGCTGGACGAGACCTCGGAGCGACAGGTACTCGCACTGCACCGGCACGATCACCCCGTCCGAGGCCACGAGAGCGTTGATGGTGAGTAGCCCGAGCGAGGGCGGGGTGTCGATCAAGATCCAGTCGTAGCGCTCCTTCACTGGGACGAGCGCCTTCTCCAGCGCCCGCTCGCGGCCGATGAGGCTGGAGAGGGCAAGCTCGGCCCCAGCCAAATCGATGGAGGAGACAGCGAGGTCGACCTCGCCCTGGTAGAGGATCTGCTCGATCGGTAGCCGATGCACGAGTACGTCGTACATCGACCGCTCGATCGTGTCCGGGTTCAGCCCCTGGCTCATGGTCAGGTTGCCCTGGGGGTCGAGGTCGACCGCCAACACCCGCAGGTCGAGCTCGGACAGCGCCACGGCCAGGTTGAGCGTGGACGTGGTCTTGGCCACGCCGCCCTTCTGATTGGCGAACGCGATGACGCGTCCCACACCTGCTCCTTCTTGGCTTTCCTCGACGCCAGGACGACGTAGTACGCTCAGGAGGCCCATTCTCTGGCCTCCTTTCGGGTCAGGCTAGCAGAGTCCTGCCTGGCCTCAAGCGTCTTCTGGGAAGACAGCCAAGGCAGCTTTGCAGGCCTCAACCGCCTCCATGGCCTGGGCGCCCGCCGGCTCTGCCCGAGCCCACGCCTCTGCCTCGCGAAGGAGGGCCCTGACCTCCTCGAGCAGGACGCGGGCGGGGGCCTGCTGGCGCTCCAGGGCCTCGATCCGCTCCAGGCGGGCAAGCACGGCGCGAGCCTCGTCCACGCCCCGACGGTAGCGGCCGGGACGGCGCAGGACTGTGCCGCTCGCGTGCCGAAAGGCTCACCCAGCCACCGCCCGCACGGCGAGGTAGGAGGAAGGACGGGGAGATAGCCCAAGCAGAGCCTCGTCCAGCCCCTCGAGCAGCCCTGGGCGCTCGCCGTACATGAGCGTCTCCACCAGGCAACGACGGAGGAGGTCGCTATCCTCGGGCGTCGCTTGCCCCCCGCCGATCAGGCTCCGCAGCCGAGCGAAGGCCCGTGCTCGGTCGCCGGGAGAGGCAGCCACGAGCACCGCTGCCCGCACCGCCGCTGCCCACAGCCCTTTTCCGTCCCCAAGAAGGGCAGCCAAGGCCTCGCGCAGGAGATCGGAGCGGAGCGGCTCAGGGGCAAGGAGGGCGAGCTCCCAACGATCGAGGGCCTCTCCCAGCTCGCTGTCGGCGTCACAGGCGGGCAGGCGCTCCAGGAGATCGCGGGCCAAGCGACCCCGGAACTCGTCCAGGCGGGTCGCTCCCCCCCTGGGCTCAGTGGCGGCGATCGGAGGCAAGGGCCGCACCCCGTACGGACGCCAGTCGAGGCGCTCGAACAAGACCG
>PSLH01000108.1:0-6574 GCA_040289505.1 Thermoleophilia bacterium | reverse complement strand
TCGCTCGGCGGCCGCCGGCCCGGCGAGGAGCACGGGCATCGCGCCGACGAGAACGGCCGGCGCGCGCACCCGGCGCGGCCGAGGATGAACCCTGTCGCACCGAGGCCCCGCGTCGCCCCGAGGGAAGGACACCTTGACGGGCACGGCGCCGCCCGTCCTCGCGGAAAGCGCTCCGGCAGCGACCGCAGCCACTGCGACGAGAGTTGCGCCGAGCGCGATGGCCACGCTGCCACCGATCTATCCCCCCGCGAAGAGCGCCACGAGCGCGCCGAGGGCGAGGAAGGGACCGAAGGGGATCCCGACCTTGCGGCCAGCCCATCCTCGCCGGGCGAGGATGACGAGAGAAGGGAGAGCAGCGGCGAGAACAGCGACGAGAAGCGCCAAAGCCACGCCGCGGCCCAGGGCAGTTCCCATGAGGAGGGCCAGCTTGACATCGCCCATGCCCATCCCGGCGGGGTAGACAAGAGCCAGAACGAGAAGCGCCCCCGAGGCCGCCAGGGCGGCAAGGAGCCACTCCAGGCGAGGCTCGGCCGCCGTCATGAGGACGAGCACGAGGATGGCCGCCGGCAGGACCACCCGGTTGGGGATGAGTCGGTACTCGAGATCAGTGAGAGTGACGAGGACAAGAGCGAGGCAGAAGAGGGAGGCCGCGACCGCCTGCAGCCCAGGCCCAAACACCACGAAACAGGCGACCACGAGACCGATCCCGCAAGCGAGGTGAAGGCGGCAGAGCCAGGGCCGGGGTGGATCAGGTGCCTCCACGTCAGGGAGCGCATAGCCGACCAGAGCGGCGAAGAGGGCCATCGTGGTAGTCCTCGGCACGACGTGGCCTTGCCTTGAGCGGCCTACGCCGGCCTCGCCTCCAAGCGATAGTCTTGCCCAGGGTCGCCAGCCACGCGCGCCAGCGCCTCGATGGCCTTCAGGGCCACGCGGGCAAGGCCACGCTCCTCGCTTGGCGAGCGAATGTCCCCCCGCAGCATGCGCTCCACCGCCCCCCAGGCCAGAGGCAGCCGCCCCAGGGCGAAGGTCGCTCGAGGGAAGCGGTCGAAGGCAACCTTGGCCCCCCAGGACGCCGCCATGCCGGCACCGAGCGCCGCCGCTAGCTGCAGCCCGTACCCATCCAGAGAGCGATCCCGGCCAGAGAGGAAAGCAAGGACGGCCTCGGCGGCCAAGCGAGCGCTCACGAACGCCTCGTACATCCCGTCTCCCGACAGCGGATCGACGAGGCCGGCAGCATCGCCGACAAGGAGAGCTCGGCCACGAGCCAGGATCGAGCCAGGGCGACGGAGGGGCAGCCGATGTCCCCGCACCTGCTCCACCCGAGCTAAGGGGATGCCGTGAGCCTGGCAGAGCGTCGACAAGTGGTGGCGCAGTCGCGGCCCTTCGCGCTGCCAGCCGCCGACCCCGACGTTGACGTGGTCGCCCTTGGGGAAGATCCAGCCGTAGCCGCCGGGGATCGTGCCCAGCTCGATCTCAGCCAAACCGTGAGATCGAGGGGGGAAGGCGAGGGCGTCATAAGGAACATTCCCCTCCAGCGCCACCCCTAGCACGTACTGGCCACCGAGGTCGAGCGCCCGCCTCACCGTGCCGTTGGCCCCGTCGGCCCCGATCAGGGCCTCGGCCCCGATCCGCTGGCCCCCGGCGCGGACGACTACCCCCCTCTCTTCGGCCATAGCCTCGTCGACTTTCACCCCGTCCCGCACCTCGGCACCTGCGGCGGCCGCTCGCTCGAGCAGGAGATGGTCAAGGCGGACTCGCTGAGTCATCAGGATCAGTGGCTCCCTGCTTCGGCGCTCGAAGCGCGCCCGGTAGAAGAGGCGGAAGCCCAGTCGGTCGACCACGTGCTCGACCACCGGCAGGACGTCGAGGCCCTCAGGAAGCTGGCGCAGGGCGCGCACGGTGAGTCCTCCACCGCAGGGCTTGTCACGGGGGAAGCGAGCCTTGTCCAGGAGCAGGACGCGGACTCCTGCCCGAGCAAGCCGGTAGGCGGTAACCGAGCCGGCCGGCCCCGCGCCGACCACGATGGCGTCGAAGCGCTCCACCGCCTGGATCCTAGTAGTGGGCGCTGGGGCGAGGGAGTGGGGGCGGGAGGATTCGAACCTCCGTAGGCTGAGCCGGCGGTTTTACAGACCGCTCCCTTTGGCCACTCGGGCACACCCCCGCTAGCGAGGGTATTCTAGACACTGGGCTACAATCGGCTGGCGCCCTCTTAGCTCAGCCGGTAGAGCACCTCCATGGTAAGGAGGGGGTCGGCGGTTCGAGTCCGCCAGAGGGCTTCCAGACGGATCCGGGGTGAATTTCCTCGCCCCCATCCCCCTCGATCAGTCGCGCGCGAGCTCGTGGCGAACGAGCGTACCTGTTCTCTCTCGCGTCGCATTGGCTCGATCGTGTGAGCTCCGCAGCCGCTCCTTGACCTCGAGCATCTCGAATCGATTCGCCAAACGTGAGCTAGGCGCGCCTCCGCGATCTAGGCCACCAGATTCTCTCCCCAAGCTCCCACGTCAGCGCAGGTACCACCATCGAGCGTACTACGAAGGTGTCCAGGAGGATGCCAAGCGCCACCGTGACGCCGATCTGCGTCAGGGGCACGAGCGGGAGCAGAGCCAGCACGGAGAACGTCCCGGCGAGGACGATCCCGGCCGAGGTGATGACGCCGCCGGTTACCGCAAGAGCCTTAAGCGTCGCCTTTCGCGTAGGGAGCTCTATGGCCTCGTCACGAACTCGAGTCATAAGGAAGATGTTGTAGTCCACGCCCAGTGGGACCAGGAAGATGAATGCCAATAAGGGGTAGCTCGGGTCCTCCTTGGGAAAGCCCGCAAGCAGATCGAGTAGCAGCAGGCTGCCACCGAGCGCGGCGAAGAAGGAGAGCAGCGCGCTCCCCATGAGAACCGAAGGAGCGACTAGGGAACGGAGGAGCAGTACGAGGATCGTAAACACGACAACGAGGACGAGTGGGACAAGCAGCCAGGTGTCACGGCTTGTGGCCTGGCGCAAGTCCACCTCCTCGGCGGTCGGACCGCCGACGAGCGCCGTCCCGCCGAGACTGTCGCGCAGCTGCCGGATCGCACGGAACGCCCCCTCGCTGAAGGGGTCGTACCGGAGGGTGACCTCGAAGCGCGCCCCTCTAGCTCCGCGCTCGACGTTTCCGACCGAAGCCACGCTCGGCACCGAGCGCGCCGCCCTGAGCGCAGAGGCCAAATACGCCTCGTCCCGGACGAGCACGGTCGCTGGCGCGCTCGCGCCTGCTGGGAATGACTGCTCGAGCAGCCGCTGGCCCTCGACTGATTCGACCGATCCCCGAAAGTAGCTTGTGGTCGTCAAGTTGTCGTCCAGCGTGACAAGTCCCAGCGCGAGCGCCGCAAGAGCCGCAGTCGATCCGATCCAGACCCACCGGTGCGCACGCTCGATCGCCGGCCCGATCCGCCCCCAGATCCCCTCTCTGAGATCGCTCTCCGTCCCCTTGCGCGGCACGAAGGGCCAGAACGCCCTTCGGCCGGCGATGAGGAGCAGAGCCGGAAGCAGTGTAAGCATCGCCAATGCAGCCACCGCCACACCGATTGCAGCGATTGGGCCAAGACCGGAGAAGGAGCTCACCTCCGCGAGAGCTAGGCAGAGAAGGGCTGCGATCACCGTTCCCGCGGAGGCCACGATCGCTGGGCCGCCGCGACGCAGGGCAACCGCCATTGCCTCATGCTTGTCGTCCACGCGCTGAAGTTCCTCCCGGTACCGCGCAGTGAGGAGAAGGGCGTAGTCGGTACCTGCCCCGAAGACGAGAACCAGGAGAATCCCGGCCGTCTGCCCGTTGATCACAGCACCGGCCCTGGTTAGGAGGTAACCGAGCGCACGGACGACCGCCTCGGCGAACAGGACCGACGCGAGAGGCAGGATCCACAAGAACGGGCTGCGGTAGATCAGCACGAGGAGGAGCAGCACCAGGCCTGCGGTGACGAGCAGGAGCGTCGTGTTGATGCCCTCGAACGCCTTGCTCGCGTCTGCCGAGAAGGCCGCGGGGCCAGTCACTTTGGCTTGCAGGCCCCGGGGCAGATCTTGGCGGACGAGGCGCCGTACCTCCTTCACCGCATCGATCAGAAGCTTGTCGTCCCCCTTTGCCTCGATCGGGATCGTGAACGCAGCCGCCTTCCCGTCGGCCGAGAAGATGACTGGAGAGGGAGGCCGAGCTCCCTCGATGCCAGCCCCGCCGACACGCCTCCGCACAACCGCCAGAATCCTGCGGTCGCCGATTCCCAACCCGCCGGAGTCGCGAAAGACCACGACAGCGGGAGTGACCGTTCCGGATGGAAAGCTCCCAGACGCCTTTAGCACCTTGACGGACTCAGCGTCCTTGGGGAGAAAGCTGGACGACTCGTTCCGCTGTGCTGCCTCGAACCTACCCGCGAAGGGGCCCAACGCCCCGACCATAAGCACCCATAGCCCAAGTACGACGAGCTTCGCTCGCCGCCCCGTCACGTAGGTGACGAGGGTCGCCATCCCTATGATTCCGTGCCGCCGCCGAAAGGCGGAGAGGCTCCCGTCGCTTCGACAACGGAAGCCTCAATTCGCTCTTCCGCCGCGCGCACTAGCGCGCAGGAGGTATCAGGACACGGTTTACTACGTGGATAACGCCGTTAGATGCCGTGACGTCGGCCTTCGTCACCGTAGCGTTGTTGACGAAGACCTGCCCGCCCTTTACACGAATGTGGATCTCCTTACCGCTGGCAGTCTTAACCGACGACAGCCGTGCAACCTGGGAAGATGAAATCCTGCCCGGTACGACATGGTACAAGAGTACTGTCCGCAGCTTAGCCTTGTCGGCGAGCAGAGCGCTCACGGTCGACTTCGGCACCTTCGCGAACGCGGCGTCGGTAGGAGCAAACACCGTGTACGGGCCTGGCCGAGAGAGCGTCTTCGCGAGTCCTGCTTTCGTGATGAGGCTCACGAGCGTCTTGAACTGACCCGTAGCAGCAAGCGTCTGGACGAGGTTGGCTTTCTCTGCCGCGTTGCCGGCCCCGGCCTGAGCTACAACGGTCGCTGCCAAGGCGACGACCGCGGCAATCGTGGCGATGAATCGAGTCATAGTCTCTCCCTCTTCAAATGAGTGATTCGGCAGCTTGGTGATTGAGCTCCGTGTCGAATGGCTATCAGCTCGCCGATCAGGCGACATCGCAGCCGGTTGCGATTGCATCCCGATTGGCTGAGCAAAGCGGGGTAGAAACACAGAACGGACCTTTCGGGTTGGAGCTGACGGCCTCTGCGCTGGGGGAGCCCGAGCCGACGTGACGAGTGTCTTAACCGTCGAGTGTCGTGGCACGGTCGAGATCGACAGTCGTCCGCGACCTGCGAGGAGCCTGCGATCGAGCGGCAGCGTCACGGAAGGCACGACCTCGATGTACTCATCGTGTTCATCTCCTGTGTAGAGTTTGTCTAAGGAAGACGCTATCGGCTCGAGCCACCTTTGTCAAGATCCAGTTCCAGTCGTGCACAGTTCTCTAGAATGAAGACACGCGGGCCTTTCCGGATTGGAGAGCTCAGTCGTCGTACCGGCATCAGCCCCGAGCTCCTGCGCGCGTGGGAACGACGCTACGGGCTGCTTCGCCCCGCGCGCACGCCTGGTGGTCTTCGCCTCTACTCTCAGGAGGATCTCGAGCGAGTCCAGGCCATGCAGCAGTACCTTGCCGAGGGGCTGGCTGCTGCGCAGGCGGCAGCGCTCGCCCTCGCCGCGCCACAGCCCGAGCTTGGCTCCCCACCGCTCGACCCCGTGGTCGTGCAGCACGAGCTCGCCGAGGCGCTCGAGACGTTCGACGAGTCCAGGGCGCAGGCGGTTCTCGATCGGCTGTTCGCGTTCGGAACAGTGAACGCCGTGCTAAAAGGCGTGATACTCCCCTATCTTCGCGATCTCGGCGAGCGTTGGGAGCGAGGCCAGATCACGGTAGCGCAAGAGCACTTCGCGTCGAATATCATGCGCGAGCGACTTCTCGGGCTGGCGCGTGGATGGGGACGCGGGGGAGGGCCTATCGCCCTGCTCGCCTGCCTACCGCAGGAGCAGCACGAGCTCGGGCTCATAGCCTTCGGGCTGGCGCTTCGCTCGCAAGGATGGCGCATCGCGTACCTTGGCTCCGACACGCCTCTCGACACGCTCGAGCGCGCGGCGCAGGCGGTCCAGCCAGCGATCATCGTCGTCAGCGCCACTCTTCAGGACCGCATCCCGCCAGTAGCCTCGGAGCTCGAGGCACTCGCCCGAGCACGCCGCGTCGCGCTCGGCGGAGGGGGCGTCGTGGGCTCAAACGCGGCTAGCTTTGGAGTGCGCGAGCTGCACGGCGACCCGGTCTCTGAGGCAGAACGGATCGCCGCACTCGGGCGAGCAGCTACAGCGTGACCTGCGTCGCGCTCGTCTTCGCCTATGGCAGCAGTTTGCGATCGTCTGGGGAGTCAAGTCGGCTGATGTGGTGTCACGCTCCTCGCTCGTCGGACTGACGCTCAGGCTGGTTGGAGGGCGCGGACCTCCTCTCGGTGTGATCCACGCTCGTCCTCGTCGACGAGGACGAGCGCGAGCGACTCGGCGGAGAGGGAGCGGCGG
>PSLH01000107.1:0-6746 GCA_040289505.1 Thermoleophilia bacterium | reverse complement strand
GGGGAGCGGGCCCGTCTGGGACGAGGCGGCCGAGCAGCCCTCGGTGGCGGGCGACGAGAGCGTACGCACGCTCGAGCCCGCCTTGGGCCCTCCTGGCCAGGGAGGCTCTCCAGCCTCCTCCCTCCAGGATCTGGATAAGGGCGACCAGCGCCTGGCCGCCGCAGAGCACCCTCCGGCTCGGCGCGACCAGCCACAGGAAGCGGAGTCGGTCCTCCGCTGGCACCGACTGCAGGAGCGGAGTTGCGTCTTTGTCGTCGAGCGGGAGGAGGGCTACTTGCTGGCGACGGTCGAGGCGGGCGACGGCCCGCGCCGCCCAGCGACAGAAGCGTCAGCCGGCGTCGTAGAGGAGGACGGGGCGCCGAGGAGCGGGCGGGGTCATCGCGACTCGAGACGGTGGCGGAGGCCGGCGGCCCCGCCGGCGAACAGCGGATCCTGAAGGAGCGAGGCTCCCATCTCGTTTGCCTCTCTGACCACACCGTCGCGCTCGCGCTCGAGGCCGCTGCGCGCGAGGAAGAGGGCCGCCCGCGCTCGACTTGCCCAGAGAACGAGGTCATCCGGGCCCGAGGGGACACACTCCGGCGTGTCCACCCGCGCGCGGGCCTGGAGCTGCGCCTGGACACGGAGAGCGGCCCCAGCGAGCACAGGCCAGGCTCGCTCGGCGCCTTGTCTTCGCTGCTCGAGGGCGTGTAGCGACCGATCGATGCGCGCCAGCACCCCCTCTGCGTTGGCCACTGCCTGCCTGGCCCGAGCGACCTCCCGCTCTGCCTCGGCCCTGGTGGTGTGGCTGTCGCGAGCTTGCGCCTCCTGTAAGGCTTGCTCTGCCTCCTCCTTCAAGGCCCGGCGCCGGGCCAGCTCCTCCCAAGCTCGGCCTCGCCGCTCCTCCAGCGCGACCCGCTCGGCCGGGTAGCTTGCCAGGGCGGCCTGGATCTCCTGGGCCTGCCCGCGGAGGCTCTCTACCTCGCGCTCGAGGTTGCGAAGCTCCGCGATGGAGACGGCGAGCTCTCGATCGCGAGCCTCAAGAGCGCGAGCGATCGCTAGCGCGTCCTCCACAGGCCCATTTTGCCTGGTGGGACGTCGCCCTGCCGGGCTCCGAGCCCCGCCGGGCAAAATCGCGGCCCGAGTCGTCGGCAGAGCCCGAGACGGGAGCGACGGGACTCGAACCCGCGACCTCCGGCGTGACAGGCCGGCGTTCTAACCAGCTGAACTACGCCCCCAGCAGCGAGGACAGTGTATCCCAGGTAGTTGGCTCCTACCCGAGCACCTCAAGAGCGGCCAGGGGACGCCGAAACGGAGTAGCCACGTACACGCCCGATGCCTTCTCCCGAGCCTCGGCGACGAGGTCTCGGGCATGTCGGATGCCGACAGCGGCGGCGTGAGCCCCGGCCTTGCGCATAGCCTCCTGGAGGCGGTCGGGGACGACGATGCCTGGGACCTCGTTGTGCAGGCGGAGGGCGAGCCGGTACGAGGTGAGCGGAAACACGCCCACGAGAATGGGCACCGGGGCTGAGCCGCCCAGGCGGTCGAGAAGACGGTCGAGGTAGGAGAGGTCGAACAGGATCTGGGTCATGGCAAAGCGGGCGCCGGCTGCGACCTTCCGCCGTAGGCGCTCCACCTCCAGATCGAGGTCGTCGGCGGTAGGGTTGACGGCCACGCCCACGAAGAAGGAGGTGGGGGCGTCGATCGGCTTGCCGTTGTAGCTCTCGCCCGCGTTGAGCCGGGAGATGAGCTGGACAAGGCCGATCGCGTCTACCTCGTACACGCCTCTCGTCCCCGGGTAATCGCCCACCTCGGGGGGATCGCCGGTGACGACGAGGACGTTGCGCACTCCCTCTGCATGGGCCCCCAGAAGAAGCGCCTCGAGCCCCATGATCGAGTGGTCGCGGGCGGTCAAGTGGGGGATCGTCTCCATGCCCACATGACGCTCGATGGCAGCCGCCATCACCATGGCCGAGAGCTTTGCGCTGGCCGTGGCGTTGTCGTTGATGTCGATGTAGTCGGCGCTGCCCGACTCTTTGATCGTCCGTGCCGCCTCGAGGAGGCCCGAGTAGTCCCCGCCCCGAGGCGGGTCGACCTGGACGGAGACCACGAACCGTCCCTGGCCCAGGTCGCGGGCAAGGGACGTCTCCTTGCTCGACGGGGCGAGCATCGTCGGGACCAGGCCCCGCTCGACCACGACCAAGGGGCTCGACGGCTCTCGACCCTCGTCCAGCGCCTGGCGGATGGTGGCGATCTCGGCGGGAGTAGTGCCGCAGCAGCCGCCGATCAGGCGTGCGCCCAGGCGACGAGCTTGGGCCGTAAACTCGGCGAAGTACTCAGGGGTTGCGTGTGGGTACATGACCCGGCCACCGACCATGCTGGCCAGTCCCAGGTTGGGAAGGGCTGCCAAGGGTGGGGGAGTACCGCCCATCTGCTCCAAGGCCGTGAGCGCGGCCTGGGGCCCGGCGCCGTGGTTGGCCCCCAACGCCGCCACTCCCAGGCAGCGCAGTCGAGCTGCCGCCTCGGCCGCGCTGACGCCGGCCAGGGTCTCCCCCTCCTCGTCGAAGCTGAGGAGGGCGACGACGGGGAGGGCCGAGACAGACCGTACCGCCTGGATCGCAATCTCCAGCTCGTCGAGGTCGTAGAAGGTCTCTACCATGAAGAGGTCGACTCCCCGCTCCTCCATGACCGCCGCTTGCTCGGCGAAGGCCGAGGCTCGCTCTTCCTCGGCGTCGGCCACGTCGCCCAGGGGGCCGATGGAGCCAGCGATGAACACCTCCTTGCCCGCTACCTCGCGGGCCTCGCGGGCGAGCTTCACGCCGGCTTGGATGATTCGCTCAGCCTCGTCCTCGAGGAAGTGGTGGGCAAGCTTGCGGCGGTTGGCCCCGAAGGTGTTCGTCTCGATCAGCTCGGCGCCAGCCCTGATGAAGCTTAGGTGGAGGGCGACGACGCTCTCCGGGGCGCGGATGTTCGCCTCTTCTGGGCAGCGAAGCCGGGGCACCGCGCTCATGACGAGAACGCCCATGCCCCCGTCGCAGCAGATCGGGGGCCCGGCGGCAAGGCGCTCGAGGAAGCGATTGGCCACCCAGTCACTCTAAAGCCGGCGAGGAGGGCTGCCGATAGAGGTGGAGAGCTCCTGTGCGCGCCGGGGGACTAACGGCACGTTTCCTGCGGCACGGAGGTCGGGCGGCGGGCTCGCAGGGCCCGCCGCCTTCGCTTCCTGGGCTTTGCTTGGGTGGCTGGCGGCCGCCTGCCGCCTGCTCAAGGATGCCCTTCCCGAACGGCCGCCTCCCTGTGTAATATCCGGCCCCCGACAGGTGAGCCGGAGAAGCGCGTGCCGGCTCTTTTGCGTGGTAGGTAGGTCAACAATCGTCCGCCCAGCGCGAGAAAGCCGAGGTAGTGTGCTCACCGTAGACATCTCTCTTCCGGACATCGAGGAGCTCCACAAGCTCGTCCAGGAGGGCTTGGAGAAGGGGTTCCTGACGTACGACGAGATCGTCCAGGGGCTCGAGGAGGTCGAGCTCACCAAGGAGCAGGTCGAGGACTTCTACGCGTACCTGATCGACCACGGCATCGAGCTGATCGAAGGGGAGCAGCACAAAGAGCCGCCCCAGGTCGACCAGCCAGCTCTGCCCGAGGAGGACAAGGCGGCGCCCAAGCTTGACCTCTCGGTCGAGCCGTCGCTCGACTCTCTCCGCCTCTACTTGCGCGAGATCGGCAAGGTGCCGCTGCTCACGGCCGACCAGGAGGTCTACCTGGCCAAGCGGATCGAGCGCGGCGACATGGAGGCAAAGAGGCAGATGATCGAGGCCAACCTCCGGCTCGTGGTCTCCATCGCCAAGAGCTACTTGGGCCGAGGGCTCTCCTTCCTCGATCTCATTCAGGAGGGATCGTTGGGCCTGATCCGGGCGGTGGAGAAGTTCGACTACCGGAAAGGCTACAAGTTCTCCACCTACGCCACCTGGTGGATCCGGCAAGCGGTCACGCGGGCGATCGCCGACAAGGCGCGCACCATTCGTATCCCGGTGCACATGGTGGAGAAGCTGAACAAGGTCGTCCATATCGAGCGACAGCTCGTCCAGCGGTTGGGCCGGGAGCCCCGCCCCGACGAGATCGCGGCCGAGCTCGACATGACCACCGAGGAGGTGCGCGAGATCCTGCGCATGGCCCAGCAGCCGGTGTCGTTGGAGAAGCCGATCGGCGAGGAGGAGGAGTCGGAGCTGGGTGACTTCGTCCAGGACGACCAGGCCGAGTCGCCGTTCGACTCGGCCTCGCTCTCGCTGCGTCGGGAGGACATCGAGCGCGCCCTAGGGTCGCTCCCAGAGCGGGAGCGGAAGGTGCTCGAGCTTCGCTACGGCCTGAACGGAGAGCCTCCTCGCACCTTGGAGGAGGTAGGACGGGCATTCGGCGTGACCCGGGAGCGCATCCGCCAGATCGAGAACAACACGCTGAAGAAGCTGGAGACCCTGCCCGAGGCACAAGGGCTGAGAGACTGCATCTGAGAAGCCTGAGTCCCCCCTCGCGGCAACCCCCTAGGCTCCGTGCGGGTACGTCCCGACCCGAGTCGGCGGGAAAACCGTAGGGTCAATGGGTTCTTGTCGCTGATGACGGCACTTCGCGCGTGCCCGACACTGTCCCGAGACCAAGCGACAAGGAGGCACGCGATGAAGGGCAAGCTCACGCTGGCCAAAATTCTGGAGGTAGGCGGCATCGTGTCGGCGATCGTTCTCGTCGCCTTCGGGGTTACGGCCATCGTCCTGGGAGCCGACGGGCGTAGCACCGTTCAGTCCAACCTCGCCCAGGAGTACATCGTGGGAACGCCGGACATGACCCCGACGGGGATCGTCCCTGCGATCGAGGCGGTCAAGCAAGCCCAAAAGAAGCTCGCGGCCGCTCGGGCTAAGGCGGGGGCGGACCCGATCGAGCTCACGGAGGTCGAAGCTCCCCGCTGCTCTGTGGCTGGCAAGCTCGTGAACAACGGCGACCGGGCCCGCTGCTTCGCCCAGTACATGCGCATCCACGCGCTCGAAGGCACGAGCGGACTGGTGTACGCGCAAATGGGCCGCTACTTGGCCAAACCTGACGCTCCACCCAAGGCCACCGACTTCAACGGCGGCACCAACGACCCCAAGTACGCCGTGACCGATCCCAAGACCGGCCAGCCGGTCTCGAACGGAGCCCGCAACGTATGGGTGACGGAGACCGCCCTCGCCTCAGCGCTGAACCTCGCCTACACCGCCGAGCAAGTATCGACCTTCGGCATCGTTGTCGGGGTCGCCCTTTTACTCTCCGGGATCGGCTTCGCCATTCTGGCGGTGGCAGCGTTCCACCAGCGAGTCAAGGCCGAGGAGAAGGAGCGGGCTGGGGTGGTCTTGAGGCCGACGACCGCCCGCTAGCCGCGCACGGGGTCGCTACCCGCGAGAGGGGCGTGCCCGCGCGCCCCTCTCGCCCTCCAGACCTCCCCTCGGTCTTTGGCTCGAAGGACAGTCGGTACCGGCGGCTTGCCTCGCTGCGCTCGCTACTTCGAAGGCGAATCGGCGACTCGTCTGGCGACGAGGCGAAGCGCCGGCGTCGGTCGCCTGTGCTCGCTCGTCGACCGACAGATGGCGGGAAAGCGTATGTATGGACTTTACGCCCCTTTTTAAGAGCATGACTTCGTGACGGTCGGAGTACCGGAGCGGTCGCGTCGGTAGAAGCGGTGTAACGGGATCCGTGGCGGCTGGGCGAGGCTAGTCCGGCCACCGCGGGCTCCAGACTCGTCGGTTGACGTCCACGTCGATCGACGAAAGGAGCACCACGATGGCCGATGGCCAAAGCATGACCGTTGCCGATGTCGTTGCCGGCGTGCTCGCCGGCGAGGCGGGCGATTTCTTGCGCGAGGCGGTGGCGCTGGTGGCGCGTGAGCTGATGGAGGCGGAGGTGTCCGCGGAGATCGGCGCCGCCCGCGGGGAGGTGAGCGCGGAGCGCACGACGCACCGCAACGGCTACCGGCCGCGGGCCTGGGAGACACGAGTGGGTGAGATCGAGCTCGCGATTCCGCGCAAGCGCTCCGGCGCAGCGTACTTCCCCTCCTTTCTGGAGCCGAGGAGGCGCTCCGAGCAGGCGATCGTCGCGGTCGTGCTCGAGGCGTACGTGAACGGCGTCTCCACCCGCAAGGTCGACCGGCTGGTCGAGCAGCTCGGCCTGCAGGGGATGTCGAAGGACCGGGTGTCGGCGCTCTGCCGCGCCCTCGACGAGCAGGTCGAGGCGTTCCGGGGCCGGCCGCTGGAGGGCGACTACCCGTACCTGTGGCTGGACGCCAAGCAGGTCAAAGGTCAGAGACGGCGGTCACGTCCGCTCGAAGGCGCTGGTGATCTCGCCTACGCCGTCCACGAGACCGGACGCGGGGAGGGGATCGGCCTCGACCTGGGCGAGGTCGAGTCGGAGGCGTTGTGGGTCGAGCTTTTGCGCGATCTCCGCCGCCGCGGGCTGCAGGGCGTCCGCCTCTGCGTCTCCGACCAGCACGCAGGGCTGCGCACCGCGATCGCGAGGGTGCTCGCCTGCCCCTGGCAGCGGCGCACGGTCCATTTGGCCAGAAACATGCACCAGCGCTGCCGGCCCGCCCAGCGCGGGCTCGTCTCGGCGGCGCTGCGGGAGATCTTCACCGCCGAGAGCCGCGCCCAGGCCAGAGACCGGGTGGGCGAGGTGATCGCCCGCCTGCAAGGGCCGATGCCGAAGGTGGCCGAGCCGCTCGAGCAGGCCGAGGAGGACCTGCTCGCCTTCTACGCCTT
>PSLH01000005.1:33511-50991 GCA_040289505.1 Thermoleophilia bacterium | reverse complement strand
GGCCGCCGAGCGGTCGCGGGGTACGGTGGCTCGTTCCCTGCCGAGACGGCCGGCCTGCCCCGCTCGGTCAGCCTCAGGCGCGGCGTCGCTCGCATCGACTCCCGCTCCTGCGGCGTCTCGTTGCCAACGCCTCCTCCTGCGGTAGCGCGCTCCTTCTCGCCGAGCTCGAGGGTAGGGCCACGCAGGTTGCGAGCGTGCGGCGCGTCGGCTACCCCATCGAGGGCAGCGTGACCGCCTTTTACGAGTGGCTCGAGCGCTCGCCGCCCTCGCCCTGAGGAGAGAGGGCGGCCTCGAGGCAAGGGGGGAAGCGCTCGAGCACCCAGGCCGCGTCCAGCGGGCGTCGCCAGTAGGGCCTTCCTCCCACGGGCACGAAGTCGCCGCTCCGGGGATCCATGGGCAAGCGTGCCTCCGTCGGGTACCAGCGGTTGTGCCGGTGGATGAGGTCGTTGACGGCGTCGAAGCTCCAGCGCTGGGCCAGCTCGCGCCAGCGGCGGGCGAACGCGAGCGGGTCGCCGAGGAGCTCCTGGGCCAGCGAGCGCCACGCCTCTTCTAGGCGCCTCTCGTGGTCCTCGGTCTCCAGCTCGATGGTCTTCAAGCGGTGCATGTAGGCAGTCGGCCCACCCAAGGAGACGACGTAGGTGTCGACAGCGGGCCGGAAGTTGCGCCGCCGCTGGGGGAGGGGCCGGCCCAGGAGGGGGCTTCCCTCCAGGTCTCGCTCCAAGAGCTTTCGCTCTCGTCCTTCGCGCAGGCTCTCTCCCCGTACGCCCCACTCGCCCAGGATTCGCTCTCGCTCTTTTCGGTCCACGCCTGGATTGTGCCCAGCGAGCGGCCTCCGAGACCCTCCCGAGAGAGCTATGATCGAGACGTCGCCCGTAGGCGCCGCCGGGACGGCCTAGCGCAAGCGGGGCGTCTCCGGGCTCGGTAGTACGTACCTGACCCACGAGGCTGTCCGATGGCGAAGGGAGTCGCGCGGATGAGCGCCACGTCCGAGGAGTCCGTGTCAGTGACGCCGGCGCTTCCTCGCAGTCTCCTCTTTGACCGTGACTACTGGCTCATGCGGTGCGAGGGGTTCAGCGTGACGGTAGAGGGGCGCCCACTCGGGATTGTCGAGGAGCTTCGCTTCGGCAGTTGCCTCGACAGGCCGGACGCGCTCGTGGTCAGGGGCCGGTATCCGCCCCGGCGGCGGCTCTTCGTCCTCGCCCGGGACGTGGAGGAGATCGACCCCCGCCGCCGTGTTCTCCTCGTACGAGGGGCGAGCAGCCTTCCCAGATCGCGGATCACCTGGTGGGAGTGGCTGCGTCGGGCGCTTGCCCGTCGTCGGTAGGGCGGCCCCGTGACTCTCCCTGCCGCTCCAGGTGCTGTCACGCCCGCGCCGGGGCACCCTCCTCCGCCGGCGAGACTGCCGGCGCCCGCGCTCGAGCGCGTGCGACCGTTGTCGGTCGTCGATCGGGGGTTCGCGGGGAGCGCTGCCTTCCTCCGCCGAGCGAGCTTGCTCGGTTTGATCGTCGCTATCGGCTTCGCCGTGCTGGGGGTGCGGCTGTGGTCCCTCCAGATCCTCGGCTCGCCTGTCTACAGCCGGGCAGCCAAAGCTCAGGCCTGGCAGGTGGTCCGGGTGCCCACCGCCCGTGGCTCCATCGTCGATCGAGCAGGGAGGCCCCTCGCCGATACCGACGGCCGGCTGGTGGTCACGGTCGATCCCCGCGCTCTTGGTCGGGGGACGGGCGCCCGCTGGCGTCCAAGCGCTCAGGGACGAGCTCGCTTGGCTCGCTTGGCCGAGCTGGCTGGCGTTCCTCTCCGGCTCCTCGTCGATCGGATCCAGCGGGAGCTTGCCCGCTCCCCATACACTGCCCCGGTCGTCCTCCCCCGTGTGTCTCGGTGGCTCGCCTTCTACCTCGAGGAGCGAGGGCGCGAGCTCCCCTGGCTTCGGATCGCAGCCGTGCCCGAGCGGCGGTACGCCCAAGGATCGCTCGGTGCCTCCTTCCTCGGGCTCCTGGGCGAGATCGGGCCTGCGGAGTTGCGACAGCCCCGCTACCGCGGCTACCGCATGGGGGACGTCATCGGGCGCTCGGGGGTAGAGGCGACCTACGACCGGGTGCTGGGAGCGCCGTCCCGTCGGGCCAGGGTACGGGTCGATGCTCTGGGGCGCCCACGGGGACCGTTGCGGGTGGCCGGTCCCCGTCCCCTCCGCTCGCTCCAGCTCACGGTGGACGCGCGCCTCCAGCGAGCGGTGGAGCGAGCCTTGGCCCGGGGGGTGGAGAGCGCCCGTGCTGGCGGGCACCCCGACGCTTCGGGAGGAGCGGCGGTCGTTCTCGATCCTCGCGACGGGGCCATCCTCGCCTTGGCGAGCTACCCAAGCTTCAACCAGGTGGCGGCGGCTCGGGATCGACGCTACCTGGCCCGGCTGCTCGACCCGGCCAACCCTGATCGCCCGCTCGTGGATCGAGCGACCCAGGGAGTCTACCCGCCAGGATCGACGTTCAAGCCGCTCGTGGCCGCCGCCGCGATCGGCTCGGGGGTGATCGCCCCTTCCAGCGTTCTCCCCTGCACGGGCTCGCTCCAGGTGGGAAACACCGTCTTCCGGAACGTCGAGGCAGGGATCAACGCGCTCCTCACCCTCCCCCAGGCCCTGGCGATCTCGTGCGACACCTGGTTCTACCGGCTGGGCCTGCGGCTCTACCAGCGCCAGCGAGCGACTGGCAGGCCAGTCCTTCAGCGTGGGGTCTCTCGCTTCGGCTTCGGGCGTCGCACGGGGATCGACCTGCCCGGAGAGTCGGCCGGCGTGGTGGGCACTCCCGCTTGGCTACGGCGGGTCTTCTCCCAGCCCTGGCAGCGGGTCTGGTACCCCGGGTACACGGTGACGATGTCCATCGGCCAGGGCTACCTCGCGGTCACTCCTCTCCAGCTGGCGGTCGCCTACGCCGCCATCGCCAACGGAGGGCGACTGGTGAGGCCCCACCTGGGCAAGGCCGTGCTCGACGCCTCGGGGCAGGTGGTGCGGCGGCTCTCCTTCCCGCCCCGCGCCCGCATCCGCATCCCCGGCCTGGCTGCCATCCGAGCGGGCCTCTACGCCGCCGCTCACGCTCCAGAGGGCACGTCGGCGCGGATCTTCGCCGACTTCCCGGTGCCGGTGGCCGGCAAGACCGGCACGGCCGAGGCTCCCCCAGGCGGCGACCACTCGTGGTATGCCTCCTACGCCCCCGCTGGCCGCCCCCGAGCGGTGGTGGTCGTCCTGGTCGAGCACGGAGGCTTCGGGGCCGAGACGGCTGCCCCCGTGGCCCGAGAGATCTGGTCGGCCTTCTTCCGGCTCTTCCCGCAGAGGGGGCGATGATCGAGCTCGGTACCCTCCTTCGCGAGGCGCGCGAGCGGCAGGGGCTCGACCTGGCTGCAGCCGAGCGAGCGACCCGCATCCGGCGCCGCCACCTCTCCGCGATGGAGAGCGATCGCTTCGACCTCCTCCCCGGAGATGCCTACGCCCGCGCCTTCCTGCGCGAGTACGCCCGGTTCCTGGGGGTGGACGAGAAGCTCGTGCTCGAGGAGTACGACCTTCGCTACCGGCAAGAAGAGCCGCTTCCCCTCCCACCGTTGCCGCCTGCTCGCCGCTCCTGGCTGCGTGCGGGGCTCGTCCTGGGAGCCCTGGTTACCGCCGGGGTGGTGGTGGCGGCTCTCGCCTGGAGGCCGGGCGGGGGCGAGAGGCCCCATGCGGCCTCAAGGGCGCCGGCGCCGCGACCACAGGTCGCTCGAGCCCGCCCCACCCCTCCGCCGCCACGGCCTCGCCCGTCGCCTCCTCCCCGCTTGGAGCTCGTCGCTGTCGGCGGCGACTCCTGGATCCTGGTGCGACGGGGGTCGCGCCAAGGGGCTGAGCTCTTCCAGGGCATCTTGGCTCGGGGGCAGCGTCGGCGCTTCCTGGGGCGGCTGTGGATCCGGATGGGGGCGCCCTGGAACGTGGAGGCGAGGCTGGACGGCAAGCCCGTGCCTTTACCCATCGCTCAGGTCGGCAACGTGCTCGTCACCCGGGCTGGGATTCGCCCCGCGCCCTGAGCCGAGCCTGGCCGTCCGCCTCCGCCCAGCGTGGCTCGGGCCCCTCTCCCTCGCAGCAGCCGAGCTTGAGCAGGCAGCCCGGACACTGCCAGGTCCGATGCAGCCAGCGCATCTCCTCTCCGCAGCGCAGGCAAGTCTCGGCCTGGCCCATAGAACGCCACCGTACACGGAGGAGGGGACGCCGCCTCTTGCTACACTCGTCCCCGCGGCGGCGTAGCTCAGTTGGTTAGAGCAGCGGAATCATAATCCGCGTGTCGGAGGTTCGAGTCCTCCCGCCGCTATCGTCCTGCGTAGGTACGGAGAGATATGGCAACCGGAGTCAGAGTCGCGATTACCCTCGCCTGCACCGAGTGCAAGCGGCGCAACTACCAGACGCAGAAGTCCAAGCGCAACTCCCCCGATCGCATCGAGCTGCGCAAGTACTGCCGTTGGTGCCGCCGGCACACCGTCCACCGCGAGACGAGGTAGCCCGCGGGCGCGATGGCCAGGCAGACGAGAGCTCAGCGGCGGGCTCGCCGGAGGGAGCAGGCCGAGGCAGGCGTCGCCCAGCTGGCGCGCGCGCGCCAGGCCCAGATCCGACCTCAGCAGCCGGCCAAGACCCAGACGGGGGCGCGCCGGCGGGAGGAGGGCGGCCTTCGCCGCTTCCTCGCCGAGTCCTGGGGAGAGCTGAAGAAGGTCGAGTGGCCGTCGCAGCGGCACGTCATCCAGGGCACGGTGGTCGTCCTCGTGGCCTGCGCCATCGTTGGTACCTACATCTGGCTTGCCGACATCGCCTTCAAGCGGCTCGTTCAGGACGTGTTCCTGCGCTAGCGCCGGGGGAAAGCATGTTCCGCTGGTACGTGATCAACACCTACTCAGGGCACGAGAACAAGGTGAAGGCCAACCTTGAGCACCGCATCGACTCGCTCGGGCAGCGCCACCGTTTTCGCCGCATCGTGGTCCCTACCGAGCAGGTGATCGAGACCAAGGACGGCCAGAAGGTGCAGACGGAGAAGCGCATCCTCCCCGGCTACGTCCTCGTGAACATGGACCTCAACGACGAGAGCTGGGCGGTGGTCAAGAACACCCCCGGGGTGACGGGCTTCGCTGGGCCGGGCGGAAAGCCGGTACCGCTCTCTCAGGCTGACGTCGACCGCCTGCTGCGCACCGGGACCGCGACCGCTGAGCGGCCGCGAGCTCAGGTCGAGTTCCAGCTGGGCGAGTCGGTCAAGGTCACGTCTGGCCCCCTGTCCGACTTCGACGGCGAGATCATCGAGGTCAACCCCGAGCAGCAGAAGCTCAAGGTACTCGTCGACATCTTCGAGCGCCAGGTCCCGGTCGAGCTCTCCTTCGACCAGGTCAAGAAGATCGACTAGGGGCGCAGTCGCTACCCTGCGTGCTCCATGGCGAAGAAGGTCCTCACCGTGATCAAGCTCCAGATCCCTGGCGGCCAAGCCAACCCCGCTCCGCCGGTGGGGCCTGCTCTCGGCCAGCACGGGGTCAACATCATGGAGTTCTGCAAGGCCTTCAACGCCCAGACGCAGCACGAGAGCGGCCGCATCATCCCGGTGGAGATCACGGTCTACGAGGATCGGTCGTTCACCTTCGTCACCAAGACGCCTCCCGCTGCCGTCCTCATCAAGGAGGCGCTGGGGCTGGAGAAGGGCTCGCCCGAGCCGAATCGGCAGAAGGTCGGCCGTCTCACCCAGGCCCAGCTCCGCCAGATCGCCGAGACGAAGCTCGAGGATTTGAACGCGAGGGACGTCGAGCAGGCGATGAAGATCGTGGCCGGGACGGCGCGCAGCATGGGCGTGGAGGTGGAGGGATGAAGCGGAGCAAGCGCTACCTCCAGGCTCGCGCCCGGGTCGACCGCGAGCGCGTCTACACGCCCCTGCAGGCGCTACAGCTCCTGAAGAGCCTCGATGGTGTCGCCTTCGACGAGACGATCGAGGCCCACTTCCGACTGGGCCTGAACGTCCGCCACGCCGACCAGCAGCTCCGAGGGACGCTCATGCTCCCGCACGGCACCGGTCGACAGGTGCGGGTGGCCGCGTTCGCCGAGGGCGAGAAGGCCAAGGAGGCCGAGGAGGCCGGGGCCGACGTGGTGGGGGCAGCCGATCTCGCCGCCCGGATCGAGCAGGGCTTCGACGACTTCGACGTGGCCATCGCTACGCCGGACATGATGGGGATCGTGGGTAAGCTCGGCCGCATCCTGGGGCCGCGGGGCAAGATGCCCAACCCCAAGACAGGCACCGTCACCTTCGACGTCGGTAAGGCGGTACGGGACGCCAAGGCGGGAAAGATCGAGTACCGCACAGACCGTGGCGCCAACGTCCACGTCCCCATCGGCAAGAAGAGCTTCGGGCTACGCGAGCTCCTGGAGAACTACGCCGCGGTGGTGGAGGAGATCGTTCGGGCCAAGCCGGCAGCCGCCAAGGGCCGCTACATCCGCTCGATCACCTTGGCCACGACGATGAGCCCGGGCGTCCGCGTCGACCCCACTCGAACGCGGGATATCGTGGAGGAGCTGACGGAAGCGACCGCGTCCGAGGTCGAGAAGGAGGTAGTCTCCGCCTGACGACTTGACCACGCGCTCGCCCAAGACAGCTGGCAGCCGAGAGGTGGAAGCCCAGCCGAGGCGGGTCCGCTCCCAGCCGACGGGCTGGCTCGGGCTCGCTTCCGGCGAGCCTTAGTCGTGGAGGGAGAACGCGCGATGCTGAGAGCGGACAAAGAGCGGATCGTGGCCGAGCTGACGGAGCGCCTGCGGGCGACCGACACCCTCCTCGTGGCCGACTACCGCGGCCTCACCATGAAGGAGATGGACGCTCTCCGCTCGCGCCTGCTCGAGCACGGCGCTCGGCTCACCGTGGTGAAGAACTCGCTCACCCGGCGCGCGGCAGAGGCGGCGGGAGCCCAGGCGCTCCTCGCTCTGCTGGAGGGGCCCACCGCGATCGCCTTTCTCGAGTCCGGGGGCGACCCGGTGGCGGTGGCCAAGGCCCTACGGGAGACCGCTCGCCAAACCCGCCTTCTCGCCGTCCGCGGCGGACTCCTCGACGGACGACCTCTGTCGGCCGAGGAGGTGGAGACGCTGGCTACGCTGCCCACGGTGGACGTCCTGCGGGGCCAGGTCCTGGGGGCCGTCACCGCCCCTCTCCTGGCGGTCGTGGGCCTCCTCGCCGCTCCTCTGCGCGATCTCGTGGGCCTCCTCGAGGCCCGAGCTGACCAGCTGCGAGGGGCGGGGGAGGGGCTCGCAGGCGAGGAGACGCCCTCGGGGGCGGCCCGCACGGAGGAGAGCGAGTCAGGCGACATATCGAACGTGGAATCGGAAAAGGAGGAGGAGTAGATGGCTGCGAGCGCAGTCGACAAGGTGCTCGAGGAGCTGGGCAAGATGACGGTGCTCGAGCTCGTCGAGCTCAAGAAGCGAATCGAGGACGAGTGGGGGATCACCGCCGCCGCCCCGGTCGCCGTGGCCGCCGTCCCAGGGACGGCACCGGCGGCGGGCGATGGGGTCGCTGCCGAGGAGAAGACGACGTTCGACGTCGTGCTGGCGAGCCCCGGGGACAAGAAGATCCAGGTCATCAAGGTCGTCCGCGCCATCACCGGCCTTGGCCTCAAGGAGGCCAAAGACCTCGTAGACGCCGCTCCCAAGCCGGTGAAGGAGGGGGTGGCGAAGGACGAGGCCGAGGCGATCAAGGCGCAGCTCGAGGAGGCTGGAGCCACCGTCGAGATCAAGTGAGAGCTCGAGGCGCGCGACGTGCGGCTCCCCGTCGCCTGGGCCTCGCTTCGGGTTGCGCTTGGCCCGGGCTTCGTGTATCTTTCTGGGTTCCGCCGAGGTACCGGCCTTTTCGCCTGCGATCACGACTAACTCCAACGGAGGCAGCCTCACTTGACCAGCAGGGTTGCTGCGCCTAGCGTGCGCACCAGTTTCTCGCGCCTGAAGCACGTTCTCGATCCCCCTAACCTCATCGACATCCAGAAGGCTTCCTTCCGCTGGTTCCTAGAAGAGGGCCTGCGGGAGACGATCGACGACATCTCGCCGATCGAGGACTACACCGGGACGCTCGCCGTCGAGCTGGGCGACTACGAATTCGGCGAGCCCCAATTCTCGATCAGGGAGTGCCGGGAGAAGGACCTCACCTACCAGGCGCCGCTCTCGATGACCGTGCGCTTCGTGAACAAGGACACGGGCGAGATCCGAGAGCAGCGAGTCTTCATGGGCGACTTCCCCATGATGACCGAGCAGGGCACGTTCATCATCAACGGCACCGAGCGGGTGATCGTGACCCAGCTTGTCCGCAGCCCCGGCGCCTACCTCATGGAGCCGAAGGACCCGACCAAGCAGGTCTTCACCGCCAACCTCATGCCTGCCCGCGGCTCCTGGCTGGAGCTGGAGATCGACAAGAAGGGCGTCGTGTACGCGCGTATCGATCGCAAGCGCAAGCTGCCGGTGACGACGCTCCTGCGGGCGCTGCCGGCCGAGGATCCCTCCACCGGCTGGCGCCTCGACACCACCTCCAACGAGGCCATTCTGGCTCTCTTCGACAACTCTGTCTACATCGCTCTCACGCTCGACAAGGACCCCTCCCAGCGGGAGGAGGAGGCGCTGATCGAGGTATTCAAGAAGCAGCGACCGGGAGAGCCGCCGACGTTGGACAACGCCCGCAGCCTGCTGCGCGCGCTCTTCTTCGACCCCAAGCGGTACGACTTGACCAAAGTCGGGCGCTACAAGCTCAACCAGCGACTGGGGGTGTCCGTGCCCGAGGACGTCCGCGTCCTCACCACCCAGGACATCGTGGCGTTGGTTCGCAAGCTCGTCGAGCTTCCCCGGAGGCTCGGCGTCCCCGACGACTCCAAGGACTACGCAGCCGACGCCGCTTCGCTCAGCCGCGACCCGATCCGGGGCGAGCTCGACGAGTACGAGGACTTCGGCAACCGACGGCTGCGCACGGTGGGGGAGCTGATCCAGGAGGCGTTCCGGGTCGGCCTCTACCGGATGGAGCGGGTCGTCAGGGAGCGGATGACGACCGAGGATGCGGACGCCATCACGCCCCAGACCATCATCAACATCCGGCCAGTAGTGGCTGCGCTCAAGGAGTTCTTCGGCTCCTCCCAGCTCTCCCAGTTCATGGACCAGACGAACTCGCTGGCTGGGCTTACGCACCGGCGGCGCCTCTCGGCCTTAGGGGCAGGCGGCCTCACGCGCGAGCGCGCCCCCATCGAGGTCAGGGACGTCCACCCCACCCACTACGGGCGCATGTGCCCCATCGAGACGCCCGAGGGGCCCAACATCGGCCTCATCGGCTCGCTCGCCTCCTACGCCACCGTGTCGGAGTTCGGCTTCATCCAGACTCCTTACCGGCGGGTGGTCGACGGCCGGGTGACGGACGAGATCGTGTACTTGGACGCGGCTGAGGAACGCCAGTACACGATCGCCCAGGCCTCGGAGCCGTTCGACCTGGAGACTGGAAGGTTTCTCCACGACCAGGTGCTCTGCCGCTCCCGCGAGGGCGAGGCGGTGATGGTGTCGGCCAAGGAGGTCGACTTCATGGATGTGTCGCCGGCCCAGATCGTGTCCGTGGCCACGGCGCTCATCCCCTTCTTGGAGCACAACGACGCCAACCGTGCTCTCATGGGCTCGAACATGCAGCGCCAGGCGGTGCCGCTGCTCATCACCGAGCCGCCCCTCGTGGGGACGGGCCTCGAGTACCGGGCCGCGGTCGACACCGGCGATGTCGTTCTCGCCCGCCGCTCTGGCACGGTCGTGGATGTCGATGCCGAGCGGGTGGTGGTGGAAAGGAAGGACGGCGAGCGCGACGTCTACGAGCTCGTCAAGTTCATGCGCTCTAACCAGGGGACGCTCATCCACCAGCGGCCTATCGTGGCGCTAGGGGAGAAGGTGAAGGCAGGGCAGGTCCTGGCTGACGGCTCCTCTACGCATCGCGGCGAGCTGGCTTTGGGCAAGAACCTCCTCGTGGCCTTCATGCCCTGGGAGGGGTTCAACTTCGAGGACGCGATCGTGATCTCCGAGCGCTTGGTGAAGGAGGACGTCCTCTCCTCTATCCACATCCACGAGTACGAGATCGACGCCCGCTCGACCAAGCTGGGCGACGAGGAGATCACCCGAGACATCCCCAACCGCTCCGAGGAGTCGCTCAAGGACCTGGACGAGCGGGGCATCGTCCGCATCGGCGCCGAGGTCGGCTCGGGCGACCTGCTCGTGGGCAAGGTCACCCCCAAGGGCGAGACCGAGCTCACTGCCGAGGAGAAGCTCATCCGGGCGATCTTCAAGGAGAAGGCCCGGGAGGTCCGGGATACCTCGCTCAAGGTTCCCCACGGCGAGGGAGGCAAGGTGATCGACGTGAAGACCTTCTCCCGAGACGCGGGCGACGACCTACCGCCGGGGGTGAACGAGCTCGTGCGCGTGTACGTGGCCAAGAAGCGCAAGATCGCCGAGGGCGATAAGCTGGCTGGCCGCCACGGCAACAAGGGCGTGATCGCCAAGATCGTGCCTGAGGAGGACATGCCCTTCCTCGAGGACGGAACGCCGGTGGACGTCGTCCTGAACCCGCTCGGCGTCCCCAGCCGTATGAATATCGGCCAGATTCTGGAGACTCACCTCGGCTGGGCTGCGTACCACGGCGTCTTCGGCGAGAACGGCAAGGCTGACGGGCCGACGCCAGTCTCCTCTCCCGTCTTCGACGGGGCCACCCCGGTGGACGTGGACGACGCCCTCGTCAAGTGGGTGGAGCAGAACCCGGACTCCCCCATCAAGATGAAAGTCGACCCCACCCGCCCCCCCGGCCGTCGCTGCTCGGGCAAGGTGCGCCTGTTGGACGGCCGGACGGGCGAGCCGTTCGACCAGAAGGTCACCGTCGGCTACATGTACATCCTCAAGCTGCTCCACTTGGTGGACGACAAGATCCACGCTCGCTCGACGGGGCCTTACTCTCTCGTTACCCAGCAGCCCCTGGGCGGGAAGGCTCAGTTCGGGGGGCAGCGCTTCGGGGAGATGGAGGTGTGGGCGCTCGAGGCCTACGGCGCTGCCTACACACTCCAAGAAATGCTCACGATCAAGTCCGACGACACCGTGGGGCGGGTCAAGGCCTACGAGGCCATCGTCAAGGGCGAGAACATCGCCGAGCCCTCCATTCCCGAGTCCTTCAAGGTCCTGCTCAAGGAGATGCAGTCCCTCGCCCTCGACGTCCACGTCCTGTCCGAGGAGGGCAGCGAGCTCGAGGTGCGCGAGGAGGAGGATGAGCTACTGCGGGCGGCCGAGGAGCTCGGCATCGACTTGTCCACGGAGACGCTGCGAGCCTCGACCCGGCAGCCCACCGCCGAGGAGGTGGAGGAGGGACAGGATCGGGTTGACGAGGCGGGCGAGCTGACCCTGCCCGCCGACGAGGCTCTCGGCCTGGAGGAGCCGGGCCCGAGCGAGGAGGAGCCGATCGACCTCGACCTGGCTGACATCGACCTCGAGGAGTGACGTGGCCGCCGACGCCGACGACGACACCAATGGAGATCACGCTGGGGTGAATCTCGACCAGGGGAGCGAATCACTGTGACGCAAATCGACATCAACGACTTCGACGCGATCCGGATCGGGCTTGCCTCGCCCAAGCAAATCCGCGACTGGTCGCATGGCGAGGTAACGAAGCCCGAGACGATCAACTACCGCACGCTGAAGCCGGAGCGGGACGGCCTCTTCTGCGAGCGCATCTTCGGTCCCACCAAGGACTGGGAGTGCTACTGCGGGAAGTACAAGCGCGTCCGCTACAAGGGCATTATTTGCGAGCGCTGCGGCGTCGAGGTTACCCGCCAGAAG
This sequence comes from Thermoleophilia bacterium, assembly GCA_040289505.1. Classification (GTDB taxonomy): domain Bacteria; phylum Actinomycetota; class Thermoleophilia; order Gaiellales; family Gaiellaceae; genus PALSA-612. The sequence goes on along the minus strand of PSLH01000005.1, from coordinate 39,152 downwards.
GTGCGGCGGGAGCGGATGGGCCACATCGACCTGGCCGCTCCGGTCTCCCACATCTGGTTCTTCAAGGGCGTCCCCAGCCGCATCGGCTACCTGCTCGACATCGCCCCCCGGGAGCTGGAGAAGGTGCTCTACTTCGCCGCCTCCATCGTCACCCACGTGGACAAGGAGGCGCGTCAGCGCGACCTCGCCGATCTCGAGGACAAGGTGCGGGCTGAGTACGAGCGCATTTTCGTCGATCGGGACGAGCAGCTGGCCGAGCTGGAGGACCGCCTGGCCCGTCGCCGCGAGTACCTGGCCAAGGGCAAGGAGCGGAACTTCGACGAGGACGACGACTTCTGGGCGCGGGGACTTTCCCTGTGGGCAGAAGAGCAGGGGCTCCCCTCGCTGGCCGAGGTGCGCGAGCTGGCAAGCGGTCTCTTCTGCGAGCTCGCTCCCCAGATCACGACCGAGGACTCGCGGAAGATCCGGGAGCTCGTCCGCAACGCGGCCGTCCGCGACGATCGCCGCTTGCAGCCTCGCGAGCTAGAGACGGTGGTGCAGGCTGCGGCTGACATCCTGCGCGCGCTCGCCCCCCTCCGAGCCGAGCTGAGCACCGCCACTGGCTCCAAGAAGGGGGCCATCACCAAGCACCTCAACCGGATCGTGGAGGCTCTCTTGACCGGGGGGGAGCTCTCCGGCGAGGACGCCGAGCTCCTGGCCTCGGTGGATCGCAAGCGCCTCGAGCAGGCGCGGGAGCTCGGCAACGGCCTCCTCCGCGATCTCTTGGCCAAGGCGGACGGAGACATGGACGAGGCGGCCCTGCGCGAGCTCGCCAACGACCTCTGCCTGCGCACCGATGGCCGGATCACCAAGGAGGACCTGGAGGCCATCATCCACTGGCTGCTCAAGGCCCGAGAGATGTACCAGGACATCGAGCAGCGGCGGCTGGACGCCCACGAGGCCGCTCGGGAGGCACGGGAGCGACTGGAGCAGACGTGGCAGCTCTTCCGTGAGCTCGAGCCGAAGATGGTCATCAACGACGAGCAGATCTTCCGGGAGATGAAGGACCGCTTCGGCTCTCCCTACGGCTTCGGCGTCTATTTCCGGGGCGGCATGGGGGCGGAGGCGATCCGCGACCTCCTCCGCGACCTCGACCTAGAGGCCGAGGCCCAGTCTCTGAGGGAGACGATTCGAACCTCCAAGGGACAAAAGCAGGCGCGGGCGATCAAGCGCCTCAAGGTCGTCAACGCCTTCATCAAGTCCGAGAACCGTCCTGAGTGGATGATCCTGGAGGCGATCCCCGTCATCCCGCCTGAGCTACGGCCCATGGTCCAGCTCGACGGCGGTCGATTCGCCACCAGCGATCTCAATGACCTCTACCGGCGGGTCATCAACCGCAACAACCGGCTCAAGCGGCTGCTCGACCTGGGCGCGCCCGAGATCATCGTGAACAACGAGAAGCGCATGCTCCAGGAGGCGGTAGACGCCCTGTTCGACAACGGCAGGCGAGGACGGGCCGTCACCGGGCCGGGAAATCGCCCGCTGAAGTCGCTCTCCGACATGCTCAAGGGAAAGCAGGGGCGCTTCCGCCAGAACCTCCTCGGCAAGCGGGTCGACTACTCGGGCCGATCGGTCATCGTGGCCGGTCCGAACCTGCGCCTGCACCAGTGCGGCCTCCCCAAGCTGATGGCCCTGGAGCTGTTCAAGCCGTTCATCATGAGCCGCTTGGTCGAGCGAAAGATCGTGCAGAACATCAAGGCGGCCAAGAAGTACGTCGAGTCAATGGAGCCGGAGGTGTGGGACATCCTGGAGGAGGTCATCGCCGAGCACCCGGTGCTCCTCAACCGGGCGCCCACCCTTCACCGCCTGGGTATCCAGGCCTTCGAGCCTGTACTCGTGGAGGGCAAGGCGATCCAGGTGCACCCGCTCGTTTGCCACGCTTTCAACGCCGACTTCGACGGCGATCAGATGGCTGTGCACGTCCCCCTGTCGGCGGAGGCCCAGGCCGAGGCCCGTATCCTCATGCTCTCCTCCAACAACATCCTGTCGCCGGCGCACGGACGGCCGCTGGCCACCCCGACGCAGGACATGGTGCTGGGGCTGTACTTCTTGACCTACTCTCCCCAGCCCGACCTCGCCTCAGTCGATCCTGCCTCCCTCGACCCGCAGCCCAAGCGGTTCGCCTCTGAGGAAGAGGTCGAGCTGGCGCTCGAGGCTGGCCAGGTCGGCCTCCAGGAGACGATCGAGTACCGGCGCGGCGACGAGCTCATCGTGACCACTCCCGGTCGGGTCATCTTCAACGAGGAGATCGCCCGCTCCATCCGCGAGTCGGTAGGGGACGAGGCCGAGGCCCACCCCTTCATCAACCGGACCTTGGCCAAGACCCAGGTCGCCGACTTCATCTCCGAGCTCGTCGACCGCTACGGCGCTCCCGCGATCGCCGGGGTGCTGGACACGATCAAGCGGCTGGGCTTCGCGCATGCCACCCAGGCCGGGATCACGATCTCCAAGAACGACATCGTGGTGCCGCTCAAGAAGGACGAGATCCTCGCCCAGTACGAGGCTCGGGTGGCAGAGGTGGAGCGCCAGTACGAGCGAGGTCTCATTACCGAGGCCGAGCGGCACGAGCAGATCGTGAACATCTGGACCGAGGCCACGGACACGGTGGCCGACGCCATGGAGGAGACGCTCGACGAGCTCAACCCCATCTACATGATGGCCAGCTCGGGCGCCCGGGGCTCGTTCAAGCAGATCCGCCAGCTGGCCGGGATGCGCGGGCTCATGGCCAACCCCAAAGGGGAGATCATCGAGCGGCCGATCAAGGCCAACTTCATGGAGGGCCTGTCGGTGCTGGAGTACTTCATCTCCACCCACGGGGCTCGCAAGGGCTTGGCCGATACCGCTCTGCGCACGGCCGACTCGGGCTACCTCACCCGGCGCTTGGTCGACGTCGCCCAGGACGTGATCATCCGCGAGGACGACTGCGGCACCGAGGAGTACATCGAGCTTCCTCTCGTCCTCCCCGACGGCCTCAACCGCTCCGCAGCTGGGCGGGTGCTGGCGGCTGACGTGCTCAAGCCCCTGAAGGACGGAAAGCCGAGCAAGACCACGCTCGCCTCCAAGGGCGAGGAGCTCACGGTGCCAAGGCTACGGCAGCTCGTCGAGGAGCTCGGCGACGGAGCTGAGCAGGCCACCGTCCCCGTCCGCTCGGTGCTCAAGTGCCGCAGCGAGCTAGGCGTGTGCCGGCTCTGCTACGGCACCTTCTTGGCCACAGGGGAGATGGCCGAGGTTGGCGACGCGGTCGGCATCATCGCCGCCCAGTCGATCGGGGAGCCAGGGACGCAGCTCACCATGCGTACCTTCCACACCGGGGGCGTGGCCGGGGCCGACATCACCCACGGCCTTCCTCGAGTGGTCGAGATCTTCGAGGCCCGCAACCCGAAGGGGGCAGCCCAGCTTGCCAAGGTCGCGGGACGGGTGGAGGTCGAGTACACCGAGCGAGGCCCTCGCGTGCTCGTCCACCCGGACGGGGACGGTAGCGGGGAGCCGCCCGAGCCAGTCGAGTACCAGCTTCCGCGGCGTACGCGCCTTCTGGTCGAGAGCGGCCAACGGGTGGAGCCGGGCGATCCCCTGGACGAGGGCTCGATCAACCCCGCCGAGCTCTTGGAGCTCCATGCCAAGGCGGGGAAGGGCTCCACGCCCACCGAGCTCTACCTCGTGGGCGAGGTGCAGAAGGTGTACAAGTCCCAGGGGGTGGACATCCACGACAAGCACATCGAGCTGATCGTGCGCCAGATGCTGAAGAAGGTGCGCATCATCAACTCGGGAGACACCGACCTCCTCCCCGGCCAGATGGTCGACCGTGCGACGCTGGAGCGCGAGAACGCCCGGGTCAAGGCCGAGGACGGCGAGCCAGCCACCTACGAGCCGCTCATCCTGGGGATCACCAAGGCCTCGCTCGCGACCGAGTCGTTCCTGTCGGCCGCCTCCTTCCAGGAGACGACCAAGGTGCTCACCGATGCCGCCATCGAGGGCAAGGTCGACCGGCTGGTCGGGCTCAAGGAGAACGTCATCATCGGCAAGCTGATCCCGGCTGCCACCGGCCTTAAGCGCTACCGGACGATCGAGGTCGTCCCCACCGAGGCCCCGCCCAAGGGGGTGGTAGAGAGAGAGGCGGTGCTAGCCGCACTGGAGGAGATCGGCACCGCCGGCGGGACAGGTATCGATCTCGCCTCGCTCGGCCTCGACTCCGGGGAGGGAGCCGACGGAGCCCCGGGCGAGACGCCCACGGTCGAGCCAGCCGACGAGCAGTGAGGTAGCGACGGGCGCCAGGCCGCGCCCGTCGCTACTCTGAGAAAGGCCGTGTGGAGACGACTCCTTCCTCTAGGAGCCGCCCTGTCCGCTGTCCTTCTCCTGGCTCCGGCCGGACCTCAGGCGCGGCCGGGGGTGCACGAGTGCGGGCTTCCTGACACGAGGCCGCTGTGGCTCGACTACGCCGAGGGGTCGGTCAGCTTCCGCAAGGAGGTGTTCGGGCGCCCGGGGGTGATCGCGGCCACATCCGGGATCCAGGTCGCGAGCGAGCTTCGCCGGGCCGGCGCCCAGACCGTCTACTGGTGGAGCAAGCTGGGGCAGCTGGTGGGCACGACCGCTGCTCCCGCTGATCCCGCCACGATCCCCGCCCAGGCCGACCGCCTGGTCGATCGGGCGATAGCCTCTTCGGGTTGCAGCACCCCGCGCATCGTCCTCAACGAGCTCAACGGCCCGGGGACGACCACCCCCTGGACGGCGACGAACGCCCAGTACCGGGCCAACGTCCTCGCTCTCCTCCAGGGCATCGCCGCTCGGGGTGCCAGGGCGTACCTCCTCCTCCCCGCTGCCCCTTACACCGGAGGCGAGGCGCTCGAGTGGTGGCGGAAGGCGGCGGAGGTGGCCGACCTCGTCCCCGAGGTGTACTTCAACGCTCCCCGGATCATGCGCATGGGGCCGATCCTCGGCAGCCGGACGATGCGGCAAGCGTTCCGGGAGGCGGTCGCCAACCTGACCTCGATCGGGGTCGATCCTGCTCGCATCGGGCTCGTTCTCGGCTTCCAGTCGGGGCCAGGGAAGGGCGGGCGCGAGGGCCTCCAGCCTACGAGCGCTTGGCTCCGCTTCGTCAAGCTGCAGACGCTGGCCGCCAAGGAGGTCGCCGGTGAGGTTGGGCTGGGGACGTTGATCAGCTGGGGGTGGGGCACCTTCGACGGGGCTGGAGCCGATCCCGACAAGCCCAAGGCTGCCTGCGTCTCCCTGTGGGCACGCGACCAGTCGCTCTGCGACGGGCCGGGAGCGGCCGGGCCGGGCTTCAACGCCTCGCTGGAGGAAGGGCAGATCATTCTCCCGCCCGGCGCGCGCTGCGCTTTGGGCAAGGTCACCATTGGCCAAGCGACCGTGCGCCGGGTAGCGGCCCTGACCGGCGACGAGGAGGTGGCGTTCTCGGCCCTCCTCGCTCGCCTAGTCGAGGGACAAAGAGCCCGGGTCTCCTCCGGACGGGTGCTCGCGGTCGAGGAGGCCCTGATTGCCTCCCGGTTCCGGGGCAGCCGGGCCGCCTACCTGGCCGCCCTCAAGGCTCGGGGAGCGACTCTAGCGGTCGCCCGGGGCATCATCGGCGACCAGCTGCGGCGTGCGG